>DATLQP010000328.1:0-2466 GCA_035535155.1 Propionibacteriaceae bacterium
CATACGTCCGCCCCGGCGGGCGGCAAAGCTTGCTGGTGCGAGATCTTGTGATTGTTCGAAGCCGGCAAAGATCATGGGAGGAAGTGAGCGGCGCAGTGCTGCGGAGTTATCACATTCGCATGGTGGAACCTGGAGAACCTCCGAGGAGAATGCGGTTGCGCTGGGACGGCGCACCGACAAGGTGTTCCGCGCGATCAAGAACGACATTGCCGGCTGGACTCCGCAGCTGCGTGATCGCAAGATCGAGCAGCTGGCCTCTGTGATTGCGGCGATGAACACCGGTCAGGGCCGAGATTTGCTCGTGACCAGGGGTTGGGCCCTGTCCAGCGATCGCGGATGCGAACCCATCGGCCCGGTCGACCGAAGGCTCGACAGAAGAAACCGCTGACTGAGGGCGTCAACGCCCCTTGTGCCGGATCCTCAGCCGCCGTACTCCATGGTGCCGTAGACCCGGATCCGCGGTCCGCCAGCGTCGACGTGCTGCGGGACCTGGTAGACCGGTGAGCGGGACACCGCTCCGTTGCGCTCTTTGCGGCATCGGTCGGGGCAATAGCGGGAATTTCGGCGCCTTGCAAAGTAGTTCGCCGAACACACATCGCACTGACGGACCATGATCAACTCCTCGATGTCACGTGACTTCAAACTCCCGAGAGAGTGGATGGGCGACAGCTGTCGCCATGTCTGGCGGGATCTGCGTCGCCAACCCTCGTAACTCTCTTGCGAAGGGATCATGATCATCTATTCCTTGATCAACTATCGAGACTGGGGCGTGATGACCAAAGCCAACCTGCCTCAAGCCATGATCAACAGACTACATTGACTGCGGGATCATGCTGGTGCAAGAAGTCCCGGTGCCACCACACCACCGACGCTCGAGAAGCGATCCTCACAGAGGGTTTCGGGACAGACCCATCCGGGAAGACCTCAGTTCGCTCGAGCGACTCGACTACAGACTTTCGACACTCCGAGTCGAAACCGGGCCTCCCGGCGAGCTGGTGTTGCCGCTGCTACTCCGCGCAGCCGGTGCCGCTGCGCGCCGCAGGCTCGGCCCGGCGACGCTCAGCGATCAGGGTCGGTCATCGTGGTAAGCCACGCGGCATTGCGGACGATCTGCTGGGAAGTCGGCCGAAGCCGTTGGTGCGGCCGGATGCGGATGCGGGACCTCGGCGCGGGCGGGGCCCCGGTGGCGTGCGTCGAGAAAGGCGTCGAACATGCAGCGTCGGCAATCTCCGGACCCGACTGCTCCCGGCCGTCCCACCCCCGCCACCGCGCACTCGTCGCAACCGCGGCCGGCGCAGGGCTGCGATGGGCGAGGCGGTTGGCCTCCGCGCCGATGCGCTTGACCTGCCCGGCGCCCGCCTCCTCGTCATCCGAACCGTCATCGAGGTCAGCGGAACACCTCGTCAAGCTGTATCCGAAGGCGGCGGCCGGGCGGCGGACCGTGCCCCTGCCGCCGTGGCGCGTCATCCAAGCGCTTTAAGTCGGTGGTGCATCCGTCGCCGAAGGTCTGGATGCATCACCTCGAAGTCAGGGATCCCGACCAAGTCGACGACGAGGTCGCGAGGTGGCTGCGCGACGCCTACGATGCCGCATCCTGATCAACCCCCTAATCCCGCTTCGCGCCCGCGGAGCTTTGCTCACATGACGGTTGTTACGCGGCAACGAGGACGGTGGTCAGTGGCCGCGGTCGGGATCACGCCCTTCGGCCGGCTCATCGTCCGACTCGGGCCGGTGCCAGGGCAGCGAGCTGCCGGCGGGTTCGTCCTCGATCGCCTGCACGGGCGTTTCGGTGGGTTGCGCTGGCTCGTGAGCCAGGGCCCAGTGCAGGTAGCTCTGCTCGGCGACGGGCAGCGTGGCAAAGAGCATCTCTTTGCCGATGACGTCGATGACCCCGGCGCGCTCCAGCGGCTGGTACACGTCGTTCTTAACGCGAGCCAGGCCCAGCTGGATGCCGCGATCGGCGAGCTCTCGGGCCAGCTCTCGCAGGCCATCGGCCGCGGTTATGTCGAGCTCGACGTTGGCCTCGACGTTGAGCACGAGCCACCGCACCGGGGAGTCCGGGTAGGCCTCGTTCTCTATGGCTATGAGCTTGCCTACCCGCTCGCGCAGGTCGTCGATGTTGGCGAAGAACAGCGGAGCGTCATAGCGATAGAAGATGCACCCCGGGATCGTCCGCGCGTCGGGGTAGTCGGCCACATCGTGCATACCGGCGACGCCCGGCACCCGTCCCAGGACGCCCTCGTGTGGGCGCACCAGACGGTACAGCATCTCCAGCAGGCTGAGCGCGATAGCCAATACGACCCCCTGCAGGATGCCGATGACGACCGTCCCGACCAGAGTGATAACGCCCAGCATGAACTCGCGCCGGCGAAACCGCCACAGCCGCCGGAACTCCGGGATCGACACGAGCTTGCCCGCCGCGTAGAAGACCACCGCGCCGAGCGCCGCCCAGGGCAGCGGTGCCAT
>DATLQP010000329.1:0-11280 GCA_035535155.1 Propionibacteriaceae bacterium
CTGCGTCCCGCTTGAATGAGATCGCGAGGATCTGCCGGGGAGGACGGCACAGGCCGGTCTCGAGAAGGTAGCTGGCGCGCTGTGCAAGGAACTCGGATTTCCCGGCGCCTGGTCCCGCGGTGACCGAGAGGGTGCCGGCACGCAACGCATCCCAGGCCGCGGGTTCAAGGTTCTCGATGTCACGTGGACGCCAGTCAGCGGGCTCAGTCCTCATGTCGGAGTGACCGCCTCGGCGATCCGGTCCAGAAGTCGGGAGAGGCGATCCCCGACCTTGGCTAAGTCGGCCGCAGAGGCATAGGAAAGGGCACGCAGGTGGGTGCTGGGCTTGGAGTGGGTGAGGAACAGGTACCGGTACCAGCGCAGATCGTCGGTCCTCTGGTCCTCCGTCCAGTACGACAGGTCAGGTCGCACGCCGGGTTCACCGAGGACCGCGTCGCGCGGGTCTCCCTGGCTACTGGGCCCCTTCTGTCCATCTTCGAGGTGGTCGGTGTAGGCCGACTTGAACTTCGTCAGAAGGAGCATGTCGAGGTCGAGCGGGGCGGAGAAGTAGATGTCCCACTTCTCCAGGTGGTTCAGCCAAGCCACCAGCTGAGCGCTGTCGAGGTCGTCGATGTCGTCGGTCGAGTTGAAACCGTCGATCTCCTCGGATCCGTCGAACGGAGTGAGACCGACCTGGAGCAACCGGGTGCAGGCATCACGGACGCGTCCTTCACCTCCCCCGCTTCGCCCCCAGTCGAGGTCGAGAAGCGTGGCGTATGGGATGCCGAGCTGAGTAAGGAGGCGCCAGAAGTGGTTGGTGTGCCGGCCACCTAGCGGAACAACGGCAGCGAACGACTGGTCGATGTGCAGGCCTCTAGCTGCGGCGAGCTTCGGCAGGACGAGTGCTTCGGAATCGCCTTCGCCGAGGACGACGAAGCGGGCGAAGTACAGCTCGGGATGAGCACGAACCGCCTCGCGGATGTACTTGCCCGCCTCCGTGAAGTCGTCCGGCAGGGCGATCTCGCGCACTTGGGTGGTCTTGGTTGCCTCGTCGAGACGGAAGTGCCGGACCTGCTCGGGCGGGACGCGGGATAGAACGCTGGCGGAGTGGCTGCAGATCAGAGTCTGGGCGCGGCCGGTTTGGGTCACGTCGAGGAGTTGCTGGACCACACGGGAGAGGAAGAACGGCGCCAGATTGTTCTCCGGCTCCTCGAGTGCCAGGAGGGTCAGGGATGGCAGGGCCGTTGCGGTGAGGTCGAACTTGTCGTCGTGGTCGCCCGCCGCGATCGCGTCTTCAATGTCCAACGTGGCTGCGGTCAGCGCCATGTGGAGCAGGGACTGCTGGCCGTCGCTCAACTCCCTGGCGGGCCGTGTTCGTCCGGTCGGCGAAGGCTCGAAGTGCATCTCGGCGTTCGTGACGAGGACGCTCACGTCACGGTTGATGGGCTCGAACATCGGATTCTGCTCGGAGTTCATGTGATGGAGCTCTTGCCACCTAGTGGAGATCGCCTTGGTCACGGTCTCGACGACCGCTTCGCCCTTGAACTTCTCCGAGAGCTCGTCGGCCGCACCGCCGACGTGCTCGCGAAACGGGTCGGACCACTGGCTAGCGCGCCAGACCCGCCCGCGCAGGAAGGCGTTGACCTGGCGGGCTCCGTCCCGGGTTGCGGGCACGTACACCATCTGAATGCGGTTGCGGTCCGAGGCGCTCAGCTCGAGCCATTTTTCGCCGTACTCCTCATCGAAGGTGTAGACGACACGGCGGCTGTCTTCGATAGTTCCGTTCACAGGGCCTTCGGCCGACCAGGAAGCTTCAAGGACGATGCGGAGCTTGAGCTGTCCGTCATCGTCCGCCGTCATCTGCGCGAAGAACTCCGGCACACTGCGTGAGGCGTCAGCGCCGTCGTCCGCGAGCTCGGGGAACGCGAAGACTGCTTCGATGCTCAGGGCCCTGGTCGCGGGTGCTTCTTCCTCATCGTCTGGGACGTGGAAGTCTTCGACACGGATCTGGCGCTGGTCACCGACGACACTGAACAGGCGCGAGAGCGCCTGGCAGGCGGCAGTTTTCCCGGCCGCGTTCCCGCCGAGCATCGCAGTCAACTGAGTGTCGAAACGGATTGTGGTCGGCTCGGGTCCGAAGCACTGGAAGTTGATCAGCGTGAGGCGCTCAAGAAACATTCAGCGTCTTCTCCCAAGTTGAACCGGCCTACAGTCACTTGCGCACGATACGAGACCCGAGTGGCGATTGGCGCCCCCGGGCGGGCAGGCGGTTCGCTTGGACGGTGCCCTGCGGACGGCTCCCTGTGAGTCGTGTGAGACCCGCGGGGCAGCTGCGGACACAGTGGGTCCCTCACTCGGTCACAAATCCGCCGACCTCATCTCCACAGCCATGGGGGACAAGCCGCATTGGCTAATGCCGCAAGTCGTTGCTCAGTCGCAGGTTCACCGTGAATCAAGCCGACCCGAGGTGGCGGCCGTTCAATCCAGGAAACAAGCATTGGGCGCGCTACGTCCCGTATCTCAACACAAGTGGCATTCCGCGCTCGCAGACAGTCGAATCTCCGCCCCGTCAGCCTGACTCGCTCGGCCTATCAACTTGGAGTCCGTCCCACGATCCACCTGAGTCAGACGTCCTCTTGGGGCGCCCACTTGGCTCTAATGGAGACCGTCACGCGTACCCCCTGACGAAATCTGAAGTTCGATGCCCGACACACCTTTTTGCATCGTCGGTTCGTACCCCACCTGGCTGACCGCGTGGCGGACCCGATTCGCCTTTGGTGGATGTGACGATGAGCATTCACAAGCTCAGTGCCGGGTCGGGGTACGACTATCTGACCCGGCAGGTCGCGGCGTTGGATTCCACCGGCAAGGGTCATGTCGGGCTGGCCTCCTACTACACCGAACGCGGAGAGAGCCCGGGAGCCTGGATCGGCTCTGGCATGGCCGGCATTGACGGCCTGAACGCCGGCGATGCGGTGACGGCGGAGCAAATGCGATCCCTGTTCGGTGCCGGCTTGCATCCCCTCGCAACCCAACGGTTGGAGCAGCTGGACGCCGCCGAGTTGACCGACGCAAAGGTCCGGGCAGTGACCCAACTCGGATTGCCTTTCAAGGTGTACTCCGGCGAGGTCAGCCCGTTCCGAGTCGAGGTAGCGAAACGGATCGCGGCGAAGGCTGCGGCCGGACAGCTGGAAGACGAGTCGGGCTCTGCGACCGATCGGGCGCGGGTTCGTACCGAGGTCGCGCGGGAGTTCTTCCGAGCAGAGCATGGCCGCGATCCGATAGACGCCCGCGAGATCGCCGCCACTATCGCCAAGGGGTCGCGTCCGCGCACTCAGACGGTTGCCGGCTATGACTTGACGTTTTCCCCGGTCAAGTCGGTGTCGACGTTGTGGGCGGTCGCCGACCCTCGCGTCGCGGCACTGATCGAACAGGCGCACCAGGCTGCCGTCCGGGATGCGCTGAGCTTCATGGAACGCCACGCATTGTTTACCCGGCAGGGCAGGAACGGGGTCCGGCAAGTCAATGTCACTGGCTTAGTGGCGGCCGCGTTCAGCCACCGGGACTCCCGTGCCGGTGACCCGGACCTGCACACCCACGTTGCTGTGGCGAACAAGGTGCAGACCCTCGACGGGCGCTGGCTGTCCATCGACGGCCGAGTGCTGTTCAAGGCGACTGTGGCGGCGTCGGAAACCTACAACACCGCCCTGGAGCATCACCTCCACGACCGGCTGGGGGTGCGGTTCGCGGAACGTCCCGATACTGACCCAGCGAAGCGGCCGGTGCGCGAGATTGTCAGTGTCGACCCGGCGTTGAACCGGCGCTGGTCTAGTAGGCGGGTGTTGATCGAGGACCGGCAGGGCGAATTGGCGGCCCGGTTTCAGCGTGATCATGGTCGACCACCGACACCGGTGGAGGCGTTGCAGCTGGCGCAGCAGGCCACCTTAGAGACCCGGGACGCCAAACACGAACCCCGCAGCTTGGCCGAGCAACGCGTCGCCTGGCATGCCCAAGCCGCCGAAACGCTCGGCGGACCTGACGCGGTCCAAGCCATGATCAACAAGACCCTCAATCCCAGCTCCGCGCCGAGCCCTGCAGTGGATGCGGGGTGGGTGGCGATGACCGCGGAGAAGGTGTTGGCGGCAGTGGAGGAACGGCGCTCGACCTGGCAGAGCTGGCATGTCCACGCCGAAGCCCTACGCCACCTCCGGGCTGCTGAAATCGATACCGACAAGATTGAGCCGCTGGCGGAGCTGCTCGTCGCCGAGGTGCTGCGGACCCGATCAGTGGCCCTGACTTGCATCGAGGACCGCATTAGTGAGCCTGCGTCGTTGCGCCGGGCCGACGGTGCCAGCGTGTACACGGTGGCCGGGTCCGAGCTGTTCACCTCCGTCCGGATTCTGGCCGCCGAGCAACAACTGGTCGCGACCGCAGGCCGCACCGACGGACGGATCGTGGATGCCGACACCATCGAACTAGCCCTGTTGGAGGTAGCCGCCAATGGGAATGCCTTGGATGCTGGACAGGCCGGGCTGGTTCGTGCCATGTGCACCTCCGGGGCGCGGCTGCAGCTCGCCATCGCACCGGCTGGCGCCGGGAAGACCACCGCCATGTGCACGCTGGCTCGGGCGTGGAGTGACAGCGGCGGCCAGGTGCTCGGGTTGGCTCCGTCGGCCGCCGCTGCGGCGCAGCTCCGGGACGCCACCGGTGCACCGGCCGACACGTTGGCGAAACTGACCTGGTCCATTGATCATGGTGACCTGCCCGATTGGGCGGAGCGGATCGACCAGTCGACGTTGGTGATCATCGACGAGGCCGGGATGGCCGACACCCTCTCGCTAGACGCCACCGTGCAGTTCATCACCAATCGTGGCGGCAGTGTCCGGCTGGTCGGTGATGATCAACAACTCGCCGCGATCGGCGCCGGCGGCGTGCTACGTGACATCGAAGCCAGCCATGGGGCGGTCCGGCTGAGTGAGCTGCACCGCTTCACCGACCCGGCCGAGGCTGCCGCGACCCACGTCCTCCGCGACGGCAGACCCGAGGCGCTCGGGTTCTACCTGGACCAGCGACGCGTCCACATCGGCGACCCCAGCACAACCCTCGATGCTGTCTTCGAAGCGTGGCGGGCTGACCGCAGCCATGGCGTGGACGCGATCATGCTGGCCCCAACCCGGGAGCTGGTCAGGCAGCTCAACCAACGCGCCCGCGATCACCGCCTCGCCGGCGGTCACCCAGGCCAGGAAGTTGAGTTGGCCGATGGCAACCGGGCCAGCGTCGGCGATTTGATCATCACCCGTAGGAACGACCGCAGACTGCATATCACCGCAACCGACTGGGTGAAGAACGGCGACCGTTGGACCATCCTCAACTTCACAAGCAGCGGCGCTGTGAGGGTGCAGCACGTACGGAGCGGCCGTATCGTCACCCTGTCCGCCGACTACGTCCGCATCGCTACCGAATTGGGGTACGCGACGACCGTGCACGCTGCGCAAGGTGTCACCGCCGACACCATGCATGGCGTGGTGACCGGTGAGGAGTCCCGACAGCAGCTCTATACGATGCTGACCCGCGGCCGCGCCGCCAACCACATCTATGTTTCGGTGGTCGGCGACGGAGACCCGCACGCAGTGATTCAGCCGGAGAATGTTCATGTTCGGACGGCGACCGAGCTGCTGGAGCAAATCCTTGGCCGAGACGGCAGTCCAAGATCGGCCAGCACCCTGCAGCGCGAACAACGGGATCCCGCTGTCCGGCTCGGCGCCGCTGCCGCCCGCTACCTTGACGCCCTCCACGTCGCCGCCGAACACCTCGCCGGGCCACAGGTTGTTGCCAACATCGACCAGAACGCCGACCGTATGCTCAACGGCTTGACGAGCGAGCCGGCGTGGCCGACCCTGCGCGGCCACCTGCTGCTGTTGGCCGCTGCCGGCGCCGATCCAGTCACTGAATTGCTCTACGCGGCCGCAACCCGGGACCTGAGCAGCGCCGATGATCAGGCTGCGGTCATCGACTCGCGGATCCATGAGATGAACGAGGTCGCCCGCGGGGGGCCGTTGCCGTGGCTGCCCGGCATTCCCGACCGGCTGGCCACCGACCCGAACTGGGGGCCGTATCTGAACGCACGATCACAGCTTGTTGCTGAGCTCGCCGACCAGGTCCGCAGCAACGCCGCAGCTGAAACGGCGGCCTGGGCGGCCCAGCGCCATGCTCCGGTGCCGGCCGAGCTGATCGCCGACATACAGGTGTGGCGCGCCGCCACCGAGATCGATCCCAGCGACCTGCGACCCACCGGGCCACCCCAACTCGGCCGTGCCGCCCGTGTCTTCCAACTGCAACTCGATAAGCGACTCGCCGTCACAGATACCCAGACAGAATGGCGATGGCAGCAGCTGCTCGCTGCAGAAGTCCCGAGCGCCACCGCGGACCCATTCCTGCCGGAGCTGGCCGAAAGGTTGAGCTATCTCACTCGGGCCGGCTTCGACGCCGCCCTCCTCGTGCGCTGGGCGGCTGCCGCAAAACCCCTACCCGATGATCACCCCTGCGCGGCCCTGTGGTGGCGCATCGTCGATCGGCTGGCCCGAGAAATGCCGAATCAGGACTCCGCAATCCACAACGCCGTCCCAGCTACCACGCCCACGAGGAGGACGTCACAGGACAAGCTGCGAGCCGTACCGCGCTCGACACCGCCTCCCGCGTTGGGCCCGAGCCGCTGAAACCCCGCCTCCGACCCGTGCGACGTCGAAGCGGTGTTGAGGTGGTCTGGTGCCAACCCCGGTTCCACCTGCTCGGGCGACGCTCAGCACGGCCTCATCGCCTCGGGACGCCAGCAGATCGGCCTGACTGAAGCTGTTCGGGCGGCCGAACAGCCTCAAAGCTCTCGCACCGGCGGCTTGCCTAGCGAGTCGCGCGTGATGAGCGGGCAAGGCACGGTAACCATGGTTGGCGCATCGACGCCGGTCTCCGCAAGCAGTTGGCCGGCTTGGCGGCCCATCTCGTAATGAGGCAATTTGACGGTCGTCAGCCGCGGCCGCAGTTGATCCGCCACGTCGGGCTGATCGTCGAAACCCACCACGCTGACATCGCCGGGGACCTCCAAGCCGAGGGTATGTAGCGCGAGAAGGGCTCCGACCGCCATCCGGTCGTTGCCGCAGACCAAGGCAGTCGGCCGCCGGCTCCGGAAGGTCTCCAGGGTGGTCTCGTAGCCGGACGAGATCTCGTAGTTGCCATATGTCTGGACCAGGTTGTCCGGATTGATGCCCACGGCCCGCGCGGCGTCTACAAATCCACGATGTCGCTCTTGCCATCGAGGACGGCGCCACCACCCTTACCGGTCTGCTCCGCCGCGCCGAACTCGCCGGCCGCGATCCCAAGCAGGTCCTGACCGACGCCGTGACCCGACGCTCACTCGACGATGCCCGGCAGATCACCAGCGTCCTGCACACCCGCATCAGCGACCGGGTCAGCCTCGACCCCGTCGGCGACACCTTCGCCGCGTGGACCCCGAGCGTTGACAATCCGCAATGGCAGGCCTACCTCACCACGCTCGCCCAGGCGGCCGACGACCGCCGCAACCAGCTTGGCCGAGCGGCAGCCACCGACCCGCCCGCCTGGGCCACCGAAACGCTCGGCCGGCCGCCGTCGCCGGACCGTCCCGTGGAGCGGGCCGGCTGGGAAAAGCGCGCCGCATCGGTGGCCGCCTACCGCGAAATGGTCGGACACCACGACGAATCAGATCCGCTCGGTCAACCGCCCACGCCAGGCCAGGTCGAGACCTACGCTGCCTGGCGAGCCGCCTGGCGCGCCCTTGGCCGACCCGAAGCCGACCGCGCCGAGGCTGAGATGTCCACCGGTCAACTCCGGGTGCGGATCCGGGCCTACGAACGCGAGAAAGCCTGGGCACCCGACTACGTCGCCAACCAGCTCGCCGGAACAAAGCAGGCCGCCGACAAACACCGACACGACGCCACACTTTGGGAGGCCCAGGCGGCCGCAACGACCGAGCACGACACCGCCGCACGGCTCCGCGACGAATCCGCCAAGTCGGATGCGCTCGCCACAGCGCTCGACGAGCGTGCTGCCCAGCTAACTGAAGCCGACGAGGCCCGTGCAGCCTGGTATGCCCACACCGCGACAACCCGGGCTGCCGCCGAGCGGGCTGCCTCGGAGCTCACGTCCCGGCAGGCGGACCAGCCCGCTGAGCCGCCGGCCATCACGGCCGAGGAGTGGCTCGCGGCTCACGATGCTGACGCCAAGGCTGAAGACCCCTACCGAACGATCACCGATGAGCACGACCTTGCCGAAATCGCTGATCAAAGGGTCCAAGACCAGCGGGACGTCAGTCGTGACACGCCGCTAGCTCAGTCGCCAGAACCCGACATCCGAGAGGAGGCCGCCGAGCAGCGGACCGTGGGGGCGTCCATAACCCGCGACCGCGCCGCCGACGAGGTGCGAGTCCCCACCGCTGAGGAGACCGCGGAATCGGTGGGCCGAGCGCAACGCGCGCTCCAGGAAGTCAAACAGCGCCGAGCCGCCGAGGCCCGCCATGCCGAGGACGAGGCGCGCGACGAGGCCTCACGCTGGCAGGTTGACCAGGAATACCGAGCGACTGACCATGAAGCTCGGAATGGCAAGGTCAACCGTGAAGACGGCCACGAAGCCTTCGTCCTGGATGCGCTTGTCTAGCGCCAATGCGACCTCATACCGGCAACAGCCGCCGTGCACTTGCTCAGCCTGCGTTCGTTGACGGCATATCGAGCGGCGGCGCTGAGGAACCGGCCCACGCCCACTGCAGGGTCGCGACGATGCCCTCCAGCCACCCCGGTCGCCCCGGGATGCCGCCCGGGTTCCTGAGCTGTTGAAGCTCCGCCGCGAACAATTCTGCTTCGATCGCTTCCTCATGAGCCAAACCCGAGCGCTCCGTCACCGGAGCCCACGCCAGCTCCCAGCCGCCCAAGATCGACGGCACAGCCGCGCAGGCCAGCCACCGACAGGTCATTGCCACACCCGCGACGTACCAGTCAGCGGGATAAGTCTCCCCGAGGTGCTCGACCAGTCGCCACAGAGCAACGAACTCATCTCGTGACACATGGAGATTCCCGCGAGGAATGGCCTCAACAGCCCGAGCCGTCACCTCCATGCACCTGATTGTCACGCAGCACACCGACAGATTGCTACCATTCGACGCTGCGCTAAACGGCGTCGCCGCGGCCGACCACTGTCCAGTGCCGGTCACTACCTGGTCCTGCTCGACGTTGGAGCCCGACTGGTCGCCGTTCTCGAAGCTGGCACTGTCGAGCGTTGCCCAAACCTGTTCCAGGCACCACAGAAAGGTGTCGTCAGGATGCCATTCTGGGTCGTCCGCGGGGGACTGTCCGATTTTCGGTGTAACTGCCTGGCATCTTCAGTTGGTGGTGGTTGGGGTCAGGCGTCCTTCGAAGGTGATTGCGAAGGCGTTGAGTGCGGGCTTCCATCGCATGGTCCGTCGTGACCGTCCTCGGCCGGTGGGGTCGAGGGATCGGGTGACGAGGTAGAGGCACTTCAGCGCGGCTTGTTCGGTGGGGAAGTGCCCGCGGGCCTTGATCGCTCTGCGGTAGCGGGCATTCAACGACTCGATCGCGTTTGTGCTGCAGATGATGCGCCGGATCTCCACGTCGTAGTCGAGGAACGGGATGAACTCCGTCCACGCCGAGCGCCACAGCCCCGCGATGGCCGGATACTGGCCGCCCCAGGTGTCGAGGAACTCCTCCAGGCGCACGGCGGCCTGGTCGGCGTTGACGGCGGTGTAAATCGGGCGGAGGTCCTTGGCCATGGCGTCCCAGTCCCGGCGTGAGGCGAACCGGAACGTGTTGCGGATCAGGTGCAGCAGACACGTCTGCACCACCGTCAACGGCCAGGTGGCGTTCACCGCGTCGGGAAGGCCTCTGAGGCCGTCGCAGACCAGCATGCACACGTCGGCCACGCCGCGGTTCTTGATCTCGGTGAGCACCGACAGCCAGAACTTCGCTCCCTCGCCGCCGTCGCCGGCCCAGATGCCGAGGATGTCTCGTTCCCCGGCCACGGTGACGCCGATGGCCACATAGGACGGCCGGTTCACCACCTGCCCGTCGCGGACCTTCACCACGATGGCGTCGAGAAAGATCACCGGATAGACCCGGTCCAGCGGCCGGTTCTGCCACTCCGCCATCGCCTCGACGACGGCGTCGGTGATCCGGCTGATGGTGTCCTTGCCGACGCTGGCGCCGTAGACCTCGCCGAAATGGGCGCTGATCTCTCCGGTCGTCAGACCACGCGCTGACACCGACAGCACGATCTGATCAATGCCGTCGAGCCGTCGCTGCCGCTTGCGCACGATCACCGGCTCGAAGGTGCCGTCCCGGTCGCGGGGCACCTCGATCGTCACCGGCCCGACCGCGGTCAGCACCGACTTCGTTCGGGTGCCGTTACGCGAGTTGCCGCCGTTGCGGCCGATTGGGTCGTGCTTGTCATAGCCGATGTGCTCACTCATCTCCGCCTCCAAAGCGGCCTCGAGCACCGACTTCGTCAACCCCGTGAGCAGCCCGTCCTCACCGACGAGCTGCAACCCTTCGGCACGAGCCTGTTCCACGATGTCTTGAGCAAGGCGTTGCTGATCAATCTGAGCCGGCACGGGCTCGATCATCTCGGTCACTGCTGGTCCTTCCCGCCAAGCCGCGCTCGGCGTGTCAGGCCAGATCAGTTACACCGTTCCTCGGACAGACCCGCCGTTCGGGCCGAGGAACCCGGTGACGGTCCCGGGCGCGATCGTGAAGCTGAGGGAGTGCACGGCGGTGGTGTCGCCGTAGCGCTTGGTGAGCTCGTGCGCCTCGATCATGACCGGAACCGTTCTGGGGGATGGGGTGGGACGGAGTGCTCAACAGCGAAGGCTGAGGCAGGTGACCGTGCCCGCGGGTGGGGCGAGCGAAGGATGGTCGGGCGGGGGGCGCGCAGTCACGCCTGCTGCGGCGTGCGGTGTGGCTCGCTGTCGAGGCTGGCTGCCGGGGTCGCCGGTGATGCGGTGCGGCGTGGCCAGGTCCAGGCGGAGCGCAGGATGAAGGCCACGATCAGCACCTCGACTCCGATGGTGAGGGCGTAGTAGAAGGCATAGTCCGAGGGCGCCCCCATAAAGTTGAGGATCAGGAGGGGGCTGTACAGGGATGCAACGACGAGGTTCGTGACGCGGTTCATACGGGCGGGCAGCGTCATGGAGAGCATGATCATCAGGGTCGGGATCGCGATGATCACGAAGAAAATGGACATCAGATTCCCGCTGATGTCGAACTT
>DATLQP010000330.1:0-25096 GCA_035535155.1 Propionibacteriaceae bacterium
CGAGGTACTCCGGCACTGTTTGTCAACACGCGGGGAGCCCGGCTCTCCAGGCAGAGCGCCTGGGCGGTCTTGCGATCGGTGGCGGATCGGGCCGGCATCACAGCCGAGGTGTCGCCGCACACGCTGCGGCACTCCTACGCGACCCATCTGCTGGATGGTGGAGCGGATATCCGTGTCGTGCAGGAGCTACTGGGTCACGCGTCGGTCACCACGACTCAGATCTACACCTTGGTCACCATCGACCATCTGAGGGAAGTTTTTCTCACGTCACATCCGCGGGCGCATTAGTGGTGTCGTGTCGACAAATCACCGCGCGGTGGGATTAAGCTGCGGCGGAACGCACCCACCGAGATGTCGAGCCGTCCGGCAAGGAGGAGGCAGGAGTGCAGGAACTCGACGAAGGTGGCGGGGCCCCGCCGAACGGCCGACCAATGAGTAATGGTCGGCCAACGAACAACGGCCTTCCGACGAGTACCGCCGCATCCTCGCAGAGCGTTGTGGCCGACCTCACCAATGAGCACTATCTCGACGCGAGCGACCTCGAGTCACTCCTGCGGGCAGACGAGGAGCCGACTATCGATCCCGATTTCGTCGTGCCCGCTGCGCCCAACGGTGTTGCGCAGCCGGTCGAACGCGAGCCTGTGATTGGTCCGACAGGTCGACCTTGGCCGGACCTACCGACACCGCCGCCGCTCACCGAGCATGGGCCTGCACTCATCATCGCGATGTGCAACCAGAAGGGCGGGGTCGGCAAGACCACCACGACGATCAATCTCGGCGCTGCGCTCGCCGAGCTGGGCCGACATGTGCTCCTGGTCGACTTCGACCCGCAAGGTTCGCTCTCGGTTGGCCTAGGAGTCAATCCGCACACCCTTCCGGCCAGCATTTACAACCTGCTGATGGGGCGGGACGTCTCCATCGATGAGGTGATCGCCCAGACCAACGTCCCGGGGCTGCACATCCTGCCCAGCAACATCGACTTGTCCGCAGCCGAGATCCAGCTGGTGTCGGAGGTGGCGCGGGAGCAGACGCTGCTTCGGATCCTCGAGGCAGTGCGCAGTCGCTACGACGTCATCCTCATCGACTGCGCACCGTCCCTCGGTCTCTTGACGATCAACGCATTGACCGCGGCCGACCAGGTTCTCATGCCGCTGGAATGTGAGTTCTTCGCCCTGCGCGGGATCGCGTTGCTGACTGACACCATTGCCAAGGTGCAAGACCGGCTCAACCAGCGGCTGGAGATCTTGGGAATCTTGGGCACGATGTACGACCCGCGTACGCTGCACAGCCGTGAGGTACTGGAGAGAGTCGTTCAGGCGTTCGGTGATCAGGTCTTCCATACCGTCATTCGGCGCACCGTGAAGTTCCCCGAGACGACCGTCGCAGGTGAGCCAATCACCACCTACGCCCCGACATCACCCGGAGCGGAGGCCTACCGCAATCTGGCTCGTGAGGTGCTCGCTCGATGTCGAGTGGGGTAAGTCTGGCGGCAGCCTCGGAACTCCTGCCCTCGGCCATCGGCGAAGGCTCTGGGAGTAACGATGTCCCGCCTGTGGCGGCTGCTGCGAACTCTTCCTCCGATCGTCGCGGTTCAGGCAGGGTCCGCCACGATGAGAAGATCACCGTCTACGTCAGCGCCGAGGAGTTGCTGGCGCTGGAGCAGGCGCGGCTGACCTTACGAGCGCGCCACGGCATGGCCGTAGACCGGGGGCGGATCGTGCGTGAGGCGATCGCTGCCCTGCTGGCTGATCTGGAGAAGAGCGGGGACGACTCGGAGCTGGTCCGCAGGCTGTCAGCCTCGTGACCCTGACGGTGGCAGCGAGAGCCTTCGCACGGGTAGCCGTGCGCGACAACGACCAGCAACGGGATACCAGTCGTCCCGATGTCGGGCGGCCGACCGACGGTGGCTTCCAGGTACATCTCGCCAACTTCGATGGTCCATTCGACTTGCTGCTGCAGTTGATCTCCCGTCACAAGATGGACATCACCGAAGTCGCGCTGTCCCAGGTCACTGATGAGTTCATTGGCTATATCAAGGCTGCGGGCAACGCCTGGGATCTGGATCAGACAAGCCAATTCGTAGTGGTGGCTGCGACGCTCCTGGACCTCAAGGCCGCCCGTCTCCTTCCCTCCGGGGAGGTCGAGGATCCGGAGGATCTCGCCTTGTTGGAGGCGCGTGATCTGTTGTTTGCGCGGCTCTTGCAATACCGCGCGTTCCAACGCGTGGCCAGCTATATCGCTGCCACGCTGGAGGCCCAAGGGCGGCGATTTCCCCGCGAGGTCGGTATCGAGCCACGCTTCGCCCGGCTGCTGCCTGAGGTGACCATCTCGATCAGTCCGGCCCGTTTTGCTGCGCTTGCCGCGAAAGCGATGACACCCAAGCAGGCCAGCGTGTTGTCGCTGGCCCACCTGCATGCACCCGCGGTCAGCGTGCGCGAGCAAGCTACGGTGGTCGTCAACCGGTTACGGCAGCAGGGCACTGTGACCTTTCGAGCGTTGACCAACGACTCGTCCACGATGCTCACAACAGTGGCCCGATTCCTCGCGCTACTCGAGCTGTTCCGAGACGGAGCGGTCGCGTTCGAGCAGTTGACTCCGCTCGGTGAGCTCACAGTTCGATGGACCGGCGGCGACAACGGGGAGTGGATGATCTCCGACGAATTCGACGATGCCAACGACAAGCCCGAAATGGATCAATGACCTATCAGGTTGACAACTCGGGAAATGTGGCGGGGGCGCTGGAAGCGCTCCTGTTGCTGACAGCCGAGCCGGTGACGGAGTTTGAGTTGGCCCAGGCGGTCGGGGTACCCGAGTCCATCGTCGCCGAGACGCTGGCGGAGCTGGTCGCCTTCTACACCGAGACCGGCCGCGGCTTCGAGCTCCGGCAGGTCGGTGGTGGATGGCGGTACTACACACGTGAGGAGTACGCGGACCTGATCACTCGATATGTGACGGAGGGCCAGCAGTCCAAGCTTTCGCAGGCCGCCTTGGAAACCCTTGCGGTGGTCGCGTACACCCAGCCCATCTCGCGTGGCCGAGTGTCGGCGGTACGCGGGGTCAATGTCGACGGGGTCATGAGAACCCTGCTGGCTCGTGGACTGATCGAGGAGTCCGGCAACGATCACGAGTCCGGAGCTGTGTTGTTCGCCACGACCAGCTACTTCCTGGAACGGATGGGCCTGCAGTCACTGGACGATCTCCCGCCCCTGGCGCCGCAGCTGCCTGAGGTGGAGGAACTGGAGGCCGAGCTCGGTCAGCTGGCGGAGGCAGCCGTTGCAAACTCCGCCACCGCCGGTCCCAATCCTGCCGACCTGGCGCAGGAACCCGGTCAAGAATCGCCTCAATGACCGAACCTGCAGCAGGCGTACGCCTCCAGAAGGTCCTCGCCCAAGCCGGCATTGCCTCGCGTAGAGCCTGCGAAGTCCTGATCAGCGAGGGGCGCGTCGAAGTGAACTCCGAGGTCGTTGTGGAGCAAGGCCGCCGGGTCGATCCGGAACGAGATGTGATCCGAGTCGACGGCGCCCGCATTCCGCCACCCCGCCGGCATCTCTATCTGGCGCTGAACAAGCCTCGCGGCGTCGTCGTCACGATGGATGATCCGGAGGGCCGGCGTACGATTGCCGACCTCCTCGCCGAAAGCGCGGACCGACGGTCCGGACCGCCAGGGATACGACGCCTGGTCAGGAACGAGCGACTGTTTCATGTCGGTCGGCTGGACACCGACAGCGAAGGCCTGTTGATCTTGACCAACGACGGCGAGTTGGCCAACAAGCTGGCCCACCCCTCGTATGAAGTGCCGAAAACATACATGGTCGAAGTAACCGGAGTGGTGAGCACAGAAACCTTGCGGCGGTTACGCCATGGCGTCACGCTCGACGATGGGCCGGTGCGACCTACATCGGTCAAGATCAGCTCCAGCGCGGCGGAGCGTACCCTTATCAAGATCACATTGCAAGAGGGTCGGAATCGCATTGTGCGCCGTACGATGGAGGCAGCTGGCCATCCGGTCCGGCGCCTGTCACGGATCGGAATCGGACCGGTCCGGCTCGGGAACCTGAAGGTCGGGGAGTACCGGGAGTTGACTCGCGAGGAGCTCGGCGGGTTACTGGACCTCACCGGTGGCTGACTGGCGGAAGAACTGGCCGGGGGACGTAGAGGAGGGCAGTGGACCGCAGAATCTTCGGACTCGAAACGGAGTACGGCGTCGCGTGCACCTCTGGCGGCACGCGACGACTCACTCCGGATGAAGTCGCGCGCTACCTGTTCCGGCGGGTCGTGACCTGGGGACGTAGCAGCAACGTCTTCCTTCGCAACGGATCCCGGATCTACCTCGATGTCGGCTCCCATCCGGAGTACGCGACTGCCGAATGCGATGATCTCGTGCAGCTCATCAACCACGACCGCGCCGGCGAGCGGATCCTGGAGGACCTGATCGTTGACGCCGAACACCGGCTGGCGAGCGAGGGCATTACCGGCGACATCTATCTGTTCAAGAACAACACCGATAGCCACGGCAACTCCTACGGCTGCCACGAGAACTACTTGATCTCACGGATCGGCGACTTCTCCAAGATCACCGATGTGCTGGTGCCGTTCCTCGTCTCGCGGCAGCTGATCTGCGGTGCCGGCAAGGTGCTGCATACCGCCCGAGGGGCGGAGTACAGCGTGAGCCAGCGCGCCGAGCACATCTGGGAGAGCGTGTCGTCGGCCACTACCCGCAGCCGGCCGATCATCAACACTCGCGACGAGCCCCACGCCGACCCCGAGCGCTACCGGCGTCTACACGTCATTGTCGGCGACTCGAACATGAGCGAGACGACAACACTGCTGAAGGTTGGCAGCGCCGAGCTGGTGCTGCGGCTGATCGAGGCCGGGGTCCCGATGCGGGACTTCACCTTGGAGAACCCCATCCGGGCCATCCGCGACATGAGCCGCGACCGATCCGGGCAAGTGAAGGTCGCGCTATCCAACGGCCGGAGGATTTCGGCGCTGGAGCTGCAGACCGAGTACTACGAAAAGGTGTCGGAATTCGTCCGCCGCGAGAGCCTCGCCACCCGGACCGTCGATCGAGTGCTCGACCTGTGGGAGCGGACGCTGCGTGCGGTCGCCGAAGACAAGCTTGCGCTCATCGACACTGAGATCGACTGGGCGATCAAGCTCAAGCTGCTGGATCGCTACGCCGTCAAGCACAAGCTCGGATTTGCCGACCCTCGCATCGCCCAACTGGACTTGGCGTACCACGACATCCGGCGGTCACGCGGCGTGTTCTCGCTGCTCGAGCAGCGCGGACTGGCCGCCCGCGTCACAACGGAGCCGGCGATCTTCCGTGCCAAAGCCGTGCCGCCACAAACGACCAGGGCCAAGCTCCGCGGCGACTTCATCCGGGCTGCGCAGGAGGGCCGTCACGACTACACGGTCGACTGGGTGCATCTGAAGCTCAACGACCAAGCGCAGCGGACAGTGCTCTGCAAGGATCCCTTCGTTTCCACCGACGACCGGGTGGAGCGCTTGATCGCCTCTATGCGTGGCTAACACTCACATCCGACTCATGGCATGAGCCTGTAGGGTTCTCCGGTGCCTTCTTCGCCGTTCAGGGTCGCAGTCGCTCTTGGACTCGCCTCCTCAGTGCTGTTTCTGTTCGGATGCAGCAAGGACAAGCCCGCGGAGACACCTGCTTCGGCGGCCCCCTCGACACCTGCTGCCTCGCCCTCCGCGCCGTCACCCACGCCTTCCGCCTCAAAGACGCCGAAGCCCAAGCCGATCAAGGTGTCGAACAACTTCGACAAGGTCAGCGTGACCGGCAGTTACGGCAAGGAGCCGAAGGTCAAGGTTGACTCACCGTGGGCGATCGACAAGACCCGGAGCAAGGTGCTTGAGCCAGGTAAAGGCCCCGTGGTCGGCGAAGGCCAGAGCGTCGAGGTCAACTACTACGGAGTGAATGGCCGAACCGGCAAGACGTTCGACGAGTCGTTCAAGAGGGGACAGCCGATCGCGTTCAGCCTGGCTCAGGTCGTGCCCGGCTTCAGCAAGGGCCTGACTGGCCAGCGGCAGGGCAGCCGGGTGCTGATCGCCATGCCCGGCAAGGACGGCTACGACGCGGCAGGGGGCAACCCACAAGCTGGCATTGAGGTCGGCGACACCTTGATCTTCGTGGTCGATCTCGTCGACCTGCAGCTTCCCGGCCCTGAGGGCACCAGGGTGCAGCCCAAGGCAGGGCTCCCTACGGTCGCGGACCGGGGTGGGAAACCCGAGATCACCATTCCGGAGTCCGCACCGCCGACCGCGCTCGAAGTCCAGCCGCTGATCAAGGGCAAGGGCAAGAAGGTTGGTGCCAACGACGTCGTCACGTTCAACTACGCCTGGGCGCGATGGAGTGATGGCAAGGTGCTGGAGCAGTCGTACGGCGGCCAGCCGGCCACCACCGCGCTTTCCGGGTTGCTGCCCGGAATGGTCAAAGGGCTTGAAGGCCAGACAGTGGGTAGTCGAGTACTACTCGTCATTCCGCCGGCCGATGGATACCCGGACGGCAACGCGACGCCGTCGATCAAGCCGGGCGAGACCCTGGTGCTCGTGGTCGATCTGCTTTTTGCGCAGAGTCAGTAGCGGCGCCCAGCAAAGTGGCGGCGTGCCGGCCAGCAGCGGCGGCGGCGAGAAAGTAAGCGGGATCCTCGTCAAGGCCGCGGCCCATGCTGGAGAGCCGGAGAGGCGACGCGGCAAGAACCGTCCTCAGGCCGGCGAGATCCACCATCACCAGCCGATGCCGCGACAACTCCCGTACGCCTGCAGCGACAGCCTGAGCTAGCTGAGCCATCGCAGGCGAGGGGTCAGCTGCCAGATCCGGCACGGCGATATCGGCGGGGTAGAGCGCCACACGCCCGTACGCGGTCAGGCTGTGATGGGAGACGCCACGATGCCGCTCGCGCGCGTCTGCTCCTGAGATACGCAAGGTGGCCACTGGGCGTCCGCCCAACGTGGCGGCGGCGTTGATGGCCTCGCCGGCATTGACACCGGAGAATCCCCAGCGGGTTCCGGTGCCGAGGTTTCCTGGCCCCTGGCTAACTACGACGACCTCCGCGTCGAGCGCGAGTCGCGCCGCAAGCAGACCTGAATGCAGGGTCACTGCCTCCAAGTCGCCGCCGAACGCCTGACCGACGGTCACCGTACCGGCGAGCAGGCCACCGCCGCGCATTTCGGCCACCGATCGGGAGAAGGCAAGCGGCAAGGCGCCCTGGTCGCTCATCACGTACGCGACCCTGGTGCCGGGACGGTCGTACTCGATCGCCAACAGAATCGGTGCCAAGGCTGAGTGCAGATCGGCGACGACGACCGGCATCGCGTCGATGGAGTCGGCGTCGGCCAGCAGCTCGTGATACGCCGAGCCTTGCTCGTCGGCTCCGGCGACCATCGCCTGCAAGGGCAGGTATCGCGCCTTAACGAGGTGGCCAGCGGGCTGCGGCGGCTGCGCTGTCACGCGGCCCGCCGCATCCAATACAGCGATGACTAGGGCGTATCCGCCGGTGCCCAGGCCGCGTTCCAAAGCTGCGACGTTCAGCAGTACCCGATCACCGACCGTTGGCATCGCAACAAGATCGGTGTAGGCGAGCGCGCGGACCTCCTCCTCATCGGCGTCCCGCCGCGCCACCGTGAGTTCGACGGCTCCCTGCCACTCAGCTTGCAGGCCGGTGACGGTGCCGTCCGCCCAAATGATCATGTGCCTGACCTTAGACCCCCAAAGATCACTTCCAGCGCGACGCGGCGATCTCTGTTCACGCATGAATCTCAGGTCGGCCGTTCCTCTCGGGTGAGCTTTCGAGGGACGACCACCCAGGATTCGCGAGGCAGTCGTTCAGGATCGAAGCGCTTGCGGATGCCGTCGAGGGTCACGTGCTCGCCCGGCGCCGCTAGGTCTAGGGACTGCGCGATGACACTCAGCACGGTGCCAGGAGTGATGCCCAGTGCAGCCAGTTCGGGCAACGTCACCGCGCCGTCCCTCTTCGCAAGCCGTCGGCCCTCGACGTTGACCGCCAGCGGTAGGTGTGCGTAGGTCGGTGGACGGTGCCCGAGGAGTTCGGTGAGAAATGCCTGCGAGGCTGCCGCCGGCAACAGATCCTCGCCGCGCACCACCTGGTCGATGCCCGAGAAGGCATCGTCGACCACGACCGCAAGGTTGTAGGCAGGGACGCCATCGTTACGCCGCAGCACTACATCATCGACCTCCGCCGTGACCTCCCCGTGCATCAGGTCAGAGATGGTCTGCCGCGCACCGGCAGCCCGCAGCCGAAGCGCCGGCTGCCGCGCCAGACGCCGAGTCCTCCGCTCAGCCGCGGTCAGACTGCGGCACGTTCCGGGATATCGCGGCACGGACCCGTGGGGAGCCGATGCGGCTTGGGCGATCTCGCGCCGGCTGCAGAAGCACTCATACGTCCAGTCCTTCAGGCTCAGTAGTGCCTCCTGGTACGCGGCCAGCCGCTGCGACTGCACTACCGGCTCGCCATCGAAGGTGATGCCTAATGCGCTGAGGTCTGACAGCTGTTGCTCGGCTATTCCTTGCCGCACCCGTCCGATGTCGAGGTCCTCGATGCGGAGCAGGTAACGGCGGCTCGTCGATCGAGCAAAGAGCCACCCAAGCAACGCCGTACGGAGGTTTCCCAGATGCAGACTCCCGGTGGGGCTCGGTGCGTAACGACCGGCACCGAGACCTTCAGCAGGCAGCGCGCGATCATCTGCCGCCGCGCTCGCCGAGCTAGGCGGGTTATCAAACATCTGCTGGTACCGTGCTCATCGATGCTCCGGTGAGAAAGTGATCGCACGCCATGGCACCCCGCAAGACCGAGAGAATTCTCAACCTCACCATTTGCCTGCTCGTGTCAGGCCGCTATCTTCCCAAGAGTCGGATCCGGGAGGCGGTCGAGGGCTACCACAATCTCAGCGACGCCGCGTTCGAGCGCACCTTCGAGCGTGACAAGGATGAGTTGCGCTCGCTCGGTGTGCCGATCGAGGTAGGTAGCTTTGATCCGCTCTTTGACGACGAACCCGGCTACCGGATCTTGTCCTCAGAGTTTGCACTCCCCGCGATCGAGTTGGACGCGGAGGAAGCCGCAGTCGTAGGAGTCGCTGCCCGAGTCTGGCAACACGCGAGCATGGCCGAGTCCACCAGAAGCGCGCTCAGCAAGCTGCGAGCGGCAGGCGTGGAGCCGGACACCTCGCAACTTGCCTCACTTGAGCCCTCGGTGCAGGCGTCCGAGCCCGGATTCGACGTCTTGTGGAACGCGGTGCTGGACCGCGCTCGGGTCAGCTTCACCTACCGTGACGGCAGCGCCCGCACGCTCGAGCCGTGGGGACTGACCTCCTACAAGGGTCGCTGGTACGTCATCGGTCGCGACCTCGATCGTGCGGCAACCAGGATGTTCAAGCTGTCGCGGATGACCAGCCAGCCGAGGAGGGTCTCCCGAGCCGGGTCCTATCAGGTGCCAGCTGATCTTGACCTACGGACGCTGGCTCGCGCACTCGTTCCGCGGGAGCCGACCGAGACGGTGCTGCTGGCAATCCGCGCCGGCAAGGCACCCGCCTTGGCTCGTCGCGGCGAGCCGGCGATCACCGATGTCAAGCTCCCAGCCGGCTTTGCGGTGTACGCGGTGAGCTTCGGTGATCTTCATTCAGCGGCGGAGGAAATCACCCAGTATGCCGCCGACGTGGTGGTTCTGGAACCTGCCGAGCTGCGCGATTTCGTGGTACGCGGCCTCACGGCTGTCGCTCAATCGGTGGGTGCAGCGTGACATCTCGAGCGCAGGTGCGACGGTTGCTCAGCCTCGTGCCCTACCTCCGCGAACATGACGGCGTCGCCATGACCCAGGTTGCCGCGGCATTTGGAATCAGCCTGAAGACCCTGCGCGAAGACCTGAGCGTGCTCTGGATGTGCGGGATGCCCGGGCTCACCCCCGGCGATCTGATCGACATCGACATGGACGCAGTGGACGGCGAGGGCGTGATCCACCTCAGTAACGCCGACTACCTCACTCGGCCGTTACGGCTGTCCACCGATGAGGCGCTGGCACTCATCCTCGCGCTGCGTACGCTGCGTGAAATTGCCGGACCCGGCAAGCGGGAGGCCGTCGACCGCGCCATGAAGAAGCTGGAGGCTGTCGCCGGAAACGTGCCGGCGACCGACCAGGCGTCTGTCGCGGTCACCGCTGCACGCGATGACATCCAGGCACGCGTCAACGACGGGCTGCAGCGCGGCAAGCGGCTGGACCTCACCTACGACGTTGCCTCGCGGGCGGAAACTACCCGGCGGCTGGTGGACCCATTACGGGTCTTCGTGTTGGAGGGCTACGGCTACCTCGAGGCGTGGTGCTATTCGGCCAAGGCGCTCAGGACGTTTCGGCTTGATCGAATCGCCGCTGTCGAGGTCACCTCGATCGATGTCGCGATGCACGACGTCAAGCTCAAGGATCTATCGACCGGCTGGTGGGAGGCACTCAAGGATGCCCCGCTGGTCACGCTCGAGTTGCAGCCGTGGGCGACGTGGGTGGCGGAGTACTACCCGACCGAGTCAGTCTCGGGTCGTCCGGGCGGCGGTCTCATCGTCTCGTTGCACGTGACAAATCCAGCGTGGCTGCGGAGTCTGCTGTTGCGGCTCCAGGGCGGCGCGCGCGTGCTCGCGCCAGAGGGTGCCGGAGACTCCGCCGCCGAGGCGGCACGGGAAGCTCTCGATCAGTACTCGGTGCTCCTCGGGTCGACCGTCGGCGCCCGCTAGCCATCGCCTAGGAGTGTCCTTATGCGCTTCGCTGCATCAGCCGATGCCTACGACCGCTTCATGGGCCGATACTCGGTGCACCTCGCGCCGTCCTTCGCCGACTTTGCCCGAGTCTCGCCCGGTCAACGCGTACTCGACGTCGGCTGCGGCCCGGGTGCGCTTACCACCGAACTGGTCAAACGTCTCGGGGCCTCATCGGTTGCTGCGGTTGATCCGGCGGAACAGTTCGCCGCCGCTGCCCGAGACCGGCATCCCGGAGTTGAGGTGCAGGTCGGCGCTGCGGAGCAGCTGCCGTTTGAGGACGGCGAGTTCGACGCGACGCTGGCCCAGCTCGTCGTTCATTTCATGGCGAACCCGGTACGCGGATTGGCAGAGATGGCGCGCGTCACACGCGACGGCGGACTGGTTGCCGCATGTGTCTGGGATCACGCCGGGAAGCAATCCCCGCTCGCACCGTTCTGGGATGCGGTGCGCCAGCTCGACCCCGCGGTGCCAGATGAGTCCCGGATGGCCGGTGGACATCAGGGACACCTCACCGAATTGATCACCGAGGCGGGCCTGACCGACGTGGCCGAGGAAGCGCTAGCCGTCCTGGTCGAGCACGACACCTTCGCAGCCTGGTGGGAGCCGTTCACCCTCGGAGTCGGTCCGGCGGGCGCGTACCTCGAGTCAATCGACCGCGATCGTCAGGCCGCCGTGCGGGTACGCTGTCTGGCCGCGCTTGGGCATGGGCCGTTCACCATCCAGGCTCGTGTGTGGGCTGCTCGAGGGTACGTCGGTTAGCGCACGATCCGTACAGAGGGAGATATCGTTCAGAGGTGGTCTGGGTCATCGTGTTCGGGAGCATTGCGCTGGCGGGTGCCATCATGCTCATCTGTTACGCGGTGTGGCTCGCGCACAAGGCGAGCGATGTCTTCAGCGAACTTGAGATGCTCGCCGTACGGGCCGACGAGCTAGCTGAACTCGTCAACCAGATCAAGGTTCCGGAACGTGCTTTTCAACCCGACGCGCAGAGGGATCGCACGATCTCTTCTCAGAATTGATCAGGCATCCGCGACGTAGGATGACACCGAAGCACACGGGTGCAGGAAAAGAGGAATCATGACTCCGCTGGTACTGGGCCTTGGCGTCCCCGAGCTGTTGATCATCTTGGCGGTCGTGCTGCTGTTGTTCGGCGGGGCGCGGCTCGCCGGCTTGGGCAAGAGCACCGGGCGTGCGCTGAGGGAGTTCAAGGAGGAAACCAAGGGTCTCAAGTCTGAGGAGAGCCAGCCGCAGCCGCCCAGCCCGGCGTCGAGCTCGAATGCGCCGGCTGCGATCGACTACCAGCAACCGCCGCAGGCCAACACCCCGTTGCAACCCCCGAACGGCGCCAGCTATCAGCAGCCGCCGCGTGCCAACCAGGACCCCTCTGGCACCGACCGGCGCAACGACGCCTGAGGTCTCTCGCTGAGTTGCCGTGTCTTTGACAATCAAGGGCCGGCCGATCCACTTCAGCTTGAAGTGGCTCAAGCCGCCGCCTGTACCACCGGACGGCACGATGACGTTGTTCGAGCATCTGCGCGAACTGCGCTACCGGTTGGTCGTCTCGGCACTCGCGATCCTGGTGGGCATGATCGTTGCCTGGTTCTTCCGCTACCAGCTGATGGACATCCTGCAGCGGCCATATTTCGAGGCCATCGACGCCCTGAAGGTGAAGAACCCGGATGCCAGCACACTCCTGGTGAACATCAACCTGACCTCACCGCTGACCTTGGCCTTGAAGGTATCCGCGCTGGCCGGTGTTCTGGTGACCGCACCTTTCTGGCTCTACCAGCTATGGGCCTTCATCACCCCTGGCCTGCTAGCGAAGGAGAAGAAGTGGGCGCTGATCTTCATCGGCGCCGCCACTCCGATGTTCGTCGGAGGCGTGGTCGTCGGCTACGTCGTCTTGCCCAAGGCCATCACGGTGCTGCTCAGCTTCACCCAGTCCGGCGTGAGCAACCTGCAGGACATCAATGCCTATCTGTCTTTCCTGCTGCGCCTCATGGTGGTATTCGGCATTGCGTTCCTGATTCCGCTCGTGGTGTTGATGTTGAACATCGTCGGAGTGATCAAGGCCAAGCAGCTCTCGAAATACCGCACTCTGGTGATCTTCGGCACCTTCGTGTTCGGCGCCGTTGCCACCCCGTCCACCGATCCGTTTTCCATGTTGGCCTTGGCGTTGCCCATGACGGTGCTGTTCCTCGCCGCCGAGGTGATCGCGCACATTTTGGACCGGCGCAAGGAGCGTCGCATCGCGCTGGCCGGTGACGATTGGATGCTTCGGCGCAGCGTTGCGGACGATAAGGCGCTGCGCGAGCTCTCCGACGGCGATGGCGACGCGCTCGAGCCTCCGCGGTGACGCGCCAGATCAGGCTGGTCGTCAATCCGTCGGCCGGAAAGGGCCGTGCGCTGGAAATGCTGCCGCAGGTCGCCGGCACCCTGCGCGATGGTGGCGTCAACCTCGAGATCTTGCTGAGCCGCGACTTCGCCGAAGCGAGGTCGATGGCACGCCAGGCGATTGAGGACGGCGTCGACGTGCTTGCCGTGATGGGCGGCGACGGCATGATGCATCTCGGCGTCAACACCTCGGCCGCGGCGCATTTTTCCGATGGCAGCCGTACCGCTCTGGGCCTGATTCCTGCCGGAACCGGCAACGATCTGTGCCGCGGCATCGGCCTGCCAGCAAAAGACGCGGTGGCGGCGGCGGAGGTCATTGCCGCCGGCTACACCCGCTCGATCGACCTTGCTCGAGTGGCCGAGACCTATGTCGCAGCGGTGCTTGCCACCGGCTTCGATGCTTTGGTCAATCGCCGCGCCAACCAGATGCCCTGGCCGCGCGGCTCGACGCGGTATGCAATCGCTGTAATGGCAGAGCTTCGGGTGTTCTCTCCGCTGCAGTACCGGCTCACTCTGGATGGCCAAGTCCGAGAGCTGGACGCCATGTTGGTGGCCGTCGGCAATACCAGCTCGTACGGCGGCGGAATGCTGATCTGTCCTCAGGCCGACCCCTATGACGGTCTGCTCGATGTCACGATCATTCATCCCGTAGGCCGCCTGAAGTTGCTCAGACTGTTTCCCGAGATGTACTCGGGAAAGTTCGTCCGAGACCCGTGCGTTGAGCAGCTAAGGGTTCGTGAGTTGACAGTCGAGGGTCCCGGGCTGGTCGGCTTCGGTGACGGCGAGATGCTCGGCGCTGCGCCGCTACAGGTCTGCTCCGTGCCGGGCGCGCTACCGGTCTTCGTGCCGATGCATGCGCCCTGAGCCTGTCGAAGGGCGCGCTTCGACGGGCGCAGCACGCATTCAGGCTCAGCTCGCGGGTAATTTGGGCCGCACTATGGCCGACCCCTCGATCGACCCCGCATCGCCCAACGAAGGATCACCCAGCCCGTCCGACGCGTACGCGCGGTTCCGGCAGAGGCAAAGCTCACCTTTGCTCGCGGCTTTCGCCGACGGCTACCCATTTGGGCTGGACGATTATCAGCGCGAGGCATGCGGGCATGTCGAGGCCGGCTCGGGAGTGCTCGTCGCGGCGCCCACTGGCGCGGGCAAGACCATTGTTGGCGAGTTCGCGGTCTTCCTGGCGCTTCGCACCGGCCGCAAATGCTTCTACACCACCCCGATCAAGGCGTTGTCGAACCAGAAGTACGCCGATCTGGTGCGCCGGCACGGCGCTGGCAACGTCGGGTTGCTCACCGGCGACACGTCGGTGAATTCCGAGGCGCCGATCGTGGTGATGACCACTGAGGTGTTGCGCAACATGATCTACGCGAGGTCGGCCACGCTCGCGAACCTCGGCTACGTGGTATTGGATGAAGTGCACTACCTGGCCGATCGCTTCCGGGGTGCCGTATGGGAAGAGGTGATCATCGGTCTGGCCGACGCCATTCAACTGGTCGCACTCTCGGCAACAGTCAGCAATGCCGAGGAGTTCGGAGAGTGGCTGTCGGAGGTGCGCGGCGAGATGGCCGTGGTGGTCTCGGAGCGACGGCCGGTGCCGCTGTACCAGCACATCCTCGTCGGTCATCGGCTCCACGACCTGTTCGCTGAGCTGGCTCCCACGGCGCGTGAGCTGCCGGGTGAGGCGAGGCCCGACGTCAACCCGATGTTGATCAAGATCGCCCGGGAGGAGTCGCGGCTCGTCCGTGACGACGCGCGGCGCCCACGCGGCCGAAGCGGCCGAGGCAGAAGGACCGTGAGCTACGGCAGTGGTGCCTATGGCGGCGCCGCTCAACGGTCTCACTACGCCGGCGGCCGCGGGCCCCGTTCGCTGCGCGGGCCGAGCCGTCCTGAGCTCGTCGAGTTACTCGACGACGAGGCGCTGCTGCCGGCGATCGTGTTCATCTTCTCCCGGGTTGGCTGCGATGCCGCTGTCCAACAGCTACTCGAGTCCGGGGTGCGGCTCACCAGCACGGTAGAGCAGCAGCAGATTGCGGCAATTCTCGAGCGGCATGTTGCCGGACTTTCCGACAGCGATCTGCACGCGCTCAACTACGACGTCTTTGCCGAGGCGCTCAGCAGGGGAGTCGCAGCGCATCATGCGGGCATGCTCCCCACGTTCAAGGAATGCGTCGAGGAGGCCTTCGTACGCGGGCTGATCAAGGTCGTCTTCGCGACCGAGACGTTGGCGTTGGGTATCAACATGCCGGCAAGGTCGGTGGTGCTGGAGAAGCTCGTCAAGTTCGACGGCGAAACCCATGCCGACATCACCCCGGGGGAGTACACCCAGCTGACCGGTCGCGCCGGGCGGCGCGGTATCGACGTGGAAGGTCACGCGGTCGTGCTCTGGCAGCCGGGGGCGGATCCGCGGGCTGTCGCTGGGTTGGCATCGAGGCGAACCTATCCGCTGCGATCCTCCTTTGCGCCGACGTACAACATGGCCGTCAATCTCGTGGCCAGCGTCGGACGGGAGCGTGCCCGTACGCTGCTGGAGCAGTCTTTCGCCCAATTCCAGTCCGACCGCTCGGTGGTCGGCGCGGCCCGTACGCTGGCCAAGAACGAGGAAGGCATCGAGGCCTACTGGGCGGCAGCAGATTGCGAGCTCGGTGACTTTCAGGAGTATTCGCGGCTGCGCGCAGAGATCTCGAATCTCGAGGCTTCCGCCGCCCGGGAACGTCGCTCGGATCGTCGTGCCGAAGCCCTGCAATCGCTGTCGATCTTGAAGCCGGGCGACATCATCCAGGTACCCAGCGGCAAGAACCGGGGCTGGGCGGTGATCATCGACCCAGGTATTCGCCATGATCATCAATCGTCTCGTGATGAGGCGACGCCTCGACCATTGGTGCTGACTGAGGAGCGCCACGTCCGGCGACTCTCGGTCACCGACTTTCCCGCAGCACCGCTGGTTGCCGGCCGGATGAAGATCGGCAAGCACTTCAACCCCAAGGATGCGGCTTCTCGGCGTAACCTGGCCGCCGCGCTGCGTGCCCGACTGAACGATATCGATCTTGATGCCAAGCGCGGACGGCGGTCGAGTGCCGACCCGGAGCTCCAGGCACGCATTGATCAACTTCGCACGACACTGCGACGCCATCCCTGCCATGGCTGTCCCGATCGGGAGACGCATGCTCGTTGGGCCGACCGCGCGCTACGACTGGAGCAGGAGAGCGCGCGGCTCAAGGCCCGGATGGACTCACGTAGTAATACGATCGCCAACCACTTCGACAAGATCTGCCTGGTGCTGGAGTCGCTCGGCTATCTCACCGGGGACGGTGGCCACAACGTCAGTGAGTACGGCAGGATGCTCGCCCGGATCTATGCGGAGCTGGATCTGGTGACGGCGGAGTGCATCCGCGCGGGAGTGTTCGACGACCTCACCCATCCGCAGCTGGCGGCGATCTTGGCGTCGCTGATTTTCGAGGCTAGGCGAAGCGATGAGGCAGGTCGGCGGCCACGAATGCCCGATGCACGCAGCAACGCCGCGGTGATCGAGGTCCGTCGGATCTGGCACGAGGTGTCGCTGGTCGAGCGCGACGCCCGGTTGGACCGGGGAGCAGAGCCGGATATCGGATTCAGTGAGGCGGCGTACAGCTGGGCGGCCGGCCGGTCACTGCAGGCGGTGTTGCACAATAGCGACCTCACCGCGGGGGATTTCGTCCGATGGGTGCGCCAGGTCGCCGACTTCGCGGGACAGATCGCCGATGCGGCCGGCCCCGGGGACCTCCGCGACACTGCCCGCCTGCTGCTGCGTTCGATGCGCCGTGGGGTCGTGAGTTATGCCGCAGAGATGGACGCCGACGAGGGCGACGACCTGACCGGCGCAGACCTGCCGTAATGCGCGCTGAGCCAGCTTAATGCGCCCTGAGCCAGTCGAAGGGCGCGCTTCGACAAGCTCAGCCACATATACCGCCGGAACGACCGACAGCGTTTAGGAGGCCTGGCTGACGGTCGACATATTGAAGTCGGGCACTCTGATGGTCGGCATGATCGTCCGGTTGAAGTAGTCGTTCCATTCCCGGCACAGGGTGAGTTCGGCAACGCCGATCTCGCTGATCCGGCCCAAGAGTTCGATCGGAGACTCGTTGAAGCGGAAGTTGTTGACCGCGCCAACTACCTCACCGTCCTCGATCAGATAGACCCCGTCGCGGGTCAGTCCGGTCAGCAGCAGTCGCTCCGGATCGACCTCCCGGATATACCACAGACAGGTCAGCAGCAGTCCACGCTTGGTAGTCGAGATCATCTCCTGCAGGCTGGCCATACCGCCTCCGTCCATGATCAGGTTGTCTGCTGGCGGGGTCGGCTGGGCGCCGGTCCGGATGGCATGCCCGCGATTGCGGATCAGTTCGTTCAGCACCCCGCGATCGATCCACGTCGTCGCGTCAATCGGCAGACCCCCGTCGAACGCCCACGAGGTGTCGTCGAGAGAAGAGGTGAAGTCGACGAACGGGACCGTCTCCAGGCCGGGATACAGCGGATCCGAGCGGAGTGTGATCGGAAGCTCTGCGATCCGCTGGCCGATCTTGGTCGCCCCGTCCCCGGCGGCGTAGACATTGCGACCCTCTTCCGCATCGCGCGCATTGGCCGTCCAGTACGCATAGATCATCAAGTCGGCAATGGCGCCGGGCGGCAGCAGGGTCTCGTAGCGTCCCGGAGGCAGATCCACCCTGGTCGATGCCCAACCCAATCGAGTATTGAGCTCCTCGACCGCCTCGACGACGTCGACGTCAAGGAAGTCCCGGGTGGTACGCCCCAGCCATGCTGATGCTGTGCGATCAGCCGTCTTGGCATTGAGCTCCAGCCGGCCGGTCGGCTGTACGCCGCGCCGCCGCAAGCCGGTGCTGCTGCCCAGGTATGTCGTCTCCACGGCATGCTCTGCAAAGCCATAGAGCAGTTGCCGCGCGGCATGGGCGCGCTCCAATGCGTCCCCGAGTCCTTTCGCCAACTCGTCGAGCACCTCGATGCTCGTCGTCTCCGGTGGGTCTGGCCAGACGTCATTGTGGGGATAGTTCTGGACCATCGTCGCCGCATCCTCAGCCGGCCGTCCGGTACGCGCCAGCTCTTCCGCAACGGCCACCACGGCGGCTACCTCCTCCGCCCCGGCAATCTCCTGGCTTACGGTGCCGGCGGCCGTCCCACCCTCGACCTCAGCAGTCGCGGTCACCGTGAGGGTCCTGCTGCGCATCTCGCCGTTGGTGATCAAGGCATTGTTGGCCCAGCGCAAGTTGGCCTCCGTACGTTCGGTCACCCAGCTGACACACGGCAGAGTCGCGACGTTGAGCGCCTGCTCAACGAGATCCTGCGGCCGGACGCTCACTGGCTGCCTCCTTCGGCTTGGGTATTGAGCACATTGACCCGGCGAAACAGCGCTGACGGGCAGCCATGCGACACCGGCGCAATTTGCCCGGGCTGTCCCTTGCCGCAGTTGAAGGCACCGCCAAGAACATAGGTGTCAGAATTCCCGACAGCCTCCATCGATCGCCAGAAGTCCGTTGTGGTGGCCTGATAGGCGACGTCTTTCAGCTGGCCGGCCAGTCTGCCTTTGTCGATCTTGAAGAACCGCTGCCCGGTGAACTGGAAGTTGTAGCGCTGCATGTCGATCGACCAGGACTTGTCGCCCACGATGTAGATGCCCCGTTCGACACCGGAGATCAGCTGCTCGGTGCTCGGGCCGTCAGACGCGGCCTGCAGGGAGACGTTGGGCATGCGTTGCATCGGTATATGGCCCGGGGAGTCGGCGAATGCGCACCCGTTGGAGCGGCCCAAGCCCTTCTCCGCCGCCATCTGCCGGTTCAGCTGATAGCCAACCAGAATCCCGTCCGAGATGACCTCGAAGCGTTGCTGGCCGACGCCTTCGTCGTCGTAGCCGATGGTGGCCAGGCCATGATCGACCAGCCGATCTCCAGTGACGTTCATGACCTCGCTGCCGTACTGCAGGGTGCCGAGCTGGTCGAAGGTGGCAAAGGAGGTCCCGGCGTACGCGGCCTCGTAGCCGAGCGCCCGATCCAGCTCGGTGGCATGGCCGATCGACTCATGAATCGTGAGGAACAGGTTGCTGGGATGGATGACCAGGTCGTAGTGGCCGGCTTCGACTGACGGGGCAGCAACCTGCGCGGCCAGCAACTCCGGGATCTCGGCCACTTCGGCATCGAAGTTCCAGCCGCTGCCGGTGAGATATTCCCAGCCCCGACCGGTTGGTGGCGCCAAGGTACGCATCGTCGCGAAACCATGATCACCCACGCTGACCGCAGTGAGCTGAGCCTGGATCCGGACCCGCTGTTGGGTAGTGCTGGTGCCGGCCAAGTTGGCGAAGTACTTGTTCTCGTGGATGTATCCGAGGATCGCGTTGGCGTGGTTGACGCCGGGGGCTGCCAGTAGCGCTTCGTTGAGTCCGAGGATGCGACCTGTCTTGGTGGCTTCGTCTACGTCGAACGGATCAACCTCATACGCGGAGACCCAGCTGGCGTCGCCGTAGACGTCTTCCTCGGCCAGCTCAACCGAGGCTGGAGTCAAGGGGCGGGAGACCTTCGCCGTGGCAACAGCACGCTCGGCCAGCCGGACCGCCGAGTCGGCCGACAGGGCGATATCCGAGGCGAATCCCCATACGCCGTTATGCAGCACACGGACGGACAGACCCAGCACTTGGTTCTCGGCCGTGGTCTCCAGAGCATGATCACGAAAGCTTCGGTACGCCGCCCGGATCCGCTCCACGCGTACTTCTGCGTGGCTGCACCCCAGGGCCTTGGCCTTCGAGAGGGCCGCATCGCTGAGCGCCTGCAACGGCAGGGCAAGGAACCTGTCATCGAGCTCGGGCATGGTCGCCAGCGTAATGCCGTAGCTGCCCGTCAGGAGCCTGGAAGCTGGCTCGAGCATCAGGTGTGTCTACTCCTCTAGAGTGATCGTCGTGACGGTCGCTGTTCGTGTGATTCCGTGCCTCGATGTGCACGGCGGCAGGGTCGTGAAGGGCGTCAACTTCGTAGCTCTGCGGGATGCGGGTGATCCGGTCGAGCTGGCTGCCTGTTATGACGCCGAAGGGGCGGATGAGCTGACCTTCCTGGACATCTCGGCGTCGGCCGAGGGTCGGGAGACGACCCTCGAGGTGGTTCGGCGAACCGCGGAAACGGTTTTCATCCCGCTCACGGTCGGCGGTGGCGTTGGATCGGTCGACGACGTCGACACGCTGTTGCGTGCTGGAGCCGACAAAGTGGCGATCAACACTGGTGCCATCCGACGGCCCGAGGTGATCGGAGAGATCACGCGCAGGTTCGGCAACCAGGTGCTGGTCTTGTCGGTGGATGCTCGCCGCGCCGATTGGGCGCCGTCCGGTTTCGAGGTGACCACCCATGGCGGGCGGACAGCCGCCGGCCTGGATGCGGTGGAATGGGCCCGCCGTGGGGTCGAGCAGGGGGTGGGAGAGATCCTGCTGAATTCGATGGATGCTGACGGTACGACCTCTGGCTTCGACCTGGAGATGATCCGAGCCGTGCGCGCCGTGGTCGATGTGCCGCTGATTGCCTCCGGTGGAGCAGGTCAGGCCGCAGACTTCCCGCCGGCGATCGCCGCAGGCGCCGATGCGGTCTTGGCAGCGACGGTCTTCCACTTCGGCACCCTGCGAATCGCGGAGGTCAAGGCGGCAATTGCGGCCGCTGGTTTTCCCGTACGCCACCCCGCACCTGCTCCAACGGGGAGACACTGAGCCGGTGCCTGTGACAAAGCGTGTTGCCTGGCTGCCGTACGCCAGCACCCAGGAAGCCGAGCAGCGACTCGGTGGAATCCCCGAGGGCATCCAGGTCGATGTCTACCGGGCCGATGGCGCGAGCTGGCCGGAATCGATTGCCGAGGTCGAGTTCTATGTACTGCCCTACCTCAAGGGCGAGGAGGTTCTCGACCGAGTGGCGGAGATGAAGCGGCTGAAGGTAGTCCAGACCCTGACAGCCGGGGTGGAGAATTTCCTGCCGTACGTGCCGGAAGGCGTGATCCTATGCAACGCGGCCGGCGTCCATGACACCAGCACCGCAGAGCTTGCGGTCGCGCTGGCGCTGGCGAGCGGTCGGCATCTTGATCAGTACGCGCGCAACCAGACGAGCGGCATCTGGGACTTTCAGCTCGGCATCTCACTCGCCGACCAGCGCGTGTTGATCATCGGCTATGGTCACATCGGCGCCGCCATCGAGCGCCGGCTGGCCGGATTCGAGGTCGCCTCGGTAACTCGGGTGGCACGGCGGCCGCGTAGCGAACCGGTCCTGGTGCACGCCATCCAGGACCTGCCGCAGTTGCTTCCCGACGCCGATGTCGTGTTCCTGGTGGCGCCGCACACGCCGGAGACCCAGGGCATGATCGGCAGTCGCGAGCTCACCGCACTGCCCGACGGAGCCGTACTGATCAACGTCGCCCGGGGCAAGCTCGTCGACACCGACGCGCTGCTGGCCGAGACCTCGACCGGCCGGATTAGGGCGGCTCTCGATGTCACCGAGCCTGAGCCGTTGCCTCCCGAGCATCCGCTGTGGCGCACCCCTGGGGTGCTGATCTCACCACATGTTGGCGGGCCAAGTAGTGCATTCTTCCCACGCGCCGACCGACTCATCGCGGCCCAGCTGGGTCGCTTCGCCGCTGGCAAGGAACTGGAGAACATCGTCAGATGACCCCCTTCGAGATGCCCGAGCCTCAGGCCATCGATCCACATTGCATCTTTTGCAAGATCGTTTCCGGGGAGCTGCCGTCGCGGCGGATCTATGCCGACGACCGCGCCGTGGCCTTTCTCGATATCGGCGCCTGGCATCGTGGGCATGCTTTGGTAGTGCCGAAACGACACGTCCCGGACATGCTTGCCGGACCCGGCACATTGCTTGAGATCGCCCCAGCGGTCGAAGCCGTCGCGCAGCTGCTGATGCAGCGGCTGGCGGCGGATGGGATCAACGTCTTGTCCTCATCCGGGCAGGCCGCTGGTCAGGAGGTCTTCCACCTGCACGTGCACGTCGTGCCCCGGTACGCCGGTGAGCCTGGCTTGGGCATGCTGGTCAACAGCGGGGTTGTGCCCGATGGTGAACTGGACTCGGTGTATCGCCAGATCCAGGCGGGCGCGTGAGCCTGCCGACTCGTTCGGCACCGGCAACATCACTATCGGTCAGCCGGCGGCTCGCTCGCGCGGCAGCGGAGTTTCTGCCACCGTTCGCCGCCGCCTTGTTGATCTTGCCCTTCATCATCCAGTACGGCAAGCTGCTCCCCTGGCAGCCGTCGACGATCGACCTGCAGGTCTACGTTTACGCCGTCAAGGACATGCTGGCCGGTAAAGACATCTTCGCCACCACCACGCCATTCTGGAATCTCTACTTCATCTATCCGCCGATTGCGGCGATCCTGCTGACCCCGCTGGCGTTTGGTCCGTACGTGCTGTGGCAGGTGGTCTGGACCGGCTGCCTGGTCTGGGCCCAGCAGTCGGTACTGAAGCGCTGCGGCGCTCCCCGCGGCTGGAAGCTTGGCTTGATCGGCATTGCGGTGCTCGTTGTCATGGAGCCGATCCGGACCACATTGGGATACGGACAGGTGAACACCGTGCTGATGGCACTAGTGGTTGCGGACCTGCTGCCGGACGCGCCGGGGGAGCGGAGGCGCATCCCGCAAGGCACGCTGATCGGTCTGGCCGCGGCTATCAAGCTGACGCCGGCGCTGTTCGTGATCTTCGCGTTCTTGATCGGCAAGAAGCGTGCAGCGATTACGGCGATGATCAGCTTTGCCGTCTTCACCGGCATCGGCGCGATCTTGTTGTTCCGCGAGACGCTGGTCTTCTTCGGCGGACTGTCCGGCGGCGATACGCGTACCGCCTCACCGCTCTACGCCGGGAACCAGTCGTTGCTCGGGGTGTTCTTCCGGCTCGGAGACTCCTCGCGCGTCACCGCTCTGGTCGGACTCGCGGTGTCCGGTGTCTTGGCGATACTGGGCTGCCTCGTCGCGGCCCATTGGTGGCGGCACGACGAAAAGGTCTTCGCGGTAGCCATTGTCGGATTGACGACATGTCTGGCCTCGCCGCTGTCCTGGACTCATCACTATGTCTGGATCCTTCCGATGGCCATGGCCGTGCTGTCGCCAGGCGTGCCGCGCTGGGCCCGGTACCTCGGCGGCTTCTGGGTGGTCTGGGTCTGTCTCTGCCTGCCGCTTGCCGTGCTCCCGTACGGCGGCGGTCGCGAGCGGCAGTTCGACTTTCTGCAGCAGCTGGTGGCCAACCTCGGCCCGATCGTTGGGGTGATCATGGTGATTGGTCTGGCGTGCCAGTTGGTCGTGAGCAAGCCGGGTGCAGCCGTCCGGCTCGCGCCAAGCGGCTAGATTGACCGCCATGACTCAGGAAAGCCTGACGAACGAGGAGATCCAGCCGGCTGCTGGGAACGGTGTTGACATCAAGCCGCGGTCGCGAGTCGTTACCGATGGCCTGGAGGCCACCGGGTCGCGTGGCATGCTCCGCGCGGTCGGTATGGGTGATGAGGATTGGGCCAAGCCGCAGATCGGGGTCGCCTCCAGCTGGAACGAGATCACCCCATGCAACCTGTCCCTCGACCGGCTGGCCAAAGCAGCCAAGGATGGCGTGCACGCCGCCGGTGGATATCCGCTGGAGTTCGGCACGATCTCGGTCTCCGACGGGATCTCCATGGGCCATGAGGGGATGCACTATTCGCTGGTGAGCCGGGAGATCATCGCCGACTCGGTGGAGACGGTGATGCTGGCGGAGCGGATGGATGGCTCGGTGCTGCTTGCCGGCTGTGACAAGTCGCTGCCCGGGATGCTGATGGCCGCCGCTCGCCTTGATCTTGCTTCGGTCTTTCTCTACGCCGGTTCGATCATGCCGGGGCGGGTGGGTGATCGGGAGGTCACGATCATCGACGCCTTCGAGGCGGTTGGTGCCTGTGTCCGAGGCTTGATCAGCCGCGCCGATGTCACCGAGATCGAAAAGGCGATCTGTCCAGGCGAGGGTGCCTGCGGCGGCATGTACACCGCCAACACCATGGCGAGCGCCGCCGAGGCGCTGGGCATGTCACTGCCTGGCTCCGCCGCGCCGCCTGCCGTCGACCGCCGCCGTGACGGCTTCGCGCGTAGGAGCGGCATGGCCGTCGTGGAGATGCTGCGGCAGGGCATCACCGCGCGACAGATCCTGACCAAGGAAGCGTTCGAGAATGCCATCGCGGTCACCATGGCGTTCGGCGGCTCGACCAATGCCGTGCTGCATCTGCTGGCAATCGCCAACGAGGCCGAGGTGGACCTCAGTCTTGATGACTTCGTACGGGTCGGCCGCACGGTGCCGCACCTGGGTGACCTCAAGCCGTTCGGCAAGTACGTGATGAACGACGTGGACCGGGTCGGGGGAGTGCCGGTGGTGATGAAGGCTCTGCTCGACGCGGGCCTGCTCAACGGAGATTGCCTCACCGTGACGGGCAAGACCATGGCCGAGAACCTGGCCGACATCGCACCGCCTGATGTCGACGGAACGATCGTGCGCGCCTTGGACAATCCGATCCACCCGACCGGCGGCATCACCATCCTGCGTGGATCTCTCGCGCCGGAAGGTGCTGTTGTGAAGAGTGCTGGATTCGATACCGAGGTCTGGAAGGGCACGGCGCGGGTTTTCGACGGTGAACGAGCAGCGATGGATGCCCTGGAGAACGGCGTCATCACCGCGGGTGATGTCGTGGTGATCCGCTACGAGGGTCCCAAGGGTGGCCCTGGAATGCGGGAGATGCTGGCGATCACCGCCGCGATCAAGGGCGCCGGCCTGGGCAAGGACGTCATGTTGATCACTGACGGCCGGTTCTCGGGGGGTACCACCGGCCTGTGCGTCGGCCACATTGCGCCGGAAGCCGCGGACGGCGGCCCGATCGCTTTTCTGCAAGACGGCGACGA
>DATLQP010000331.1:0-2695 GCA_035535155.1 Propionibacteriaceae bacterium
GGCGATGTGCTGGAGCACCTAACGCTGGCCGACGCGTTGCCGGTGTGGGCCAGCGCCCGCGCGCATGCCCGTTACCTCGTGCTCTCGATCCCAATCGTGGAGTACCCGCAAGGTGTCCACTACGGCAACATTCATGAGACCCATCTGCACGTGTGGAGCCACGAGTCGGTAGTCGGCCAGCTGAATGGAATTTGTCGATGGCAGCGGCACGCGGCGATCGGGGTTTACCTGGCGCATGGGACTTGCTGAGGAAGTCACGCGGACGCCTTGATCTCGTCGCGCACCATCGCAGGACGGCGCCAAAGCAGGGACGTTCGGCGAACCGGCATCCGACCTACGACACCTCACGATGCGACAGACCTAAGCGTTGTGGAATGGTGCGCATATGGCTCCGGGCCCAGTGTTGCAGGGGTTCTCGTTCTTCCCCCGGGGTGGCTCAGCGCAGGTCGTGCGCTACCTGACCGCCGCCCTGATACAGGCCGGCTGGACACCATGGATCGTCGCCGGCTCAGTGGGTGGCACTGGAAATCCGGGCCATGCTGCAACGTTTTTCGCCGGACTTCCGGTGTCGGCGGCCAACTTCACCCCGGCGCTAGATGCCTGGTTGCGCGGCGAGGACCCACTCGACCAGCCGGTGCCGCTGCATGCGTCATATGAGGACAAGCCTGGTGCCCCGGACCGTGTTCTCGCTGGGGTTTCACCCGAGCTGGCCGCGCGGCAGGTGGACTCCTGGCGGCGCCTGCTGGCCGGGCTACGCCCACTCGCCCCTGTGGTACTCCACCTCCACCACCTCACCCCATTACACGATGCCGCGGAGAGTGTCTGGCCTGATGTGCCGGTGGTTACGCACCTGCACGGGACTGAGTTGCTCATGCTGGAGCAGATCGAGCAGCACAGCGGTGGCAACGGCGAGGGATCGCGGATCGGGCTGCCAGCGTCGTGGAGGTATGCCCGATATTGGGCAGACCGGCTGCGCGCCACGGCTCAGCGCAGCAGGCATATCCTCGCCGCCTCCACAGACCACGCCGCCCGCACGGTTCGCATCCTAGGAATACCCGAGGATCGGGTGACCGTCATACCAAATGGGGTTGACACGGAGTACTTCCGGCGGCTCGACCTCACCGCGCGCGAGCGACTAGCACTGCTGCGACGTTGGCTCGTCGATGACCCGCGTGGGTGGGACGAGAGCGGCCGCCCAGGTACCGTTCGATACTCCTTGGCCGATCTGTCCGCCTTCGCCGGCTCCACGGGGGTCCATCCGGTTCTGCTGTACGTCGGTCGGTTTACGGCGGTGAAACGACTGCCGCTGTTGCTTCGGGCCTACTCACGTGTTAGGTCCCGGCTCGGTTCGGTCGCGCCTCTGCTCGTCTGGGGCGGCTACCCCGGCGAGTGGGAGGGCGAGCATCCCTATTCCCTGGTGACGAGGCAGCGCATTGAGGGCGTGTTCTTCGTCGGCTGGCGTGGCCATGAGGATCTCCGGCTCGGCCTGTGCTGCGCGGACCTACTGGTTGCGCCGTCGGTAGGTGAGGCGTTCGGGTCGGTGTACCTGGAGTCGATGTCAGCCGGATTGCCGGTCGTGGCCACTCGTACCGGCGGGCCTCCAACGTTCCTCAACCTCGACATGCGTTCGCCGGAGGGTTGGCTGATTCCACCCGACGACGAGGATGCGCTGGTCGAGGTTCTCATCAACGCATTGACGTGCCCGACTGAGCGCCTGGCGCGAGCGGATGCGGCACACGCCTTGGTTCGACCCGGGTACTCCTGGAGGGCAATCGCAGACAAAGTGGCAGGCGTTTACGAGGCAGTGCGGCGCAAGTGATCTCCGAACGGCCTTCCGGCCCGCAGACTCGATCAACGTACGGTCTCATCGGCATCGACCCCCTCACTCCCTAGATAGCTGATCAGCACGTCAGCGCCCCCGCGGGCAAACGCCAGAGCAACCGCGCGGCCCGCGCAGTTAGGCGCCCCAACCGCGGGCGGCCCGGATCGCCCGATCGCGCGAGCGAACACATCTAGGAGGTGGGTATCCGTGGCGTTCCGTCTGCCTCTACTTTGGACAGCACTCATACTCGCCGGAAAGGGTTCCAGCATGAGTAATGCGATCATCAAGCAGCAGGGAGATTCGCCCGGCGAACCCAGCTCCGTGCAGCAGGACCGCGTCTGGGTGGTGCATCCCATTGATGGCAGCCAGCCATTCCCTCCTCATCCGGCATGTCCGCCTCAGCGGCGAGGAAGCGCAGCCGGACGACGACGCCGGCCAGGACGACGATGACGAGGGGGCGACCCCTGGACCGACGGCCGGGCTGCCCGCCTCAGTAGCCCCGCCCGGATGTGACGTTCGGCCCGGCCCGCAGCGTCGTTTCCAACACCAAGCCCTAACCTCGTCATCAACCTGCTGATCGAGACCGACCGCGTGCAGCTGTTGGCGGGAGACCAACAGCGGTCGAGGCACCTCCCGACGACGGCAGCGCGCAGCGGATCTTCCGATGTCCAACCTGTCAGATGGCGGTCTACACCCAGTACGGACACCCAGGACTGCGGCTCGTCCGTGGCGGCACGCTCGACCAGCCCCTCGAGCGTGGGGCAGGCCCTGGAGGGCGTGCCCTGGTTCTTCCCGCGACGTCGGCTCCCACCTCAGGTCCGTGGCACGTTTCGATGGCAGTGTGTGCAACGCTTAGCACGCTGTCGCAAGTCT
>DATLQP010000332.1:0-2712 GCA_035535155.1 Propionibacteriaceae bacterium
ACAGAATTGGGCTGTGTCCGCGTTGCTTGGATCGATGCGAGCGACGAAGCACTCCAGGCCAAGCTCGGCGACCGCATCCTTGACGGGTCGCGCCAGCAGCTCGGGATGGTCACGAGCTGGTTGCCAATCCAACGTGCCGACGATGTGCATCAGGGGAGGATCATAGTGAGGCTCACCGTCGCCGACGCCGAAGATGCTCGCCTTTCCGACTATGTCAGGCTCCGAGAGACCTCGCTACGTCGGCACCTCGAATCCGAGCGAGGCCTGTTCATCGCCGAGGGCGAGAAGGTCATCCGGCGCGCCATCGAGGCCGGATATCAGCCGCGGTCGTTTCTGCTGGCCGAGCGCTGGCTCGAGGGTCTGAGCGATGTGGTGCAGCGGTGGCCCGCCGTGCCGGTCTTCGTCGTGACGGAGGATCTCGCCGAACAGGTAACCGGCTTCCACGTGCATCGCGGGGCCTTGGCCTCGCTGCACCGCGAACAACGGCACAGCGTCGGTGATCTTGTAGCGATGCAGCGCATCGTCGTCTTGGAAGATGTCGTCGACCACACCAATGTCGGGGCGATCCTGAGGAACGCGGCCGCCCTGGGCTGGAATGGTGCGCTGCTCTCCCCGCGCGCGGCCGATCCGCTGTATCGCCGGTCGATCAAGGTCAGTATGGGCGCCGTGTTTTCGCTGCCATGGGCGCGACTCGACGATTGGGCCGGCGCACCCGACATGCTGGCTACTGCCGGTTTCATGACCGTAGCGCTGAGCTTGGCGCCGGACGCTGTCCAACTCGACGAGCTGGTTACCAGGATCACGCCGCAAACAAAGCTTGCGGTGATGCTGGGCACCGAGGGCGGCGGCCTGTCGACGCGGTGGTCCGCCGGTGCCGCGGCGCGAACGCGTATTCCGATGTTCGCCGGAATCGACTCACTCAATGTGGCCGCCGCAGCGGCGATTGCCTGCTACGCGTTGTCAGCCCGCGGAGTCACCGGCCAATCCTCCGGATAGAGGTCGGCCGCGTCCTCGTGCAATGCGTAAAGCTTCTTGCGGGCTCGTCCGGAGAGCCGGTCGCCGAACACGATGCCGTTGAGATGGTCGGTCTCGTGTTGCAAGCATCGAGCGAGCAGCCCGGTGCCTACCACCACTACTTCCTCGCCGTTCTGGTCTTGACCGCGGCAGATCGCATAGTCCGGCCGAGCCAGCTCGATGTAGGCGCCTGGTAAGGACAAACAACCCTCATCCGAGGCGTGGAGCTTGCGTTCTTTGCCTTCGGGCAGGCTGACCTCGGCGTTACACATCACACCGACATGTCGGACGTGGTCGTCATCGGGGCAGTCGTAGACGAAGACCGCCAGATCGACGCCTACCTGGGTCGCCGCCAGGCCCACACCTTCCGCCGCGTACATCGTCGCGAACATGTTCCGCAGCAGCTCGAGCAGTTCGCCATCGAACGCAGTCACGGGGCGAGTCCGGTGGTGCAACATGGAGTTGCCCCAGCGGACGATCGGCAGCACGGTGCCGCCGGTCCGCAGCTCGTCGACGGTGCTGGTCTGAGATGGCACGCCGGTGAGGCTACCGCGTGGCGAGCTTGGAATGCGCGCGTGTGTAACTCAAAGTGTTTACGTGGCCGAGCGCGAGGTGCCCCCGCAGTTCGAGGCGTTGTTGGCGGAATACCTCCGTCATCTCCGAGCCCAGCGGAATTTGGCCGGGCACACCGTACGCGCCTACCGCACCGATCTGCTGGATTTGTTCAGCCATCTCGATCGGCTGGGTGTCGACTCCTTGGCGAAAGTGGACCTGAGGGCGCTGCGCAGCTGGCTCGCTAAGCAGCACACCCTGGGCCACGCCCGCAGTACTTTGCAGCGGCGGGCCGCCGCCGGGCGGGTGTTCTTCGCCTGGGCTCAGGAGACGGGACACCTGATCACTGACCCAGCAGCGAACCTGCGTTCACCGAAGACCACCCGTGTCCTGCCGCCCACCCTGGAGCAGGCCACCGCAGCCCGAATGCTTGATGAGGCGGTCGCCAAGGCTCGTGAAACCGGAGGACCGGTCGCCGCTCGCGATGTCGCTCTCTTGGAACTCTTGTACTCCACCGGCATCCGGGTCTCGGAGTTGTGCGGTCTCGATCTTGATGATCTTGATCCGCAGCGCCTTGTCATCCGGGTCTTCGGGAAGGGCAGCAAGGAGCGAACCGTTCCCGTTGGTGTGCCGGCTCTGCGTGCCGTCGAGGCCTGGCTCGCTAGGGGCCGGCCGCGGCTGACGACCAGCGACTCAGGCCGGGCGATGTTCCTCGGCGAGCGCGGCAAACGGATCGACCCTCGAGTCGTACGCCGCATCGTTCATCGCTCCCTCCGGGTGACCGAGGGTGCGCCAGACCTTGGTCCACACGGACTGCGGCACGCGATGGCCACCCACCTTCTCGAGGGCGGCGCTGACCTCCGCAGCGTCCAGGAGATGCTCGGGCATGCGTCGCTTGCCACCACGCAGATCTACACCCACGTGACGAATGAGCGGCTACGTGCCGCCTTTGAGCAAGCCCATCCCCGCGCCTGATAAGTCCCGGGCCGAGAAGCTCGTGCCTAGCCGGCGTCGTCATAGCCAGCTCATCGGATTGCTGAGCTTGCCGTTGAGCCACACCATCAGATGGAGATGGCAGCCAGTCGATAGACCGGTACTGCCGATCTCGCCGATCACCTGTCCCCGACTGACTCGCTGACCGGGCCG
>DATLQP010000333.1:0-17617 GCA_035535155.1 Propionibacteriaceae bacterium
GGCGGAGATCTCGATGGAGGATTCCGCGCAGGCGTACGTCAATACCGTGCTGCGCGGGCTGCCGGATGAGAAGGTCGCGTTTTCTGACATGGAGTCAACGCGCCCGCTGGCCAACCCATTCGACCCGTCACAGGGGTTTGCTGATGAGGAGTCTGAGAAGCCCTACGACCCTTGGGAAGACGAGGCGGCCGAGTCCGACAAAGAGGTTGAGCCCGCCGCGGCGTACCTCGATATCGCCGCGCTGCGCGCCAAGGCCAAGAAATAGGGAGACGCCGCGCTAGCTGTCATTGTCAGCTGATCAACAGTCAGTGACCGCCATGTGGGGCTCGCTAGCGAGGCGGCATGCGCAAAGCGCCGTCGAGGCGGATCACCTCTCCATTGAGCAGCGGATTTTCGATGATCGAGGAGACCAGCATGGCGTACTCCTCCGGTCGGCCAAGCCGAGGCGGATGTGGCACGAGCGCCTCCAAGATCGACTTCGTTTCCCGAGGGAGGCCAGCCATCATCGGAGTTTCCATGACGCCGGGTGCGATCGTCATGACCCGGATCGCTTTGTCTGCAAGGTCTCGCGCCGCGCTGAGCGTCAACGAGACGATGCCACCCTTGCTTGCCGCGTACGCCGCCTGGCCGATTTGACCATCGAACGCGGCGACGCTCGCCGTCATGATCACCAAGCCGCGGTCGCCGTCGAGCAGCTCATTGTCGATCATGGTCGCAGCCGCCAGCCGCAGCACATTGAAGGTGCCAACCAAATTGATGTCGATCACTGTGCGAAAGGCTTCCAGCGGCAACACACCCCGCTTGCCGATCATCCGTCCCGGAGTCGCCACCCCGGCACAGTTGACGACGACCCGAAGGGTGCCCAGATCCGTCGCTGCCGCAACAGCCGCCTGCACCTGATCTTCATCGCGTACGTCGGCAGCAGCGAACCGTACTCGGCCACCCAGCTCGGCTGCGAACTCGGGCCCCGGCGAGTCGGGAAGATCAACAATGACCGCGGATACCCCTCGCGCGGCAGCCGCTCGCACCGTGGCGGCTCCGAGCCCCGACGCGCCTCCAGTGACCAGTACCACATCATGCTCGCGCAACCTCATCCAGAGTCCTCCTCGCCAAGGAGGTTACTTCAGCAACTGCCGACCGATGACGAGCCGCTGAATCTGGTTCGTGCCCTCAAAGATTTGCGTGGCCTTGGCCTCACGCATATAGCGTTCGGCCGGATAGTCGCGGGTGTAGCCGTAGCCTCCCAGCACCTGAACGGCGTCGGTTGTCACCTTCATGGCGACATCGGACGCGATCATCTTCGCGACGGCGGCGTCGCGGCTGAACGGCCGGCCTGCGTCACGCTTTCGGGCCGCCATCAGATACGTCGCTCGAGCCGAGTCGACCGCCGCCGCCATCTCGGCGAGCAAGAACCGCAGCCCCTCGAACTCCGCGATGGGATGCCCGAATTGCTCCCGAGTCTTCGCATAGTCCGCCGCGAGATCGAGGGCGGCCTGGGCGAGCCCGGTGGCACATGCGGCAATGCCGAGCCGCCCGGAATCCAGCGCAGACAAGGCAATTTGTGCACCCTGGCCTTCGTCTCCGATCCGCCGGTTTTCCGCGACGGGCACGGCGTCGAAATACAGCGCAGTCGTCGGCGACGCGTTCAGGCCCATCTTGTGCTCCGGAGCCCCGAAGGTCAGTCCAGTGGCATCCCCCGGTACATGAAAGCAGCTCACACCGCCGCGAGGGTCGTCGCCGGTCCGCGCAAACGTGGTGTAGAAGTCGGCGTACGAGCCGTGGGTCGTCCAGGCCTTCGCGCCATTGAGCTCATAGCCATGATCAGCATGTTTTGCGCGGGTCATCATCCCTGAGATGTCCGATCCAGCCTGCGCCTCCGACAGCGCGTACGCGCCCAGGCGCTGTCCGCCGATCATCGTCGGCAGAAAGCTGGCACGTTGTTCCGGCGTAGCGAACGTGGCCATCGCGTATGTCGCCATGACATGGACCGACACGCCAACCCCGACGGTCATCCACGCCATGGCAACCTCTTCAAGAGCCTGCAGGTAGACCTCATACGGCTGTCCGGCACCGCCGTACTCCTCTGGATAGGGCAGGCCCAAGAGCCCGAGCTCTCCCAGCATGGCGAAGGCGTCGCGCGGGAAATGCGCTGCGGCCTCATCGGCAGCTGCGCGCGGAGCCAGCTCGGTCTGGGCGATCTCCCGCACCAGCGCGACCAGCTCAACGCCATCGTCGGTCGGCAGCAGGCGATCGACCGCCATCGCACTCCTTCGTCACCAGCGTCATCACATCACTTGCTTGCTTACGTGCAAGCAAACCGGTACTAGACATAGTACGTTAGTACCACCATGGTAGCCGCTCTTGATCGCAGATTGACCAGTCGCCAGACGCATCTGCGCGACGCGCTCGTCGAGCTCCTTCTGGAGCAGGGGTTTAGCCATCTCACGATGGACGATTACGCGGCCCAACTGAACTGCTCGAAGCGAACGCTTTACGCACTTGCTGCCAGCAAAGAACAGCTCGCCGTGCTGGCCGTGCGGCACTTCTTCAAACGCGCCACCGAGCAGGTCGAGGCGGCGATCGCTCGCACCCGGACTCCGGCGAACCGAGTCACCCGTTATCTCGAGGCTGTCGCCGAGGCATTGCGCCCGGCCAGCCGTGCATTCCGAGATGACCTCGCAAACTTCCGTCCGGCGACGGAGATCTATGAGCAGAACACACTGACAGCGGCGCGGCGGGTGCATGAACTGATCGACGAAGGTACCCGGGCCGGCGCATTTCGGCGCGTTCACGCCGCCTTCGTGAGTGAAGTCGTGACGGCGACGATGCGGCGCATCACCAGCGGCGAGATCGCCACGACCACCGGGCTGAGCGACGCTGAAGCCTACTCTGAACTCGCGCAGCTCGTTGTTGCCGCGATCCGCCGCTGACATGCCGCACGCGGAACCACCGAACCGAATATCCTGCCCAGATGGACGATGATCTCCACGCCCTCGGTGAGGATCTCATTTCGACGGCCGCGCGTATGGTCCGCTGGGTTCCCAAGGAGAACGGCGGCTTTAACATCAGCCTCGCGGCTGCCCGTCTGCTAGCCCGCTTACACGACAACGGGCCGACGAGGATCAGCGAGCTCGCCGTGGCCGAGAGATGCTCTCAGCCGACGATCACGAATCACGTCAAGCGTCTGGAGGCTGCGCAGCTGGTGGAACGCGCTGCTGACCCCCGCGACGCCCGCGCGTGGATGATCAAACTCACGAAGAAGGGCAACCAACAGCTGACTCTGATGCGCAATTCGATCGGTACCAGCCTCGAGCCCTACCTTGCGACCATGTCGAAACGCGACCTGAAGGCGTTGCGCGATGGCGTCGATGCCATGCACCGCCTCATGGCGGTGGAGAGGGAGACTCAACACTCGTGACCCAACAGGCTCGGCCGGGCGCGCAGTCAGACGTGTTCCGGCTGTACGACACCGCCACGCAATCGGTACGCCTGTTCGAGCCGGTTGCGCCCGGCAAGGTATCGATCTACCACTGCGGACTCACCGTTCAATCGGGTCCACATCTGGGACATATCCGAAAGGAAGTCGTCTTCGACATATTGCGGCGGTGGCTGACCTGGTGCGGCTATCAGGTCACCGTGATCGCCAACATCACCGACATCGACGACAAGATCTTGATCAAGTCGGCCGAGGCCGGCACACCATGGTTCGCGCACGCCTATCGCTACGAGCGCGAGCTGCACGACGCGTACGCCGCGCTCGGTTGCCTGCCACCAACCTACGAGCCGCGGGCCACCGGTCACATTCCCGAGATGATCGAAATGATCAAGATCCTGATCGAACGCGGTCATGCCTATCAGGCACCGGATTCCTCCGGCGACGTCTACTTCGACGTGAAGTCCTGGCCGGCGTACGGCTCGCTGTCCCACCAGAACATCGACGACATGGAGCCGGCCGCCGACTCGGATCCGCGCGGGAAAAGGGATCCTCGCGACTTTGCCCTCTGGAAGGGACACAAGGACACCGAGCCGGAGACGGCCAGTTGGCCGACTCCGTGGGGGCGAGGCCGGCCGGGATGGCATCTGGAGTGCTCGGCGATGGCTGGCAAGTACCTCGGCGATGAGTTCGATATCCATGGCGGCGGACTTGATCTTCGTTTTCCGCACCACGAGAACGAGCTAGCGCAATCGAGAGCCGCCGGACAGCGCTTTGCTCGGTATTGGATGCACAACGAGCTGCTGACCACGGCCGGGGAGAAGATGAGCAAGTCACTGGGCAATAGCGCGCTCGTCTCTGAAGTGATCAAGAGGTTCCCGGCTCGTGCCGTACGTCTTTACCTCAGTCAGCCGCACTATCGCTCGCCGATCGAATATTCGGATGCTGCGATTGCCGAGTCGGTGGCCGCGCTCGAGCGGATCGACAATTTCGTTCGCCGGGCTGCGGACGTAGTCGGTGTGGTAGCCGAACGAGTTCCGCAAGAGTTCGCGGCTGCTATGAATGATGATCTTGGTACACCTGCAGCGGTCGCGGTGCTGCACAATGCCGTGCGGGAAGGCAACCAAGCGCTCGAAGCGGGTGAAACCGATCTTGTTGCGACCCGGTTGGCCGCAGTAATGGGCATGCTGGCGATCTTGGGGCTGGATGCCACCAGTGGTGCATGGGAGCGCAACGTTGATCAACAGCTGACCGCGGTCGTCGATGGCCTGGTCACCGAGCTGCTTAAGCATCGAGAGGCAGCCCGAGAACGCAAGGACTTCGCCGCGGCGGACGCCATCCGAGACTCCCTTGCCGCGCTAGGAGTGGAAGTCCTCGACACCCCGCAGGGGCCCCGTTGGAGGGTCCGCTGATGCCGGGCAACAGCCAACGCAAGGGCGCGGTGCGGCGTAAGGGCAAAGGCAATACAGCCGGTTCGGGGGGTCGGGTACGCCGCGGCCTGGAAGGAAAGGGCCCAACCCCCAAGGCAGTAGACCGGCCCTACCATGCCGCACACCGGGCGAAGAAAACACCAGCACAAGGCAGACCTGCGACCGGCGGCGCACCAAAGACCGGACGGCCTGGATCGGGTCCCGAGTGGGTTGCGGGCCGCAACGCCGTGCTGGAGGCGATGGAGGCCGGAATCCCCGTCCGCACCGCGTACGTTGCCGAGGGCGCCGAACGCGACGACCGGCTGCGCGACATTCTCAAACGTGCCGCGACCAGCGGCACGGCGCTGCTCGAAGTCACCCGCTCCGAGCTCGATCGGCTGACCGGTGGTGCGCTGCACCAGGGCGTCGCGTTGCAACTGCCGGCATTCGACTATGCGCATCCAGACGACCTGCTGACTGCCGCCCTCGATTCGGATCGCGCGCCGCTCATCGTCGCACTTGACTCGATCACCGACCCGCGCAATCTGGGAGCGATCGTCAGGTCGGCTGCCGCATTCGGTGCGCACGGCGTACTCATCCCCGAACGCCGGGCCGCTGGCATGACCGCAGCCGCGTGGAAGACCTCAGCTGGGACCGCGGCTCGCATCCCGATCGCACGGGCGACCAACCTCAATCGCAGTTTGCGCGCGTACGCGGACGCAGGCCTGAGCTTGATCGGCCTTGACGGGGACGCTGACACGAGCATTTCCGACGTCGCCGAGGCTTCCGGGCCGCTGGTACTGCTCGTCGGCAGCGAAGGGTCGGGGTTGTCGCGACTGGTCCGGGAGGCTTGCGACTCTCTCGCATCGATCCCGATCAGCGCGAGCGTGGAGTCCCTGAATGCCGGCGTGGCGGCAGGGATCGCACTCTATGAAATCTCCCGACGGCGTGTCGGCGGGCTGGACTAATGTAGGCGGCGCCCGGCTTTCACCTCAGGAGTGCTTGTGACCGACATCCTTTCCCCTTCCCCGACCGCCCAGAGCTCGGGCGTCGATGACCCGGGCGTCGATTACTCCGGCCCTGTCTCTCAGGCCTATAGCGCCATCCTTTCCGTCGTTGAAGGCGTCGAGCCGCGGATCGCCGGCGCCATCCGCTCCGAACTGACCGATCAGCGCGGCTCACTCAAACTCATCGCTTCGGAGAACTATGCGTCTCCAGCGGTGTTGCTCACCATGGGCAGCTGGCTGTCCGACAAGTACGCCGAGGGGACCATCGGACATCGGTTTTACGCCGGCTGCCAGAACATCGACACAGTAGAAGCGGTCGCCGCCGAGCATGCCCGGGAGCTCTTCGGCGCCGAATACGCCTACGCGCAGCCGCACTCGGGCATTGACGCCAATCTGGTCGCGTTTTGGGCCATCCTCGCCAACCGGATCGAGCTGCCTGAGCTGGCCGCAACCGGCGTGAAAACCGTCAACGACCTCACCGAAGAGCAGTGGGAGGAGCTGCGGCACAAGTTCGGCAACCAACGAGCACTCGGCATGTCGCTGGATGCTGGCGGCCACCTCACTCACGGCTTCCGCCCAAACATCTCCGGCAAGATGTTTCATCAGCGTTCCTACGGCACCGACCCCAAGACCCAGCTGCTGGACTATGCCACGTTACGTGCGACGGCGCGGGAGTTCCGGCCGTTGATCTTGATCGCCGGCTACTCGGCCTATCCGCGGCGGATCAACTTCGCCACGATGCGAGAGATCGCCGACGAAGTGGGCGCAACCCTCTTGGTCGACATGGCTCACTTCGCCGGCCTCGTCGCCGGAAAGGTCTTCACCGGTGATGAGGATCCCGTGCCGCACGCCCATCTCGTGACCACTACGACCCACAAGTCATTGCGCGGCCCGCGTGGTGGGCTGGTCCTCGCAACCAGGGAGTTCGCGGCTTCGGTCGATCGCGGCTGCCCGCTCGTACTCGGCGGCCCGCTCGGCCATGTCATTGCAGCTAAAGCGGTGGCCCTCGCCGAGGCGCGCACCCAGGAGTTCCGGACGTACGCGCAGGCCGTCGCGGACAACGCCAAGACGGTGGCCGAGGGCCTGCTTCGCCGCGGTGCGAAGCTGGTCACCGGCGGCACCGACAATCACCTCGTACTGATCGATGTCTCAACGTTCGGTCTCACCGGTCGTCAGGCTGAGTCGGCCTTGTTGGATGCCGGCATTGTCACCAACCGCAACGCAGTGCCGGCCGACCCCAACGGGGCCTGGTACACCTCAGGCGTACGGATCGGTACGCCGGCGCTGACGACGCGGGGATTCGGCGCCGATGAGTTCGGCAAGGTGGCCGACCTGATCGTCGGGGTGCTCGAAAAGACCACCCCAGTGGTTGCCTCCAGTGGTCAACCAGGTAAGGCTAAGTATGTGCTCGCCGAAGGCGTCGCCGAGGCGACCAAGGCGGCGTCGGCGGAGTTGCTGGACGCCAACCCGCTCTATCCGGGGCTTGTTTTATAGACACTGCTTGATACCGCTGCCGAAGGACCCAGGCATGGAGCCGACGACCGTTACGACGATCTTCATGATTCTGTTTGCCATCGGCGTAACCAGCTGGGCTCTCTACTGTTGGTTCAGCGATTGGCAGCCAGTGGTGCGACGGTATGTGAGTCCTGACGAGCAGCTGGAGGCTGAAATCGAGGCGGCTGTACGCCGGATGCGAAGGGCAATCGATGACTACGAACGAGGCGAGCGACACCTCTAACCACATCGACACCTGAGCCTGCTGGGACCTTCGGTCTTGCAGGCTCAGCGCTCGTCACGCTGTTTTTCTAGCCGCCTCCAAGCAGCACACATACCCTCGGTGTATGCACCGTGTTATTGCTGCCTCTGTCCTTGCAGTCACTCCCCTGTTCGGGCTCGCCTCCTGTGCCCAAACGAATGTCCAGGCATCGGACATTTACAAGATCGGTTGTCCAGCCGTGGATGCGGCGGCCACCGGCGGCACTGCAGTGAACAAGGTAACGGTGGCCGGGCTGAAGAAGCTCAGCCAGTCGGGAAAGCTCGACCCCGAGCCGCAACGCTGGGTGGACGCAACGATCAGCCTGCTGGAATCCGATGACCCCAAGAACTCGCCGAGCGATGCCAAAATGATGATCATCGACGGCTGTGCGAAGCACGGTTACCCGCTGCAGCACCTGAAGTGATCAGCACAACGCTGCCACAGATCAGCGAGTGAACAGACTTCCAGAGACGGTGGTCACAAAGTTTCTCATCGAGTCCGGCAGATCCCGTAGATGCCAGTTCTCGGGCCCGTGATACCAGGAAAGATCGTAAGAGTCTGCGTCCGCGTCAACATCGCTGGCAACGATAGCGTCCAGCCAGCGATCGGCACCCCCAAGCACGATGGCGTACGGCAGTACCTCAGAGATTTCCCGCAACTCGCCGCCGGGCGGCATCTGGTTGGTCGGGTGACTCAGCAGATCCGAGCGCAACGCTCCCAGCCCGCCCAACAGCGCAGTCCCCTTCGCGGTCCGGGCCGGCATCTCCTGAGCAACGAAAACCAAACCCAGCGACACCAGGATCAGCGCCAGTCCCACTAACCCGAACGTGGTGAATGCGGCGAGCACGCCCGTAGCAACGACCGAAATGATCAATGCCGCTAGCGCCACTTGAGTCCAGCGATTCCTGGTGTCATCTGGACGGCGTTCGTACCAACCACTATTGACCATTTCGTCATAGAGCGCGTTCTGCACTCCGCCGATGGACTCCTGGACCCGGCCGGCCAGCTCGGATACGCGTACGCTGCCACCCGCCGGGGCAATGCCGTCCAGGAGCTGCTGTTCGAACGGCTGCAAGTCCTCGAGTGATCCCTGCAGCCGCTTGATCTCCCAATCTGCCCGAGCAAAGTCACTCCCCCTCGGCAGCTCGGTGATCAACAGATGCCCGCGTACGGCAAGATCAACTAAGGTCGCCGTCACGTCGATCGGATCGACGCGTTCGTCGGCAACCGTGCCGACGTGGCCCGGCCGGACATTGTCGACCACTCGGAACTCCGCCTGCCCCTCACCGGTCGGCGCAAACTCGCCCACCTTGTTGATCTCGCCGTCCGGGCTCACGTCGACCCCGGCCCGGCGATGAAGGGCGTACAAAGCGACACCGCCAAGAGCCAACAGGCCCAAGGCCAGAGCCAAGGGCAGCGGCTTGGCCGAGAAAGCCCGCCCCAGCGTCCACTGGTAGTCGATCACCTGGTTCGAAGCCACGCCACCGGGCGGAAAGCCGATGTCGATAGCCACTACCTCACCCTCCCCCCGCGGTCCATCGCGGAAGGTCGGGACCTGTGCGCCGTCAGTTCCCGCCGCAGCAAAGTTGCAGGGAACCGTTGAGTTCGGACTGCCAGCGGTGCACTTGATGTAGCTGAACTGGGTGGGAATCTGAACGGTGGCGCTGAATTCGGTCACCGAAGCACTGAGGCCCTGCAGCATGCGCCAGCGCAGGGCGGTGCCGCCGTCGATCGTGACCACCGCACCGGTCACGGTGTAGCTCATCACGATCTGGCTCCCACCGTTGGTCGGGATCGTCACAGTCGTGAAGCGGTCATCAGAAATGATCTTGGGCTGCACGGGAGCGTCTTTCACCATGGCTGTGATCTCGGACAGCTGTTGGACGTATTGACGATCTCCAACCAGGTCTTCCCGGGTTTCGAATCGCTGCGAGAGCTCGGGTGGCACAGCTCCGGTCAGAGTGACGGTCTGCTTCACCTTCAGCGTGCCGTCTTTGGCCAGATTGCCCTCGGCAATAAACGTCGCAGCATTGCCCTCGGCGTGTGCCGTCCAAGCGAGCGGACCAGCGAGCAGACCACAGGTCACGAGGCAGAACGCGATCATCGCCCCGATCCGATGAAGCGTCCTTTGCAGGTTGGCTGGCACGAAGTACAGCCTCCCACTAGTCGCTGAGAGGTGCGGCCCAAGGCCAAAACGTCTGATCACCGAAGCCGCCCCGCAGCCACAGCTGCGAGCGTCGGAAATCGCGCGCTGCCGTGCTGAGGAGGAGCGAGCGGGGCGCTTTTCCTCTGCGAGCGACGACGAAGTAGGCGGATTCCATGCGCGATTGCGCGAGCAGCTCAAATCACAGCGCGCCCGGTTATCGTTGCGCGTGTGAGCCAGCAGCAGTGGAGCGGTCCTCAGTACGCACCACCCCAAGGCGCACCGCAGCCAGGCTCAAGCTACGGACCATACGGTGGCGGCACGCCACGCGGCTGGCAGCCGAGCGCACCAACGGGCGGCTACTACCAGGGCTATACCTCGCCACGTTTCGGGCCGCCGTCGTTTGGGGGCGGAGTGCCACAATACGGACCGACACCGCAGATGCCTGCGCCACGCCGGAGGAACCCGCTTAAGTTCGTGGCATTTGTCACGATCATTGTTGCCTTCGCCGCATTGGCTGCCCTGGTGATCAGCGGCCTGAATTCAGCACCATCGGATGTGGCATACCAAAACGAGGACTACCAGGTTCCGCCGCCTGATCAGAGCCCGCCGCCCATCCCGGTACCCCAGACGTATGGGGAGGCCGAACAGCTGATCACCAAGAATCGGTTCTACAACCAGACCGTTCCCATACCGGTGCGCTGCGACTCGGAGCCGATCAACGTGGTGACTGCCAGTGATGCCCAGCTGAAGTCGCATTTCGAGGGCCTGATGGAATGCCTGGTACGAGTCTGGGAGCCACCGGTCACCGAGGCCGACTGGATCATTGTGCGTCCGACAGTGACCATCTACGGCGAAGAGCTGACCACGAAGTGCGGCAAGAGCGGCATCAATGCCTTCTACTGCTCAGCCGATCAGCAGGTCTACTACAGCGACCGGCTGCCGGAGGCGCTGCCGAGCGTCCGGAGGAACAAGTGGACCGCCGACATCGTCATGGCGCATGAATTCGGTCACGCGCTGCAGGGGCGAACTGGCATTTTGATCTCCGCTCACGCGCTCGGGCAGGACTCCAACGACAAGGGGACCGAATTGGAGTACACGCGCCGGCTCGAAACCCAAGCCGACTGTTTCTCCGGCATGTTCCTCCGGGCGGTCTCGCAGTCCATCGGTGTGCAGGAATCAGATCTGGAGGGAATCTCGCAGATCTACGTCGCTATCGGCGATGACAAGCTGACAGGCAAGCCGGACATCATCGGAAATCATGGCCTGGCCCGATCGCGCAAATACTGGGGCGAGCAAGGCCTGAGCACAAACTCGGTGGGCACCTGCAACACCTTCGTCGCGCCCTCCAAGTACGTCCGCTAGCGATCTTTGGGCTCTTGCGACCCGGGCGTGTCGAAGCGAGCTCTCATACCAACAGCGCGGTTGCGATCGCCGCAATCCCTTCACCCCGGCCGGTCAGACCCAGGCCGTCGGTGGTCGTCGCCGCAAGAGTGACTGGGGCGCCGACGGCCTCACTCATGACCAACTCGGCCTCGATACGACGCGGCCCGAGCTTGGGGCGGTCGCCAATCAGCTGGACGGCGACATTGGCGATGTCAAAGCCGGCCGCGCGTACGCGTGCAGCGGTTTCGTGAAGGAACGCGCTGCCGGGGGCATCGGACCACCGGGGATCAGTGGTCCCGTAGTTGCTACCGAGATCGCCCAGGCCGGCAGCAATGAGCAGCGCATCACAAGCCGCATGAGCAACGACGTCACCATCGGAATGGCCCTCCGGGCCCACCTCGTCGTCAAAAAGCAGACAAGCAACATTCATCGGCCGGCCAGCTGCCAGCCGATGAACGTCGATGCCAATTCCGGTGCGCCGAAGGGGTGCCTGCAATGTCAGGAAGCAAGGACCTCGTCGAGCAGAATCTCAGCCCTGTCCTCCTCGACACGCTCGGCGAGAGCGAGCTCGGAAACCAGGATCTGCCGTGCCTTGGCAAGCATCCGCTTTTCGCCGGCGGAGAGCCCACGCTCACGCTCCCGGCGCCACAGGTCGCGAACAACCTCAGCCACCTTCAACACGTTGCCGGAGTGAAGCTTCTCGAGATTGGCCTTGTACCGGCGCGACCAGTTGGTCGGCTCTTCGGTATGGGGCGCACGGAGAACACCGAATACGCGTTCCAATCCATCGGCGTCAACAACGTCACGGACCCCGACCAGGTCCAGGTTGCAGGCAGGTACGCGAACGATGAGATCCGTCTGACCAACAATTCTCAGTACCAGATAGAGCTTGTCCTCGCCCTTGATCTGGCGGGTTTCGATGTCCTCGATGACGGCGGCTCCATGATTGGGGTAGACCACCGTTTCACCGACTGTAAACGTCATATTGATTTGTACCCCTTTCGCGCAACCAAGTTTAGCACGGCAAGAAGACCCGACTGGCAGCGTTTGCGCTAGCCAGAGGCCAGTATTGGGCTGATGTCAGGCTTGACAAATAGGTCGTCGATGTGCCTGCGTCGAATGTCGCAGCACAACATCCTCACGGCGCGTCGGCGAGGCCTGCACGAACCGCGATCCGGTCGATAGGCTGCTTCGCAAAGTGTCCCCCTCGCCAGGACAGGAGTCGGCCATCGTGTTGTGGAAACCGAGTCGAGGAAATCGTGCAGGCCGCAGTACGCTCCGGACCGGCTCGCGAGGACGGGCATTACGGACTGGTGCAAGCTGGCTGATCGTCGTGGGCTTGGTTTTCTTGGCGGGCGGATGCGGCAGGAACGTCCAGACGAGCCAGCCGTACACGCCGGGCGAGGGTGTCAACGTCGATGTCGGTGATCCCGCGAACGCCAATCAGGTCGTGCACGTGCGTAACCTCACCATCATCACCTGGGCGCCGGGCGAAGGCATTGTCTCCGGTTCTATCGTGACAGCTGGCCGCGATTCGTTGACGGCAGTCAGCGGCGCACCCATCAAGGCGGACGGATCGGAGGGGGCTCCGTTCACCGGAACGATTCCTTCCACGGTGACGGTCGCCAACGGTGTGCAGGTCGTGCTGACCGACCAACCGCCGATCATCGTCAAAAGCCCGGATATTGCCGCTGGCCTCGACGCGGTCGTGACGCTGCAATTCGCGAACGCCGGCGAGATAACAACTCGAGCGCCAATTGTCGATGGCAACGTGGGTCAGTACGTACCACTCAAGCCGTCAGCAACACCAAGCGTCTGACCAAGGCGGCCGTTGGCGGTTGGGGCCGTTCGCGGTTGGGCCGTCCGCTGGCTCACTGTCGAGTAAGCCCTAGCCATAGGTTGGCTCGTCGCTGAACAGACTGCTGATTGACTCGCCGACATGAATGCGGTGGACGGCCTCAGCGAACAGTGGAGCAACGGATCGGGTAACGATGTTGGGCAGCTGACTGTCAGGGGGCAGCGGCACCGTGTTGGTCGTCACGATTTCGGCGATGTCCGGCTCCTGTTTGAGTCGTTCGATCGCGGGGCCGGTGAATAATCCGGGGGGGACAAGCAAGCGAGATTTGCCCTGCACCCTCGGCGCGCAGCCTCCTGAGCAGCTCCACAATCGAGCCTGCCGTGGCAATTTCGTCGTCGAGGACGATGACCTCTCGGTTGTGCACGTCACCGATGATCCGGTCGATGATCACGGTGTCATCGGTCAGTCGTCGTTTCGAGCCGGCTGCGACCGGTACGTCGAGGACGCGGGCAAGCGCAGAAGCCATCTTCGCGTTGCCGAGGTCGGGCGACACGACGACGGTATTGCTGAGGTTGTAGGACCGGAAATGCTCGGCGAGCACGTCGATCGCGTTGAGGTGGTCGACAGGCACCGAGAAAAACCCGTGCACCTGCGGCGCGTGCAGCGCCATGGTAAGCACCCTGGTTGCGCCTGCGGTGGCCAGGAGGTCTGCGACCAGCCGAGCGCCGATCGAGATCCGAGGCGCATCCTTCTTGTCCGACCGGGCGTACGCGAAATGCGGGATGACGGCGGTGATGTGTGCCGCCGACGCGCCGCGGGCCGCGTCTAGCATGAGCAGCAGCTCCACGAGATTTTCCTGCACCGGAGGCACCAGCGACTGCACCACGTAGACGTCACGCTGACGGCAGTTGGCGCGAAGCTGGACCTGCAGACAGTCGTTACTGAACCGCGTTGTACGAGATGGTGCCAGCTCCACTCCGAGGATCCGGCACATCTCCTCGGCGAAGTCGGGATGGGCCGAACCGGAGAAGACGGTGATCTCGCCAGTCACAGGGTCAAGATATCTGTTGGGAGCAGTTTGCTCATGCCTCGAACTTGTAGCCGAGCCCGCGCACGGTGATCAGGTACCGCGGGCTGGCTGGGTCGGGCTCGATCTTGGTACGGAGCCGCTTGATGTGCACGTCCAGGGTTTTGGTGTCCCCAACGTAATCCACACCCCAGATCCGGTCGATGAGCTGGCCGCGGGTCATCACCCTGCCGGCGTTGCGCAGCAGCATCTCCAGCAGCTCAAACTCCTTGAGGGCGAGCCTGATCCGCGCACCATCGACCGACACCTCATGCCGCTCCACGTCCATCCGAACGCCTCCGGCCTCGATGACGTCCGGCAGTAGCTCGGCGTCCTGCCCACGTCGGAGCACGGCACGCATGCGTGCGACCAGCTCCCGATGGCTGAACGGCTTGGTGACGTAGTCGTCGGCGCCAAGCTCGAGGCCCACCACTTTGTCGACCTCGGTGTCCCGCGCGGTGAGCATGATCACCGGAACCGTGCCACGAAGGCGGAGCTGGCGGCACACCTCCGTGCCGGACAGGCCCGGCATCATCAGGTCGAGCAGCACGATGTCGGCGCCACGCCGATCAAACTCAGCGATCCCGGTCGCACCGTCGTGTGCCTCGACGACTTCAAAGCCTTCTTTGGAGAGCATGTAAGACAACGCTTCGCGGTAGGACTCCTCATCCTCGACGACAAGCACCCTGGTCATTGGCTGATCTCCTGGTGCTCAAACGTTGCCTGATCGGGCGGCCGCTGGCTATTGGAAGCCGGGTGGCCATGGGGAGTTCCAGGAGCCTCATGGAGATGGGCTGGGATCTTGATCGTGAAAGTTGATCCCTGACCCGGTTGGCTCCACACCGACACGTCGCCGCCGTGAATTGCGGCGATGTGCTTCACGATCGCGAGCCCGAGGCCATTGCCTCCGTTGGCCCGGCTGCGCGCATAGTCGACTCGATAGAAGCGTTCGAAGATCCGGTCCACCTCGGCCGCTGGGATCCCGATTCCGTTGTCAGAAACGGTGATCTCGACATAGTCGTCATCGCTCCTGGCTTGAACATGCGCGGCGACGACAACGCGTGCGCCCGGGTCGGAATAGGCCATGGCGTTCTCCACAAGGTTGCCGACCGCAACACCGAGCTGGCGGGCGTTGCCCAGCACCTGCGTGCCTGCAACGCCGGCCACGGTGAGGGTGATCCGATTTCGCTCAGCGTCCAGCCGGCGGCGGTCGACCGCCTCGGAAAGCACCTCGTCCATGTCGACGATCTCCGGATCAACCAGCGGGTCGTCGGATTGAAGTCTGGACAGCTCGATGATCTGGCTGACGAGATCGGTGAGCCGAGCTGCCTCGATACCCATCCGGCTTGCGAACTTGCGCACGGCAGGAGGATCCTCTGCGGCGTCCTCGACTGCCTCCGCAAGCAGAGCCATGGCACCAATGGGGGTCTTGAGCTCGTGGCTGATATTCGCCACAAAATCGCGTCTGGTCTCCTCGATGCGCTGCGCGGCTGTTTGATCATCGGCCAGAACAAGAATCAGACTCTCGTCCAGTGGTTCGACGCGAGCTGTGAGGTAGGTGGAGGCACCGCGTACGCCGCGGTCGATCTGCAGATCGACAATCCGGCCCTCACCATCCCGACGCACGATGCGAACCAGTTGCAGCAGTTCAGCGACCGCAATCCGGCTGCCCCGAACCAAGCCGAGCGTTCTGGCGGTCGCGGTCGTTTCAAGGACCTCGTCGTGCGGACCGATCACGACGCCAGCGGACGGCAACACCGCAAGCACCTCGGCAACGCCAGTCGGAACCACCGGCTCCGTGACATCGAAGGTCGGAGCAGGCTCTGCCTGTCGGTTCCGCAACGCAGCCCAGGCGAGCAGCACACCGATCCCTATGCCGACGACGACCGCCACAATGCCGACCCCAACCGGGTTCACAGGAAGATAGTAGGGGTCTAAGCGGCGCCGGCCGAACAGCTGATTGCTGGATAGGCACGCAGGGCTTCAAGCGTTTGGCACATGTTCACGGTTCGTTAACCAGCTGCACGATTCGGTGTAGGGCTCCGACATAGGGTTGGGCGTGCCGAAACCCCAAGGACAGACGGGACGTAACTGATGCGCGATTCCTACCGGGAACAGCTGGACGACGTCCTTGCCGACCTGGTTCAGATGGCTCAGGTGGTCTCATCGGCGGTTCGATCGGCCACGACGGCGCTGCTCGAGGCTGACATTCATCTCGCCGAACAAGTGATCAGTGACGATGAGCGACTCGATGCGAAGCAGGCGGAGATCGAAGGGCGGGCATTCTCGCTGCTCGCCCGCCAGGCCCCGGTCGCCGGTGAACTACGGACCATCGTGGCGACCCTGCGGATGGTGACCGAGTTGGAGCGGATGGGTGATCTTGCCGCCCACATCGCCAAGATTGCCAGGCTCCGCTATCCCGAGATTGCTGTGCCGGAGATGTTGCGCCCGAACTTCGTTCGGATGGGCGACGTCGCGGAGAAGATGGTGATCACCGCTGGCCAGACGCTCAACGATCGCAACATCCAAAGCGCTCAGGAGCTGCGAGCCCGTGATGAGGAAATGGACGAGCTGCGGCGTACCCAGTTCCGGGTGATGTTGAGCGATGACTGGGCGTACGGCGTAGAGGCGGCTGTCGATGTCGCGCTGCTTGGTCGTTATTACGAACGCATTGCCGATCATGCTGCGTCGATGGGTCGGCGGATCATCTATGTGGTGACCGGTCAGTTTCCCGAAGACCGGATCTGGCCACAGCCTTAGTCGCCTTATCTACATGCCGATCTGAGCTCGGAGGGGTCGTTCCGCATCACAGCCGTCACAACGACCCGCCGATCTGAGCTCGGAAGGGTCGTTTCGCATCACAGGTGTCAAGACGCTCAGGCCCCGACAATGTGGCGTGTCCATTCGGTCCTGAAACGACGGCGCACGCCGAGCATGCCGCGCTCGATGAGTGCATCCCGTACGCGACGGAGCACCTCTTCCGGAGCGCTGAAGTAGTCGTGTCGAGTGACCACGATGATCCGCCATCCCATCCGGTCGAGCGCATCTCTGATGTTGACGCTGCTCACGTCAATACAGGCGGTGACTCGAAAGATGTTTTGCTTCTTGGACCGTTTGGCCACGGCGTCGCGAACGACAGCGTTTCCGGTGGATCTGACCCGGTTGTAACGAGCCTGATTGATGTTCCTTGCCCACTGGGCCGCTACCGAGCCCCGCGAAACCGTCGTGAGCTCCGTCAAATCTGAGTCCGTGTCGGCCGACAGGCGGTCGATCACACGCCAGAATTGGTCAACAGCCCGCTCGGCTCGGCGAAGGTTCAGCTCCTCCGCGGATGGGGTGGGCGAAACGGTTCTGCTTGGGGAGGGAGACGAAATGGGTGGGATTGGCGAGACGCTTGGCTGGGAATTAGGTTTGGTGCAGCCGGTCAGGAAAGCAGCAATGCTCCCTGTCAGAACGCATGCGGCGAGCCGAGTCTGCACCGCACACCTCCCATCAGTCCTTCATCCACCTAAGGGATCGTTCGGACCGTGGCGGTCAAAGCATCGGCAGGGTGTGACCGCCGGTGCTCAGCGGGTCAGGCTCGATTCCTGGCTGCGCTGTGCGCCCGAGCCTTTGCCCG
>DATLQP010000334.1:0-6760 GCA_035535155.1 Propionibacteriaceae bacterium
GTCCACAATCGTGAAGAATCACACGGATCATGTCGCCGGCGCTTATCTAGAAGGCAATCGCGAGGGTCAGGAGTGGCTGAGGGCATACTGCGCAGAGCATGGCATTGACACCGAGCAGCGAGACGCGTACACCTACGCAGGCGCGCAATCTGGCGCATCCTCTGTTCGGCAGGAGTTCGACATTGCCCGCCGTCTTGGTCTGCCCGTTCAGCTGACCGATGCCGTCGAGCTGCCTTATCCCACCTACGCTGCAGTGCGCCTGCCCGATCAATTGCAGTTCAATCCGGTGGCCCTCCTCGCCTCGCTGGCACAGGAGCTGCGTGACGCAGGGGGAATCCTGATTGAGCGAGCGCGGGTGGTCAAGATCTCCGTGGGCCGACGTAGCGAGCTGGTGACCTCGGCCGGCCGGCTGAGCGCCGCCGACGTGGTACTTGCCACCGGCATCCCCTTCATGGACCGCGGGCTCTATTTCGCCAAGGTCACCGCCCAACGCTCCTACGCGCTTGGGTTTCGAGTTGGGACCGAGACTCCGCGTGGCATGTACATCTCGGCGGATACGCCGACCCGATCGTTGCGTACGGCACGTCATGGCGGCGAGGAGCTCCTGCTGGTGGGCGGCAACGGTCATCCGGTGGGCCGCCACTCGAAGAATCCATCCGAGCTGGTTGCCGACCTGACTGAGTGGACGAGCCAGTGGTTTCCGGGCGCTGAGCGGACCCACATGTGGTCTGCGCAGGATTACGAGTCGCATGGGGGAGTCCCCTACGTCGGCAAGTTGCCGCGTGGCGGCGGCCACGTCCATCTGGCGACCGGATACAGCAAGTGGGGCATGACCAATGCCGTCGCCGCCGCACTCCGGATCAGCGGGGAAATCCTGAAGCGCGTGCCACCCTGGGCACGGACTCTGGGGACTCGGGTGAGCAAACCGGCGAGCGCCGTCCGATTCACCGGCGCGAATGCCGCGATCGGACTTGCGGCCGTAACAGGTTGGCTGAGTGCTGAGCTGCACCCGCTCAAGGATCACGAGCGCAAGCCGGCCGACGGCACCGGGGTCGTGGGCGCCAAGCGAGGTGAGCCAGTGGCCATCTCAACGGTCGATGGCACGACCTGCGCACTGTCAGCAATCTGTACTCACCTTGGCGGGGTGGTCCGCTTCAACGATCTCGAGAAGTCGTGGGACTGCCCACTGCACGGCTCCCGGTTCGCGGCCGACGGGACGGTGCTGGAGGGCCCGGCCACGAGCAATCTCAAGCCCCGACCCACCTGAAGGCCCGGCTCATACCACGGCTGGCTGAGCGCACTGGACTAACATGAGCCTCTACTTCGTCAGGTGAAAGGCTTGCCGTGTTGCCGTACTCCGATGACCTCAGCCCAGTTGGCGTGCCGCACGTCTTCGAGACACTTGGACTGACCTTTGACGACGTGTTGCTTCAGCCGGCTGAGAGCGACGTCATCCCGTCCGAGGTGAGCACTGCCTCTCGGGTCTCGAAGCGGATCAGTGTGAAGGTCCCGCTGATCTCCTCGCCGATGGATACCGTGACCGAGGCCCGGATGGCTGTCGCCATCGCCAGGCAGGGTGGTCTTGGCATCATCCACCGCAACCTCTCCATCGAGGATCAAGCCCACCAGGTTGATGTCGTAAAGCGCTCCGAGGCTGGCATGATCGAGGAGCCGATCACGATCTCTCCGAACGCCACCATCGGAGAAGCCGATGCGATGTGCGGGCGGTTCCACATTTCGGGTGTGCCCGTTGTCGACCGCGAGCTACGGCTGCTCGGCATCATCACCAATCGGGATATGCGCTTCGAAAGCGACCCCACCCGGCCGGTCGGTGAGGTGATGACGCCGATGCCGTTGATCACCGGGCCGGTGGGCATCAGCCGTGAGGACGCGATGCGGTTGCTGGCTCAGAACAAGATCGAGAAGCTGCCCCTGGTAGATGATCAAGATCGCCTCAAAGGCTTGATCACGCTCAAGGATTTCGTCAAGTCCGGGCTGTATCCGGATGCGTCCAAAGATGATCAAGGGCGGCTCCGGGTCGGAGCGGCGGTCGGGTTCTTTGGGGACGCCTGGAAGCGAGCGATGGCGTTGATCGAGGAGGGCGTCGACGCGCTGATCGTCGATACCGCCCACGGGCACTCACAGGGTGTGTTGGGGATGGTGCGCCGGTTGAAGGCCGACTCGGCCGCCACCAAGGTCGACATCATCGGCGGGAACGTGGCGACGTACGCCGGTGCTAAGGCTCTGGTCGATGCCGGAGTTGACGGCGTCAAGGTCGGTGTCGGCCCAGGCTCGATCTGTACAACCCGCGTAGTGGCCGGTGTCGGTGTCCCTCAGGTCACCGCGATCCACAATGCGGCGCGCGCCTGTCGTCCGGCAGGGGTACCGCTGATCGGTGACGGCGGCCTGCAATATTCCGGCGACATCGGAAAGGCGCTAGTGGCGGGCGCCGACACGGTAATGCTTGGCTCATTGCTCGCTGGCTGTGAAGAGAGCCCCGGCGACTTGATCTTCATCAATGGCAAGCAATTCAAGACCTATCGAGGGATGGGATCGCTCGGCGCGATGGCCTCTCGAGGCCGCAGCGGTTCCTCCTACTCCAAGGATCGCTACTTCCAAGCTGATGTCACCTCAGACTCGATGCTGATCGCGGAGGGCATCGAGGGACATGTGCCGTATCGTGGGCCGCTCGCGGCCGTGGCCTACCAGCTGGTCGGCGGTCTGCGGCAGGCGATGTTCTACACCGGAGCCGCCACGATTCCAGAGCTCCAGGAGCGCGGCTCATTCGTTCGGATCACCTCAGCAGGATTACGGGAGTCCCACCCGCACGACATCCAGATGACCGTCGAGGCGCCCAACTATTCGGGCTGATGCACTGGGGGTAGTCCATGTTTGACGTGGGTCGCAGTAAGCGCGCCCAGCAGGCGTTCGCCTTCGACGACATCACCATCGTCCCGTCGCGGCGTACCCGTGGCGAGGAAGAAGTCTCGCTGCAGTGGCGGATCGACGCGTACACCTTCGCCTTCCCGTTGCTCGCTGCGCCGATGGACTCGGTCGTGTCGCCGGCCACGGCCATCCGGATCGGCCAGCTAGGTGGACTTGGTGTGCTCAACCTCGAAGGACTTTGGACTCGCTACGACGATCCGCAGCCGCTGCTCGACGAGATCATCGGGGTCGAGGACCCTGTCGAGGCGACCCGCCGGATGCAGAAGATCTACGCCGAGCCGATCAAGTCCGAGCTGATCGGCAAACGCGTCGCACAGATTCGGGAAGCAGGCGTGCCGACCGCAGGTGCGCTCTCGCCGCAGAACACCCAGGCCTACGCCCAAGCGCTGGTGGATTCCGGCGTTGACTTCTTTGTCATCCGCGGCACCACGGTGTCCGCGGAGCACGTCTCCTCCGACCAGGCACCGCTCAACTTGAAGAAGTTCATTTACGAGTTGGACGTGCCAGTGATCGTCGGGGGCTGCGCAACGTACCAAGCCGCGCTGCACCTGATGCGCACGGGCGCCGCCGGTGTCCTCGTCGGATTCGGCGGGGGCGCTGGATCAACCAGCCGATCGGTGCTGGGTGTTGGAGTACCGATGGCATCGGCGGTGTCCGATGTCGCCGCGGCACGGCGAGACTATCTCGACGAATCCGGCGGGCGCTATGTGCACGTGATCGCAGACGGCTCGGTCGCTCGCTCCGGTGATATTGCCAAGGCGATTGCCTGCGGGGCCGACGCGGTTATGGTCGGGTCGCCGCTTGCCAGGGCCGAGGAGGCCCCGGGTCGCGGATATCACTGGGGACCGGAGGCGTGGCACGACAAGCTGCCACGCGGAGAACGGGCCACGTTCTCAACGGTCGGCACCCTGGAACGCATCCTGCTCGGCCCTTCCACGGTTCCCGACGGCACCATGAACCTAGCTGGCGCCCTGCGTAAGGCGATGGCGACCACCGGCTACACCGAAATCAAGGAGTTCCAGCGAGTCGAGATCGTCGTCGGCTGAGTCGGAGTCTTAGCGGCCGCCGGGCGGCAACAGCCCTTCCATCAGCTTCCAGCGGCTGATCTGGCATCCGTCATTTCGCGCGAACTTGCTGATCACGTCCTGACCCTGCCAAGTCCCAGTGATCGTGGCCGTGTCCGGACCTCCATAGATCTGCGTACAAGCCTTGTCCTTGGGCACCGGCGGCAGTGCCGCCGCGCCATTGGCCTCCAGTGCACGGCAGGCTGCCTTCGGATCCGGATGAGTACCGCCTGGCGGATTGCAGGTCAGCCGCCAGGTTGACGTCGAGCCTGATCCGTTGTCGACCACAATCGTCAGATCGGTGTCCCCGCGCCCGCCGGAGGGCGTGGCCGAGGTGGGCCTGGTCTGCTCGCCCGACGTCGAAGAGGACGGAGTGACGGGCATGGTCGCGCCCCCTGGGTTTGGGCCGGAGCGTCCGGCGGTCTGGTGAGCACATCCAACGGTCAGCATGAGGATGGGTACCGCGAGCGCCAGCAATCCCCGGGTCGCGCGCAGTGGTCTCACCCCATCTCGTTGCTGTCACGCAATTGAGGCTGATCCCCCACGCATGTCCTCGCCCGCTGTTAGTGTCGAGCCTACTTTGCTCGACTCGTCCTGCTAGCTGCCGAAGAGTCACGGGCGGAGCGAGTAATCCAATCGGGGCATCCGAAATCATCGGGGGATTTTCGTGCTGTTGTGTTCCCGTCGCGCCCATTTGGCGGTCATTGCCGCGAGCGTCGCGGTCGGCGCGCTGCTGACAATCGGCGAGTTGCCGGCTGTCTACGCCGTGCCGCCGGGGCCGGCCACGCCCTCTGTTCCGGCTCCGATCCCCAGCCGCTACATCGTCACCCTGACTGGGAAACCGATCGTCACCTATGACGGTGACGTGAAGGGTCTTGGTGCCACACGTCCCAGCAAGGGCGAGCGCGTGGATGTGCGGACGGGCCGCGCGAAGCGCTACCGGGCCTACCTGGAGCGACAGCAGGCCAATGCGGCCGCACGGGTTGGTGCCAAGCCGCTGAAGCATTACGCCGTCAGCCTCAACGGCTTCGCGACGACTCTGAGCCCAGACCAGGCACGCACGCTGGAACACGCGCCGGGCGTTCTCTCGGTGACCAAGGACCGGCCACGCAAGCTCACCGGCAACAAGAACCCGGTCGATTTCTTGAAGCTGTCAGGCTCCAACGGCGTCTGGGCCGCGCAAGGCGGCAAGAAGAATGCTGGCCGCGGTGTAGTCGTGGGGATTGTGGATTCCGGCTACTGGCCGGAGAGCAAGTCCTTCGCTGGTGAGCCGTTGGGCACCTCTCAGCCCACGACGGCGGATCCGTTTCGACCGTACCGATCGGGCAACAAGAAGATCACCATGAAGAAGGCAGACGGCCAGAAATTCACTGGTACCTGCCAAGCGGGCGACTCGTTCACCGGCGACGAGTGCAACACCAAGGTGATCGGCGCCCGCTCCTTCTCGGCTACCTACGAGTCGCAGACTCCGCTCGCGCAGCGTTCCGACTACCTTTCGCCGCGAGACGGAGACGGTCACGGCACCCATGTGGCATCCACGGCCGCCGGCAATGCCGGGGTTTCGGCATCGATTGCCGGACACTCGTTCGGCAAGATCTCCGGAGTTGCGCCGGCCGCCAAGCTCGCAATCTACAAGGTCGCCTTCACCAGCAAGATTGACCAAGAGCCCGCCATCTACATCGGCGACGCCTTGGCCGCTGTCGACGCAGCCATCTCCGATGGCGTCGATGTGATCAATTATTCGGTCAGCAGCTCGGACGCACTGGATGATCCGGTCGATCGGGCCTTCCTGTCTGCGGCCTCGGCTGGGATCTTCGTGGCAACAGCGGCAGGCAATGAGGGGCCGGGCGCGTCAACCCTGCACCACGTCACGCCGTGGGAAACCACGGTGGCGGCCAGCACCGTCGCGCCGTACGCCGGCACCGTCATTCTCGGCAACGGCAAGAAATACGCCGGAATCAGCACCACCGTCAACGGCAAGGTCGGACCGGCTCGGCTCGTTACGGCTCGGTCGGTCAAACGGGCTTCGGCAGCCGCCACCGACGCGGATGTCTGCGCACCCCACAGCCTCAGTCACGCCAAAGCCGCTGGCAAGATCGTGGTCTGCGACCGCGGCGTAGTGGATCGGGTCGACAAGTCAGCCGAGGTGAAACGTGCGGGCGGCAAGGGCATGGTGCTGGCGAATCTCACCGCCAACTCAACTGACGGTGATACCCACGCAGTGCCCACGGTCCACCTGAACGTGCCATTCGGTCCAGCCGTCAAGGCCTACGCGAAGAAGGCGGGAGCCACTGCCACACTCCGGGAAGGAAATCTGTCGTCAACACCGATCAGATATCCCCAGATAACGAGCTTCTCCTCCCGTGGCCCCTCGCTCGGCAACGGCGGTGACCTGCTCAAGCCGGACATTGCCGCACCTGGCACCTCCATCCTGGCCGCTGTGGCCCCGCCATCGAACGGTAAGCACAAGTTCGACTTCTACTCCGGGACCTCCATGGCCTCGCCACATGTCGCGGGCATTGCGGCGCTGTACTTCGGCGTACACCCGAAGTGGTCGCCGATGGCAGTGAAATCCGCGATCATGACTACCTCGTCGCGGGTGAAGAAGTCCAATGGCAAGCTGAGTCGGGACTACTTCGCCCAGGGTGCAGGAAACGTACGACCAGATCGGATGTTCAATCCCGGCGTGATCTTCGATGCCGGCCTCAAGGACTGGCTGGCCTTCCTCGAGGGCGAGGGCTTTGCCACCG
>DATLQP010000335.1:0-16331 GCA_035535155.1 Propionibacteriaceae bacterium
CTCATGATGGCGAAGTTGATCTACTCGGCAATCTGTTCGCTTGACGGGTACGTGGCCGACACGGAGGGCAACTTCGACTGGAGCGCGCCCGACGAGGAGGTGCATAGGTTCGTCAATGAACTCGAGCGTCCGATCGGCACATATCTGTACGGACGTCGCCTGTATGAGGTGATGCACTACTGGGAAACGGCGCCGACTGGCAATGGCGATCCGTCAGCCGGGCAGGCGTACGCGCAGATCTGGCAGGCAGCCGACAAGATCATCTACTCCACCAGCCTGCAGAGCCCGTCCACTGCACGGACGAGGATTGAGCGGAAGTTCGACCCGAAGGCAATTGAGCAGAGAAAGGCGACTGCCGATCGAGACATCAGCGTCGGCGGTCCGACGCTCGCCGCGCAGGCGCTCACGATGGGCCTGGTCGATGAGTGTCACCTATTCCTCTCCCCCATCGTGATAGGAGCCGGTACGGCAGCTCTGCCCGACGCAATCCGCATAGAGCTCGAGTTGCTGGACGAGCGCCGCTTCGGCAACGGCGTCGTCCATCTCCATTACCGCATCAAGCTGTGAGAAACCTCAGCCGAAGAGCACGACCCGACGTTGCGGGCTGCGCAGCGTACGGCCGATGACAACGGCGAGCAAGATCACGATCGCGATCACGGCAGTGTTGCGTACCGAACTCGAATCCGTCGCGACCGCCACAGCCAGCAGCGCCCAGCAGGCAGTCAGGAGGAAACCGGCAACGGCGACCAGCCTCGACACGATGAAGAGCGACATGATCGTTGCGCTCAGCACCAGCACAACGCCGATCTCGCTCACCCAGCGTGCAGAGGCGGGCATCCCCCACGAGCGGAACGTCGTCGCAAATCCGGCTGCCGCCGCCAAGCTCGCCCATCCGAGATAGATCATCACCGGCAGCCGCAGCAACACCTCCTCCGCCGTACTTTTGGCCGGTCCAACGACGAGGAAACCTCGAGCCGCAACGATGAGATAGCCGACCAAGATCACGATCAAGATCTGGGCAAGCCAGAGGTTACGCGTTCCGAAGACCGGTACCCAGAGTGCGGACGCGGTGAACGCTCCCGCCAACCACCAACCCGTCTGCCGATGCACCCATCGCTCTTGCTGACTCGGCAAAAGCTGATAGATCGCGAGGGCGATGCATGCGGCGTAGATCAATCCCCACACGGCGAAGGCGTATCCAGCAGGGGTGACCGGACTGGCGTTTGCGTCAGAGATCGCGCCGGTGTTCGAACGTGGTCCGAGCGCCAAGGTGGTCAACGGAGCGGCAACGGCCTGAGCCACAGCTGTCACAGCAACGAAGATCACGCGTACGCGGTCACTGGTACGAGGCATGGTCACATTGTGCCCGTCGACATCGACTCACGATCGAATCTGGGAAAGGTCAGTCAATAACCCACACAGCGTCATCTCGAGTCGGTGTTCGGCAAGGTCTGCGTACGCAGCTGCGGGAACTCGTAGCACGGCTGCGGCTCGACGCCTCAGTGCCGCCGGGTGCCCTTCGACGAGCTCAGGGCGCAGAGCTGTTCGCTGGGCCACTCGGGGCGCAGAGCTGCTCGCTAGGCCAGCTCGGGGCGCAGAGCTGCTCGCTAGGCCAGCTCGGGGCGCAGAGCTGCTCAGGGCTGCTCGCTTAGCCCGTCGAAGCGGGAACTCAGTCCGGCAGGTGACGGGATAGCAGCGTGAGGTCGGCCGGGCCGAGGCGATCATTCGCCGCCTTCGCGTGGTGCCAGAACGGGTATGGCAGCGGCTGCGCGCTGACCTTGTCCAGCCGATCCATCTCCTCCGCTGACAGCGTGAGGTCGGCTGCAGCAAGGTTGTCCGCCAACTGGTCTTCGGTCCGGGCGCCGACGATCACCGAGGTGACCGCAGGCTTGCCCATGGTGTACGCGAGCGCAACCTGAGCCGCTGAGACACCGTGATCGGCACCGATGGCGACGAGTTCTTCGATGGTGTCGTACAGCTTGTCCTCGTCGTACACCGGAGGCTCGTTCCACTCGCTCAGATGACGACTGCCGGGCGGCGCATCCACTCCGCGGCGGTACTTGCCGGATAGCAGGCCACCCGCAATCGGGCTCCAGATGAGGATGCCGATGCCCTGATCCACGGCCAACGGCACCAGTTCGTTCTCGATATCGCGGGCCTGCAACGAGTAGTAGACCTGCTGACTCACGAATCGCGAGAGACCTTCGCGATCGGAGATCCACAGCGACTTCATCAGTTGCCAGGCGGCGTAATTGGAGCAGCCGATGTAGCGAACTTTGCCCGTTTGCACGAGGTGGTCGAGGGCTTGCAGTGTTTCCTCGAGCGGGGTCTGGCCATCCCATTCATGTACCTGGTAGAGGTCGATGTAATCGGTACCAAGGCGTCGCAGGCTGTGCTCGGCGCCGCGGATGACGTGGTGCCGGGACAGACCCATGTCGTTCGGTCCATCGCCCATGGACATTCGGACCTTGGTCGCAATGAGCACCTCATCACGATCAGAGCCGAGGGCTTGCCCCAGTATTTCCTCTGAGAGGCCGCTGGAGTAGACGTCAGCGGTGTCGAACAGATTGACGCCCGCGTCGCGCGCCAGACCTATCTGCTTTCGCGCCCCCTCAACATCAATCTGACCGACGGGAGAGGCCCAACCCGTGCCGCCAAAGCCCATCGTGCCAAGGGTGATCGTCGAGACCCGCAGACCGCTGCGGCCAAGCTGTCGATACTCCATGCGCGGAGTTTAGGACCACACGTCCCCTGCGTTGTGCCCGGGCACCACACCGCCGGCGCCCTCGACAGGCTCAGCGTGCATCACGCCGTTTGCGGCTCCGGCTCCGTGGCGGGTGCTGCCGGCTCCTGCTCCTTCCGTGACTTGCCGAAGCGCAGGTACAGCGATGGAGTGACGAAGAGGTTGAGCAGCGTCGAGGTGACGAGGCCACCGAGGATCACGATCGCCAGGGGATGCTCGATTTCCTGGCCCGGGCGTTCGCCGAAGACCACCAGCGGAATCAGTGCGAGGCCGGTCGCAAGCGAGGTCATCAAGATCGGCGACAGGCGTTCTCGAGCTCCGCGTACCACCAGGTCGCGGCCGAACGTCATGCCCTCTTCACGTTCCAGATGCTGGAAGTGGTTGATCAGCAAGATGCCGTTCCGAGCGGCAATTCCGAAGACCGTGAAGAATCCGATGAGCGACCCCAGCGAAACCACTCCACCACCGAGGAAGGCAGCGATAATCCCACCAACCAGGGCCATGGGGAGGGTCAGGAAGCTGAGCAGAGCGAGCCGCCAAGTGCCGAAGGATGCTTGCAGTAGCAGCAAGATCGCCGCTCCTGAGATGACCGCAGTCACCAGCAGGATGTGCTGAGCCGACTCGCGCTCCTGCCACTCGCCCAGAATCTCTGCGTGGTATCCCCGATCGAACTGCACGTCCTTGAGCTTGTCTTCGAGCTGTCCCACCACTCCACCGAGGTCTCCCTCGAAGGTCGCGCTCACGTCCAGCCGGCGGGAATCACCCTCGCGATCGATGGCATTCGGACTCGGTTGCAGGGATACCTTCGCCACGTCGGCGAGCCGGACAGTCTTGCCCGACGGCGTGTCGATACGCAGGTTTTGGATGTCGGGGACGCTGGAACGCGTCTGGGGCGTGCTCCACACCATGACGTCATAGGCTTTGCCGCCGCGGAAGATGTCGCCGACTTCCTCACCGGCGACCATAGTCGCTGCGGCGCGGCGTACGTCGCCGGGCTTCAATCCGTACTTCTGTGCCTTAGCAAGATCGACCTCGACCTGCAACTGCGGAACATCAGTCGAGATGTCGGTGTGCTGATCTTGAACGCCCTCGATACCACCCATGATCTCTTCGATCTCGGCGGCCTTCTCGCGTAGCACAGACAAGTTTTCGCCGTAGATGCGAACGACGATCGGCTCTTTGCCCCCCGAGATCACTTCCTCGATGCGCTCATCGAGATAGGTCTGGGTCTCCCGGAACAGGCCGGCATAGGCGTCATTGACGTCCTCGATCCTGTCCAGCGTTGTGTCGTAGTCCACCGAGGGGTCGATACTGATCCAGTTCTCGCCGAGATTCACCCCGGCGACCTCCTCGCCGAGGAACGCCTGGCCGATATGGGCTCCGAAGTTGCGTACCCCGGGAATAGCGCGGAGCTCCTTGCTGACCGCCAGAGTTGTCCGTTGCATCTCTTCGGCTGACGTCCCGGGCTGAGTCACCCAGTGGACGAGGAAGTCCCGTTCCTTGAAGCCGGGGAACAAGGACTGGCCGAGCAGTGGCGTGAGTGCGACACCGACGATGGTGACTAGCCCAAAGATCGCGTACGCCCGCCTCGGCTTCACCACGATGCGCGAAAGAGCTGCCGTGTAGCCGCGCTGCAGGACCGCGACGACAGGCGATGTTCGCCGTTCGATCTTGGAGCGGCCAAGCAGGATCAATGCCAGGGCCGGCGTCACGGTGAGTGCGACGAGCAGCGATGCCACGATCGCCAGCGTGTACGACAGCGCGAGCGGCCGGAAGAAGGCCCCCGTCAGTCCCTGGAGCAAGAAGATCGGTACCGCTGCCGCGACGATGATCAAGGTCGCGTACACGATCGGGCCCCGCACCTCGAGAGACGCGTTCAAGATCACCGAAGCCGTGGAACCTTCGGCTCCCGACAATCGGTGCTGGCGCAGCCGTCGGACGATGTTCTCGACGTCGATGATGGCGTCGTCCACCACCGCGCCCAGAGCGATCACCAGGCCGGCCAAGGTCATGGTATTGATCGTTTCCCCTCGCCAGTACAAGACGAGCATCGTGGTCATCAGCGACAGCGGGATGGTGAGAATGCTGATCAAGGCCACCCGCCACTCGAAGAGGAACAAGGCCAAGATCACGATGACGAGTACGAACCCGAGCACCAAGGCCTGGGTCAGGTTGTGAATCGATGAGGTGATGAAGTTGGCCTGCTGGAAGATCGTGGTATCGAACTGCACGCCCGGCAGGCCGGGCTCCAGCGAGCGGATGGCCTCCTCGACGCCCTTGGTCATTTCGACGGTATTGGCCCAGGGCAATTTCTCCACCACGATGAGCACGCCCGGACTGTCGTTGATCACCGCGTCGCCGATGAGCGGCTGGTGGTCCTCGACCACGCGGCCGATGTCGCCGATCTTGACATCTTTGCCCTTGCCTTCGACGTGCAGCGGGACCTTGGCAAGATCATCTGGCGTGATGATCGGTAGCACGTTGCGCACATTGATGCGCTGGTTCGGTGATTCGACCATGCCGCCCGTGCCGATGATCGAACCGCTGGAGAAACGCAGCAGCCCCGAATCGACAGCGTCGGCCGTTGCCTCCATGACCTCGTTCAGGGCGACGTGCTGAGCCTCCAGCTTGGGCGGCTCGACCTGCACCTGCATCATCTGCAGACGCTCGCCCCACAGCGCAACATTGGCCACGCCCGGAACTTCCAGCAGCCGCGCGCGGATCGTCCAGTACGCCGACATCGACATCTGGATCAGTGAGTGGTCCTTCGACGTCATCCCGATCTGAACCGCCCGACCGGTAGCCGAGACGGGTGCCAGCATGACCGGGGGCGCCGCCCACGTGGGCAGGGTCGCGGCCACGGCTGTCATGCGCTCCTGGACCAGCTGCCGGGCCTTGAGCTCGTCAACGCCGGACTTGAAGATCAGCTCGATGGCCGACAGCTGCGGTACCGACTTGGACCGCATGTCGTCCAGGCCCTCGACTCCATTGAGAGCCTGCTCCAGCGGCACGGTGACCAGCTGCTCGACGTCGGAGGTTGACAGGCCGAGGCAGGCGGTCTGGATGACCACGCGAGGTGGCGCGAACTCGGGAAAGGCGTCGACCCTTGTCGAGGGCAACGTGGCGACGCCGAACACCATCAGCAACGCACCGATGGCGACGACCAGGAAGCGGTAGTTGAGACTCGTGCCGACGATCCACCGCATCAAGGTTTTACGCGGCTGGCTGTTAGGCGGCTGGGCCATCACTCCTCACCGCTGATCCCGGCCTCGGCGCCGACCAGCTCAGGCGCGCCCACGACCACCACCTGGGTTCCCACGGGCGGGCCGCTCTTGAGCTGTACCGTCTTGCCAGTGATCGAGCTGATCTCAATAGGCACCCGGACGTAGGTACGAGGGGAGGGCGCGGAGAACGCCCAGGACGCGCCGTCGGAGTCATAGACCACGGCGGAGTACGAGATGACTTCCGTCACTCCAGGATGACCAGTGAGCGGACGGACCGGCTCGGTACGCAGGCCCAGGCGTTGCTCGGCGCGCTCACTGACGGTGAGGCGTGCCGGCTGGTCTTCGCCGGCCTCCTCGACCGTGACGGCCGTCTCGGGATTCTCTTCGTTGGAGGCGCCGGCCTCACTGCAGCCGCTGGCGCCCGATGTGATCACCGCGAGCGCCGCGAGGGTAGCGGCAAATCCGCGTAGCGTCATGAGTCCACCTCAGTTTCTTCGGAAGCAGGTGCAGGGGAGGCCGTCGCCGGACGCCCCGTTTCTTTCAACAGGGCCCGGTTGGCGATCGCCAGATAGAAGGCGGGGACTGCGATCAGCGAGACTGCCGTGGCCGTCACCAAGCCGGCCAGCATGCTGATGGCGAAAGGATGGAAGGCTTCCAGACCGGCCGTCGTGCCCATGACAGCAGGTGCAACCATGAGTGCCGCGGTCACGAGTGCCACGCCGATGACAGATGGCGCGAATTCCCGTACGGCTTGCCGCACCGAATCGGCCGGACTTGCTCCTGGCTGGGCGTCAAGCTCGCGCGCCCGACGTATGAAGACCACGGCCTGGCGGATGGCCAGTGCGAGTATCGCGAAGAGCGCGACCAGGACGCCGATGGACCTGACGCCTCCCACCAGCGGCGCGACCAGAACACCGCCGGCGACCGCAACGGGCAACGTGACCAGCAGGACCGCTGCAAGTCCCCAACTGCCTGTTGCCGCCTGCAAGATCAGGAAGCTCAGCAAGATCACGACGACTGCGATTGCGGCGACCCGAAGATGGTTGGACTGCTGCTGCGCCGCGTCGCCGAGCACCTCAGCGTGGTACTCGTACGGGAAGGCAGTCCCCCGCAGCCGCGTCGTCACGTCTTGTGCCACATCAGCAGCGCTGCGTCCATTGACCACGGCGGTTACGTCAAGGCTTCGCGACACGCTGTTGTGGTCAATCGCGACCGGGTCGGGAGCGATGCGCACCGTCGCCACGTCGCCTAGCCGAACTTGCTGCCGCGACGGGGTATCGATACGTAGCGCCTCAAGATCAGAAAGGCTCTGCCGGATCTGCGGTCCACCCCACACAACTACGTCGAAGACCTTTTGCTCCTCATAGAGGTTTCCCACGGCCAAGCCCGAGATCAGCGTCGTGGCCTCGCGACGAACATCTCCCGGGCGGAGGCCATGGCGCTGGGCCGCAGCGAGGTTGACCTCGATCTGCAAGGTTGGCTCGGTTACCTGGGATTCGACTCTGGGCGACAGTACGCCGGTGACGGTGCTCAACGTACGGCTGACGCCATCAGCTGTCTCCCGCAAGGTTGCGAGGTCGTCACCGAAAACCCGGACCACCACTTCGTCGCCGACCTTCTTTCGGGCAGCGGCGACGCGGTCTTCGGCATAGGTCCGGACGCTGGTGTGGAGCCCCGGATACCCTGCCGCGATGTCGCGTACGCCGGCAAGTGTTGCCTCGTAATCGGCTTTGGGGGCCACCGTGAGCCAGATCTCTCCGGCGTCGACATTGACGATTTCGTCGGAGGTGATGGCGCGGCCAACGTGCGCACCGGCTGATTCAATGCCTGGCGCAGCTCGCATTTCCGCAGCGACGGCAGAGGTGATCCGGTTCATTTCGGGCAGCGACGTGCCCGGTGCGCCTTGCACGCGGACGAGCACGTTGCGATCCTGCAGCGTTGGTAGCACTGGCCCGCTCGGGGCCAGCCAGGCGATCAAGATCGCCGCGACCGCAAGTACGCCCGCGCCGAGTGCTACCCAACCAGGCTTGCCGATTGCCGGCGCGGCAACGCGATCGGCTGCAGCGCGTACCCAGCGATCAAGCGGGCCTGCCCGCAAGTGTGCCTGTCCATCGCGGAGCAGCAACACGGCAAGCGCCGGCGTAACGATGAGCGCGACGACCAGCGAGGTCACAGCCGCGAGCACATATGTCGCGGCGAGCGGCCAGCTGAAGGCATTCGATACCCCACCGATGGCCAACACCGGCGCCAGGACCAGAACTGCGATCACGAGGCCGACGAGCAGCGGTCCGCGCCGCGCTGAAACGAGATCGCCCATGACCGAGCTGAGTGGCGGCGTGTCAGGGCCAGCAGCCAGTTGCCGGGTACGTATCGCAGCAACATCGCCGACCACATCATCAACCACGACGACTGCTGCCGCCGCAAGGCCGAGCAGGGTCATCGTCGTCAATGTTTCCCCGCGCAGGTGCAGTACCCACGCCGCTGACACCAGCGACAGCGGGACAGCGATGACCGGAATCAGGGCAGCCCGCCATGAGACGAGGAGCAAACCCACCGCAACGACGAGCAGGCCCGCGCTCACAAGTCCGGCTACCCCGAGATGGCGGAGTGCCGAGGTCATGTAAGTAGCCGGTCGGAACACATGAGCGTCCAGGCTGATCCCGGACAATCCGGGAGCCATGGCGTCGAGCGCCTCTTCGACGTCATGGGTGACCTGGGCCGTATTGGCGTCGGGGAAGCGTTCCACGACGAGCATCAGTGACGGTCCGCCATCGAGGCTGGCGTCGCCGATGAGTGGCTGGTGGTCTTCGGTCACCTTGGCCACATCACCGATCCGCAGCGCAGTCTGGGTCCCCTGCACCGCGACATTGGCGAGCTGGTCAGGGTTGGCGATGGGCTGGATGTGCTGTACGCCGAGCCGCTGGTTGGGTGTCTCGACGAAGCCGCCGGTCCCGGGCGTGGACGCCTCGACGAAGCTCAAGGGGGACACCCATAGCGCGTTGCCGGTCGACTCAATGAGTTGGGTCAAGGTGACCTTGTGTGACTGCAGGCGCTGCGGATCCACCTGGACCTGCAGCTGGCGATCCCGCAGCCCCCAGACCGAGACGTTGGCGACGCCGGGAATACTCATCAGCCGGGGCCGGATCTGCCAGCGCGCCTGCACCGACATTTGGATCTCAGACACCGTTTCCGATCGCATGGCGATCATGGCAACCCGGCTGGTTGACGAGGTCGGCTGAACCATGATCGGCGGCGTGCCGACGTTGGGCAGCGCCTTGGCCTGCGACATCCGTTCCTGCGTCAACTGTCGGGCTGCGAGCAGGTCTGTCCCCGGCTCGAATTGCAGATCGATCGCCGACAGGCCAGGCATCGATCGTGATCTGATGTGCTCCACCCACGGAATACCGTTCAGCAGGTCCTGCTCAATCGGGACCGTGATCAGCTGCTCGACCTCTTGTGCCGACAGACCAAGTGCTTCGGCCTGGATTTGGATGTCTGGTGGCTCAAACTCCGGGTAGACATCGACGGCCGCGTCGTGGAGTTGGTAGACACCCACGGCAAGGATCCCGATCGCCGCTGCGACCACAAGCCGAGAAAACCTCAGCGCTGCACTGACAACCCACTTGATCATCGGGCTCCTTAGGGATGGTGAAAAGCAGCTCTCCTAGTCGTCAAGCTGCGAGCAGCTTTGAAACCCTCCAGACGCCTGGAGGTGGCATGACAAATGGGCGCAACTGGACACGAATGAGTCGCCAACCCCCGACTGGCACCGAAGGAGGACAGCGCGCAGCGCAAATCCTCGACCACGTCAACGGTGCAGACTTGCACGCCAATAGGGAGCACAGCTGTTGGCGTTTAGTACTGCACAGCTCGAACCGTTATCTCATCGAGATAACTAAGCCCTTTGTTGCGCTATTTAGTCGTGGCATAGCGATGTTGATCACTCCATGATCAAGTGCCGATCAAGGAACCTCTTGACTCGACAATCGCCCGCCACGAATGCCATTTCTCCACACAGAGCGACGAATAGCGCTTGAAATGACGACCAATGCAACTCATCCGTGGCGTTGTGCGGAACAACGCTGTCTCCCTACAGCGAGGTGAGCAAATACACGTCGAGAGGCTCCTGACGCCCTTTGAGTTGCAGCTGACCGAGCGGAGTTGTGACTGCGTCCGGCAGCAGCGCCTTGGTGTCGGGACCGATCGCCACTCCGCCAGTTGGCGCGGTGCCCTCGATGCGGGAAGCGATATTGACCGTATCGCCGACGATCGTGTGGGTACGCCCACCCTCGGCGCCCAGCAAACTGACCGACACATGTCCGGAGTTGATCCCCACTCGGAACCGCGGCCAGTCAGGATGATGCTTGCCCAGATCCAAGGTGGCTTTCTGCAATGCGAGTCCGGCGCCCGCAGCGCGTTCCGCATGATCAGGTTGATCACCACGCTTGTTGAACGTCACCATCAAGGCGTCGCCGATAATGCGGTCGACATCGCCGCCATACGGCGTAACCACCGCCGGGACTGCGGCCGCGAAATACTCATTGAGCATCCTTCCCACTTCATCGGGTTCGTGGGTTTCGGAGAAGGAGGTGAATCCCTCCAGGTCGGCAAACAGCACGCTGATGTCTCGGTTGCCAGCGCTGGTTTGTGGCAGATAAAGCTCCGCGAACCTTTCCTCGCGCCACGCGTTCTGCGCGCTCAGAGCCACCAGGCCAAAAGCGAGGAGCAGCAGCACGTGCCACTCCCACCAGGAGAGATGCCAATTGCGCGCGAACGCAATCGCCACCATCGCCTCCGCGAGCAGGATGAACGCGGACGGCACAGCCACGAGCATCAGCGAAGGGTGCCGACGCCAGAGCTGGATGTAGCGCACCGCGCTGCCGGCGTAGAGCAGTACGGCTGGTACAGCGAGCAAGAGCGGGAACCTTTCCGCAAATTGCGGTGGCCGATCAAGGGGCGGCAGCGAAGCCAACGACCACACCGCCCACAGCACCATGAATCCCAGCAGCACCCATCGCAGAAGCTTGCCGATCCGCACGTGGCGCACCGCACTGTCGCCGGAGAAGTCCGCAGTCGAGAGTGCTGCGAAGACCGAACCGATGCCGACGCCCACGGGCGTGGCGATCAGAAATCCGGTGTTGCTCTTCTCGAGCAGGACACCAGGAGTTGCCAGCGCATGAAGCCCGAGAAAGCCGGCGGAAGACAAGAAGGCCAAGGAGACATACAGCAGCCGGGCATCGCCTCGTCGACCGGCCGCATCACCGGTGGCGTAGGCCAGCACGGCCGAAAGCATCGCCGTGATCAAGACCAACCAAAAGTGCGCGGGATGGTGCTCCCAGCGAAGATCCAAGGAGGGTTGCCTCAGCACGAGCAGCAGGCCAACCAACGGCACCGTCAAGATCCCGGCTGTAACGGCGATCCGCGTTCCGCCGCGCACGGGCTCGGTCACATCAGCCCTGCGGCGCATGGGAGAGGAACTGGTGAATTTCAGAGACAACGACCGACCCCTCGCCAACGGCGGATGCCACCCGTTTGACCGAGCCAGCTCGCACGTCGCCGACTGCGAACAATCCCGGGACACTCGTTTCGTGAGGATGCGGCGAGCGTTCCAGTATCCAGGAGACGCAGGCCGCTGCTTCGGCTCCCGTATAGAGGAAGCCGTGTGGGTCGTGGTCCACCTCAGTCGGAAGCCAGTCGGTCCGCGGTCTTGCTCCGATCATGACGAACAGGCTCTCCAGCGGCAGGTGCTGCTCTTGCCCGCTCATTCGGTTACGCATCGTGACGAATTCCAGCTGTCCGTCGCCGTAGCCGCCGACCACCTCGGTGTTCAAGTGGACCTTGATCATCGGCATTGCCGAGATTGCGTCTACCAGATAGGCCGACATGCTGTCGGACAGTCCGGAGCCTCGAACGATCATGTGCACCGATGCGCAATACCTTGCCAGATGCAAGGCGGCTTGGCCCGCAGAATTGCCGGCACCAATCACACCGGCGCGCAGACCGGTCAGCGCTTGGGCAGCCGACACGCTGGCTCCGTAATAGACCCCATGACCACTGAGTTCCTCCAAGCTCGGAACTCCGAGGCGTCGGTAAGAGACCCCCGTCGCGATGACCATTGCGCGTGCGCGGACCTCGCCGATGTCGCCGACCTGAGCCACGAAGCCGCCCCCGGATTGGGGCGTCAGTCGCTCCACTTCCCGGGTGACAACGAATCGAGCGCCGAAAACCCACGCCTGCTGATAGCCGCGCTGCACCAGCTCGGCACCACTCAATCCGCGGGAGAAGCCGAGGTAGTTCCGGATCAAGGAACTGGTTCCGGCTTGCCCACCAATTGCCTCGCGTTCCACCACGACCGTGCGCACACCTTCGGAAGAGGCGTAAACGGCCGCCGCGAGGCCCGCAGGTCCGGCGCCGACCACCATCAGATCGAATTCATGATCAACATCTCGCAAGGTAGTTGGGATACCCCAGGCCTCGAGGATCTCGGCATCGGTTGGATTCACCATGGTCGTGCCGCCGATGGCTGGCATCCACACCACGACCTCACCCTCGGGGTGTCCTATCTCGTCCAACGCACTCTGGCCGAGCTCGGAGGCACGGGGGCGAAAGGCGTGTGGGATGCCGTTGCGGTTCAGCAGGTCGCTCACCGCGTAGGCACGGCCACTGTGCTGGGCTGCAATGACGACAACCTCGCGGAAGTTCGTGGGCTCGCTGCGTGACCACTCTTGAACGAATTCGGCAATGACGCGGTGGAACAGCTCGTCGGGAGTGATCCACGGCTTGAGCACGTAGTAGCTGATGTCGCCAACTGCGATGCTCCGCAAGATCTTGTGGGCCGACTCAGGATGTCCCCAAGCACCCCATGGTACGAGGAGGGCGCGCCGTGCGTTGGGGTGCAGGCTTCTGGCTGTCTCGAAGATCTTGGCTCGAGCGTCGTCAGGGAACGAGTCGTCCACCAAGACGACAGCCACGCGCTCATGACGGTCACGGGCTCGCTCGAGTGTCGTTAAAGCGTCTTCAGGGAAAAGCTCCCCGCGTACCCGAAAGTCCGATCCGAATGCCCGCTGCAGCTCCGCCTCGATCCTTCCGAGCAGACGCGCATCAGCATCGACCGCCAACAACAGCGGCCGGTCACCCCAGTCACCAACGGCCATGACACCAGGCTAGGCATAGGTGATACGCGTGTGAGCGATGGATCTCAGTTGCGGCTGTTGCGCACCAGATCGGTCAGCTCCCGAACCGCTCGAGTCAGACCCTCAGATCTCTCCATCTCGGCGCGATGCCAAGCGTCGTGCACGGCGACCTTCTCCGCGTCAAGCAGGACTCCGCACACATCACAACCGGTAGATCCACCGGGAAGTTCGTTATCGGCCACGCGCCGCATCCTGGTGCCTTTCCGCATGAAGAGTCAATCGGTAGCTGTCTGTCACGCAGTGCATGGTGGTGGCCGCGACGGTCATCGCCAGACCCATCAGTGGAGCATCCGAGCGTGGCCACCAGTATGGGTTATGACCGACGGCCGTGAACTGCTAGCACAGATCTGGAGGAAAGATGATCAACTACGGACTCGACGGCAAAGTCGCAGTCGTCACCGGAGGAGCCTCAGGCATCGGCCTCGCGTGCGCGCATGCACTGGCCCGCTCGGGCGCAGCCGTGTGCCTGTGGGACCTGAATGCAGCCTCGCTGGAGGCGGCCGCCGCCGAACTGCAGCAGTACGGCAAGCCAACGCGTACGGGGATCGTCGATGTATCCGACTCGGGCCAGGTCGGCGGCGGGATGGAGGAGGTGGCCGAGGCTCTCGACCGTGTCGACATCGTCGTCGCCAATGCCGGCATCGGCGGGGAATCGAAGCCGACCGCGGAGTACAGCGACGCCTCCTGGCATCAGGTGATCGGGGTCAATCTCGACGGTGTCTTCTACACCCAGCGCGCGGGCATTCAGGCGATGCGGCGTACCGGTGGCGGCTCCGTGATCAACATGGCTTCGGTTCTGGGCCAGGTGGGCTTCGCCATGTCCAGCGCCTACGTCGCGGCGAAGCACGCGGTAGTGGGAATGACGAAGGCGGCCGCGTGGGAGCATGCAGCCGACGGCGTACGGGTGAACGCCGTGGGTCCCGGCTTCATCATGACGCCGCTGCTGGAGGCAAACCTGGATCAGTCGGCGATCGATTTCCTGGCCAGCCAGCATGCGCTGCAGCGGATGGGCCGAGCAGAGGAGGTGGCGGAACTGGTCGCATGGCTGGCCAGCGATGCTGCGTCGTTCGTCACCGGCGCCTACTACCCCGTGGACGGAGGGTATTTGGCGCGCTGACGCGCTGATACCAGCTCAGCTCGGCCGTGCTAGGTCCCCAGCCCCGCGAGGCCGGTCGCGCGCCCACTAGAAGAAGACCTTCATTTTCGCCTTCCCTACGCAGAGTGGGTTGGCCCTAGGACACGTCGACCAGTACCTTTCCAACTGCTCCGTCCTGGACGGCCTGGTGCGCAGCCGCTGTCTTCGCTAGCGGGAACCGGCGCAGCGGCAGGCCGGCGTTTTCGCCGACCGGCAGCGCTCCATCCACAAGCGCGAGAGTGATGTCTTCCACCGCGGCCGTCAGGGCAGCGTCGCCGACGGTGTAGAGCAGAACGAATTGGTAGCGCAGGTTCTTGATCATGTTCTGCCTGACGTCGAGGGTGAACTCGCCGCCGCGGTCGTTGGCGTAGCTGGCGACCGACGCACGAGGCTTGACCACATCGATGTTGAGCTGCGAGTTCGCCGAGATCGCAACCTCCACGACCAGGTCGACGCCGTCAGGCGCGACTTTCTTGATGGCGGTGGCTGCGTCCACGTCGCGGTAGTTGATGACATGGTCGGCGCCGGCGGCCGCCGCGAGCGCAGCCTTGGCCGCGCCGGAGACGGTTGTCGTGACGGTGGCACCAGCCCAGCGCGCCAGCTGGATCGCGGCGTGACCCACCGCACCCGCCCCTCCGGCCACCAGCACCACCTTGCCTGCGAGGGCACCCGGATGCAGCCGGTCCGGTCCGTCCTCTGACACAGTCAGGGCACGATGGGCGGTCATGGCGGGTACACCGAGGCTGGCGCCGATGTCGAAGTTCGCCTCGGTGGGAAGCCGGACCACCCGGCTCGCGGGTAGGTTCGTGTACTCCTGCGCGGTGCCCGTCGGCCGCTGGTGGCCAGCGAGATACACCCAGACACGATCCCCCACGGCAAGGTCCAGGACCCCCTCCCCGAGTGCGTCGACGACACCTGCACCGTCTTGGTTCGGCGTTACCTCCGGGAACGGCGGCGCTGCGCCATCGCCGGAACCCAGGCGCGACTTCCAGTCGGTGGGGTTGACACCGGAAACGACCACACGGACACGCACCTCGCCAGGCCCCGGTTCGGTCAGATCGCGATCCACGAGGCGAAGAACTGATGGATCACCGGTGCGGGAATAGACAACAGACCTCATACGCCTGCCAACTCCGTCATGTTTGGATCATTCCAGGCTCGGTTAGCGCAGCGCGTCTCAACACACCCACCCGGCGGCTTACTAGAGGCGCGAACTCAATCTAGGCAGGCGGCTGGCCCGACACCGACATGTCCTAATTCTCAGCGCCAGCGGCCACCCGTCGAACCTGTCGGATTGCCTCTGCTACCCCGCCGTGCCACGGCGCTCCGTGTCCGGGCAACACCCAGGTGGCCTGCACGGCCTCCAATTTGGCGAGCGATGCCAACGCAGTCTCCGGGTCGAGGGTAAAGGGCGCCGGCCGCGGCCCCAGCTCGCCGGTCAGCACGTTACCGGTGGTCATGGCGTCACCGACGAACAACGCGTCCACCGCTGGTACGTGCACGGCGACGCTCCCGGGTGTGTGCCCCGGAATATGGATGATCTGCGGGGAGCCGGGCAAGTCGAGCGTCTCGCCGTCGGCGAAGGTCGCGACCTCGCGGACCGACTGTGTGCGGAGCCCGCCGTGTCGTGCGCTGTACCAGACAAACCCCAGTAGCGGACGTAGCTTGATGGGTCCCCAGCCGGTGTTGGGCTTGCTAATTTCACCGCGAGCGCGGGCGGCATCGAGCTCATGGACGTGTACCACGGTGCCATTCCCCTGCCTGAGCCGCTCCGCGAAACCGATGTGATCGGTATCGCCATGAGTCAGCACGATGCCCCGAACGTCGGCAAGAGAGCGGCCCAGCTCTGTCAGCTCTTGCTCAAGCTCACGCCAGTGACCGGACAGACCAGCGTCGACGATCGTGACCCCCGCAGCATCCTCGACCAGGTAAATGTTGACCACATCGGAGCCGATGCGGTGCAGACCGGGCGCGAGCCTCATCGATCATCTCCTTGATCCTGCGCATTGCAACGTGCAAGCCATTCCGCTGCGGCT
>DATLQP010000336.1:0-2587 GCA_035535155.1 Propionibacteriaceae bacterium
CTCGCTGGTCAGCGAGAGGGGAAGGACATCCAGCCCGCCGGGACCAAGGACCGCGCCCGCGGCGGCGAACACCATCGGGCCGGTGACCCACCACCGGTCGAGCTTTGACGCCACAAGTGTGTAGGCCACCACGACAACCGCGAGAACGGTGAGGCCACCCATCAGATCCCCTTCGCCATGCCCACTAGTAGGCTGACTCGCCCAGATCCTGACACCCGCCGCCAGCGCGCCAGTGCCATACGCCCCGTTCTGGCTACTTATGTGAGGTGGATCTGTCTTCCGATCGCCTCTACGACCCGCGATCGTTGTGAGCGTAGCCAGGATGGGGGCGTGGACACCTCACACGTAATGTATGAATGTTGCGCTGACAGTGACCAGGCCACCGATCATCGCCAGCCACGCGCTTCTTCTCCGTTCCCGCTTGACGTTTATCGATAACAGCGGCCGGGGCGTCCCTACGTCGCCCGCTGGCATGAAGCACCGGTTGCACCAGCGCAGCCGGTGAGGGTCAATCATCGGTGGTAGAGGCGGAGCTCGGATTCGAACCGACGACCCTTCCGATTACGAATCGCAGCACACCCGTCCGGCGGGTATCGGCAAGGCCTGTTCTGGCTGCTCATGTCAGGGCCTACTCCGTTGAGTGCGCGTGAGATTCGGTCACAACTGTGAACCTGCAGCTTGCCCAAGCAGGCCCGCCACCTCCGCCCGTTCATCGGCGCTGAGTGATGTGGGTGAGGGCAACCGCATGGTCGAATTGCTCTGGACCTGCGCCACTGAGCTGCGCCTGGGTGCTCGGTCGCCTCGGCGCGCTGATGAAGCGCGGCCCGCTACGCCAACATCAAGCCTGGCCAGGAGTTCACCGGATACTCCTGAGCTCTGCCCGTCACAAGCCTTCGGTGCTGCGGAACGCATCGCCAAGGCCGAGTTCGCGTGCGGGTGGTGGGAGTGGCGGGCGCGCACCGGCGGTCAGCGTCCCAGACTTGCCGCCGCGGATGAGCCTGCCGACTCGCCCGGTGTCCTCTGCCAAGACCGGTCCGGCGCACGCACCGATCAAGACGCAGATCGCGGCGCCGGAGAACCAGGTCACTAACGCGAGGGCGACCCCAAAAAAGCCGAACTGGGCCTCATTGCCCGTCACCACCCCGGGCATCCAGACCGTGGCGGATGCCGCGTACCCGGTCGTCATGATGCTGGTGATCACCCCAGTAGGCACGAGCACCCGCGCGCGCACCTCACCCAGCAGGAGGAACCACGCGGTGAACCACCACAGCCCTGACGCCACCGCCAGTGACACGATGGCGAAGAGGCCGAATCCGAGCCCACCGCCAAGGGCGCCGCGCAGACCGCCCAGTAGCGCCATTCCAACCAGTACCACCAGCAGCCAGACCGCCCCACGCCAGTACGCGCTGACTCCGGCGGCGCGGGGCGGTCGCCGCCACGCGTGGACGTACACACGCTGTAGCGCAGTCGTGAACGAGGTCGCGAAGAAGATCGTGAGTACCAGACCGAGCAGGCCGGTCGCTTTTCGAATGTCATCCGACGACGCGAAGGCTTCCCTGGCAAGCACGAGCGCGTCTCCCCTAAGGCCGAGTCGGGCCGTGACGCTGGTGAGGATCGACGAACGGATGCGTTCGGGCACGAAGGCGGCGACGACGATCACGAGCGGGAAGAACGAGACGAACGCCTTGCCCGCGAGCGCGATGCTGCGATCAACGAACTAGATCTCGAGCATGCGTTCCCACACGCGCCAAAGGAGCAGCCGTTCCAACCGAGTCCGCAGTGCGGCGATGCGTTTGCGCATCTCAGTGATGCCTGACCGCCTGGTGATCTTCGCGTCGTCGGTCATGCGAGGTCTTCTATCCCGCAGTCGGTGAGCGGACGGTGCCGTTGGCCGATTCCACGCGGCCGCCGAAGGGCCAACCCGGCCAGATAGTGGGCAGGGTCGCGACCTCGCTTCGCAGCCGCTCCAACTCGGCACGCTCGTCGGCGGAGAGGCTCGGGGTCTCGGACATGGCTGACACCGTCCTCGTGTGCATGTCTCGGCTGACTGGCGTTCCCAGTAGTCTGGCCGACCTCCTAGGATCCGGCATCACCTGAAGCGGGTGATTTGGTCGAAGGCGGTGGCGGCATCGTCCAGGGCTCGGGGAGCCGATTGGGCGGCCCGGTTCACTCTTTGTGTGTGATGCGCGCTCACCCCTCACGGGCGAGAGTGGCAAGCAGCGGACCCTCTGGGGGACCGTGCGAACCGGAGGTCGCGCGATGACCGTTTGGGAGGGCGTGTCGGCGTTGATCACGACGGGTGACACGGTTCAAGACCAAGCTCTGACGCAAAGAATGGAGACGCGTATCCGCCGATCGAGTTGCTCCGGCCGCCGACGAGGCGCCGGAGGTCGTTGTCCAGAGAGGTGACATTGTCATGACCGTTGCACAACACCCAGACTCCACGATCCCGGACAGCGTGGAGGTGCCGCGTGTCGGCGCGCTGCGGTACGAGTTGGGTTTCCCGACGCCCGAGACCTCGCGGAGGCTCTTCGACGAGATGGACTTCCAGCGCGCGGTGCAGGCCTATTTGTGGGGCTATCCCGCC
>DATLQP010000337.1:0-4125 GCA_035535155.1 Propionibacteriaceae bacterium
CAAGGATTTCTGAGCAATCTCGCCAACCCCAAGATGGCTGCCTTCTTCCTTAGCTTGCTTCCGCAGTTCGTGCCAGCAGCCGCCGGCAGCTTTGCCGCGCTCATTCCACTCGGACTGGTGTTCTGCCTGATGACGTTCGGCTGGCTCTCGCTCTACGCGGCGGCCCTGCACCGGCTCGGGCCGATCATGCACCGGTCGCGGGTACGCCGTGCCCTCGACGCAGGAAGCGGCATAGTCCTGGTCGCTCTTGGAATCCGGGTGGCGACCGAGACGCGTGCCTGAATTCAGGCAGTTACGGCCCCGATTCGGTTATCGCGAAGACCGACGGGTATGTCAGATGAAGGAGTTCCGCTCACGGGGAGCGGTGTTTTCAGTCGCGAGGAGGACTGTCATGTCAGGACATGTTGCGACCGCGGAGTGCGAGATCGATGCTCAGCCCGAGGACGTATGGGAGGCGTTGACCACGCCGGCGAAGATCCGGCAGTACATGTTCGGGTCCGAAGTGAGCACGGATTGGAAGCCGGGCAGCCCGATTACCTGGAAGGGTGAGTTCGAGGGCAAGGCGTACGAGGACAAGGGAGAGATCATCTCCGTCGAGCCGGGTCGGCGACTGGAGGTGACTCATTTCAGTCCGCTGACCGGCCAGGAGGATCGGCCGGAGAACTACCACCGAGTGCGCTACGAACTGCAGCCGACCAATGGCGGCACCACGGTACGGCTCACTCAAGACAACAGCAGCAGTGCTGAAGAGGCCGAGCATTCCGGAGCCACCTGGCAGATGATGCTTGACAGCCTCAAGAAGATTGTCGAACAAGGTTGACCGGCCCAAGGCTGACCGGGCCCAAGGCTGACCGGGCCCAAGGCTGACTGGGCCCCGTTTGTGGGCCTAAGCTGACCTGGCCCCGTTCGTGGGCGTGTGCGCGGAAACGGTCACCAAATCTGCCGGAACGTGCCTTACGTGCTGCAGCAAAACGCCGATACCGACAACGGTTTTCTGGGAACGCTGGGCCTAGCGTGAACCGAGCTGAATCGCAGGTGGCATTGGCAAGAGAACTTCTCGATCTTCTTTTGTCTCAACTCCGCAGAAACGCCACCAGTTCGGCACACATCACCTCGGGCTGCCAGCCATGATCGGACGCAGCGATGGTCCTGCTCGAAGCGTCGGGTAATGCCGCGACCAGCGCCTCAGCGGCCGGCGGGAAGATCGGCAAGGTCGGCTCGCCGACCATCACGAGTACGGGCATGGTGATGGCAGCCCACTGGGCGCGCCATGGCTCGTGCTGGTTCCGATTGAGCAGCGCAGTGTCGTACGCCAGTGTGGGAGCCACCTGAACCATGAGATCCCACGCCGGACTTGCCTTGGCACCCTCGACCCACTCCGGCGGCATGTCGCTCATGAAGTACTCGACAGCGCCTGCCCGATCCCCGGCATCGATCCGATCCTGCAGTCCGATCAAGAATGCGCCCCCGTCGCCCTCGGCCTCGAGTGCAAATGGCGGTTCCCACAAGGCAATCCGCGTTATGGGCCACCCAGCCGCCGCGCCGTGCAGACACAACGCCGAACCCGAGGAGTTGCCGAACACTGCGGCACTGCCGCCCGCCGCATCCAGCATGGCGGCAAGGTCCTCGATCTCTCGCTCGACTGCGTACGGCTGGGTATCGGTGCTCTCGCCGCGCCCTCTACGGTCGTAGTTGACGACCGTGAAACCTTCCGCGGCCAGGCGCCGTGACAACTCGGCAGTGGTCGGATCAAGGGCTCGGTGCTGAAAGGCGCCGCCGACCAGTACGACGCCGGGACCGTTCCCCTCCCGGTCATAGCCGATCACCGTGCCGTCGGTGGATCTTGCGAACTCTGCCATCCGGTCTCCTGTCACCTCCGAATGGTGCAGACCTGGGTGATAGGCAAAACTCATCGATCGCCGGTTGCGTGGAGCTCCTCAAGCATGATCACGGGAAGGTGCCGCGGCGCAGCACGCCGGTGGTATTGCTCCCACCATGGATAAGCCTCCAGGCTTCGGGCGAGATGCCGCTGCCGCTCGACACCACTCAGCTCCCGAGCCCGCATCTCGACCGAGGAGCCTTTCCAGATGATCTTGACGTGTTGCTCCGCGCGCAAGTTGTAGTACCACCCTGGGTTGGACGGCCGACCATAGTTGGAAGCGAGCAGGATCACATGATCAACGTCTGGCATCGCCAGTACCGGCACCGTACGCGGCTGGCCGGTGTGAGCACCGGTGGTCGTCAACATGACGATCGGAAGGCCGGAAACCAACGCAGAGAAGGTGGTACGGCCCCGGCTGAGCCGGAACATCCCTCGATCGATGCGAACCAATGCGGCCGGCCGTATCCATGACATCGGAATGATCTCCGCAGCCTTGCGACTGAGGCGACGTAGCGGTTCGGGCCGCCGGCTCTCAAAGTTGATCACGGCGGGTCGTGATCACGCCGAGCGGACCAGACGCAGTTTTCCGCCTGCCTCGCGGTGCAAAGCGGCGACGGGCTGTACATCGACCGCAGGCGGCACAGCGCCGGTCGACGCAACGGCCGATATCAGGGAGTTCCGGAGCCGTTCAGTGACATCTGCCTTGGCACCCGAGGTGAGGACGACCTGAGCGTGCAGGCCCTGCGCGTCGTACACGAAGGAGTACTCGCCAACCTCCGCGATGGGCGCGACCGCCGACCCGAGCACGGACGGGTGGATCGGCACGGTCGCGCCATCTCGGCCGTGAAAGTACAGAATGTCCGCAGTACGCCCGTCGATCGAGAGCAGGCACCGCCAGGGCCGGCCCGCGGGATTAGGTAGCGGGGACTCGACGACGGAGTCCGTCAGCTCATAGCGAATCAGCGGTTGGGCGTAGTTGATCAAGTTGGTGAGCAGCACCTTGGCACCGGGCCGGCCGGGCGCCACCGGCTCGCCGTCCTCGGCAACGATCTCGATGACGACGACGTCCTCGGCAATCTCCAGTTCGGGATGCTCGGGACTGCTGGCGGCGATCGTTGGCGCCTCAGTCGCGGCATAGCCGCTCACCGGCTCAATCCCCCAGGCCTGAAGTACGCGTCGCCGGACGTCACTCGTCACGGCTTCGCTGCTGAAGAACGCTGCCCGTGGCGCGATCCGGAGTCGACCTGCGATCTGTTCCTCCGCGAGTGCTCGCCAAACGCCGACCGCACCGACAAGCACCTCTGGCTGCTGGGCGTTCAGCGCGGCGACCAGCTCGGCAATCGGGGTGGCAGCCGAAATCCGCGGCGTCGGCACGCCGGGCGGAACGAGCACCTGCCTCGTGACGTGCACCAAGCTGGGGCTGCCGAGCGCCGCGAACCGCGGTCCGGCTTGAATTCCTAGACGCAGCATGGGCCGACCACTGGCCGCGCGCCATGCCGCAGCCTCCTCGGTCGTAAACACAACGATCGACCGCCGCCCGGTCGTGCCGGACGTGGTCGCCACGCGGTACGCGCCAAGAAAGGACTGCAGGGGATCTGGGCTGGCGAGGTGAGCCTGAAGGTCGGCCAGTCGCAGCAGCGGATCGGTGAGGATGTGGTCGAACTCGGCCATCAGGGTGGCCTTCGACAGGGTCGGCAGGTCGGTAAGCGGCCGCTCTGCAGCGTCGGCACCCAGAGCTTCTCGGTAATAGCGTGAATGCGTCACCGCGTGTGCGAGCAGTGCCCGGAGGCGTTCCCCCTGGAACGCCAGGAGATCATCCCGGGTCCAGCGATCACGTGCCATCAGCTCCGCTTCACGCATGCCCACCCTTTGACAGACAGAGTTCTGGACACTCTCAGTATCTCTGATTGAGTGACGTTTCACGGATACCGTCACGATCACCGAAGAATCGCTCGCGCTTGAGGAGTTGCTCGCCATCGTCGACGGCGCGCGGGTGGAGCTTGCCGCCGATGCGCGTACCGCAATCGCGGCCAGCCGTGCCGTGGTGGACCGCGCCTTGGCCGGCAATGAAGCCGTCTATGGCATGACAACACAAGTTGGCCACGGGAAGGACACTCGGCTGAGCGAGGAGGAGATCCGAGCCGAACAGATGTTCCTCGTCATGTCCCACAGCGGAGGTGTCGGACCGCCGCTGCCGACTCCGCAGGTACGCGCTGCACTGGCCGTTCGACTCAACGGCATTG
>DATLQP010000338.1:0-8861 GCA_035535155.1 Propionibacteriaceae bacterium
AGCCGCTCGAAGCCCACGATGCACCAGGAGAGGCCGCGATGCCGGTAACTCACGAACACGCCCTGTGCCTCGGCCGCCTTGATCATCGCGGCGGGCGAGTGCACGAACGAGCGAAAATCGTTACCTCGTAAGCGCTGTAGCAGATTTTCACAGCTGATGATCATCCTGCTGAAAAGGTTTCGCGGCGGATAAGAGAACACCAGAAGCCGCGTCGCATGGGTGGCCGCAGCGGAGAGCAGCCGCCGGTAATCCGCATAGCAGCACACAACTCGGTGCAGCACCACGACATCCGCCTCCTCGACCTCGTCAGGCGAGGTTGCAATATCGACGATGCGACGCTTGACCCGATCAATCATCCCGGAATCCGCAAGGAGGACCGCGGCCTCAGCCTCATAACTGCGCGAGATCTCCAGATTCGTTGCCTTGCGAGCGCCGTGAGAGAGCAGCTCGATCTGAATCTCCCCCACTCCACCGCCGATCTCGAGCACCGACGCGTCCCTGATCCCGTGCTCGGTCAGGAAGGACACCATGTGTGTTTGGGTGGGATCGAGGCCGCGCTTGCGATACATGCGGGCGACCCGCTTGGCGAAGCGGTCGCTGAACACGGTCTGGTAGCCAGGCCCGTCGCAACAATCGCCCATTGCCTTAGTGTGCCCGATTCTCCAGTCGATAGATCAAGAAATAGCTCGCGATCCGTACGCGGTGATCATGACTCTGTTGCCGAGACCTGCGCTCGACCTTGCTCGGTGAGCCTTCGCCGAGCTCTCAATCCCAGCATCACGGCCACGACGAGGGCCGCGGCCCCGTACACGATGCTCAGCAACCAGTATCGGCCGGCACCGTCCATGCCACCCAGAAAGAGGCCCTGAGAGAGATTGATCGCGCCGTGGAAAAGGGTGGCGATCAGCACGCTACCCACGGTATGCAGGAACACCCAGGTCATCAAGATCGAATACTCGATCGTCAGCAGCACGAACGCCGTCAGCGGCAATCCATATTGCGGGGTCCCCGGCACCAGGAAGGTCGGCAGATGCCATAGCCCCCACACCACGCCCAAGATCACGCTAGCCGTTACGGGGGATCGCTTGTCGAGCAGCAATGGCAAGGCGTAACCACGCCAGCCCAGCTCTTCGCCGACCACCAGAACAAAGAGGATGATGTCGAAGATCGTCAGGGTGCCGACCTGTAGCAGCTTCGGCGCCCCGAGTAGGTAAGCAAGGGCTGCGGTCGCCAACGAAAGCACCGTCGGCAATCCGAGGGCGATGACATACCACGGCAGCCCGATCCGCCAACGCACCACTCGGCTGAGTAGCGCCTTGAGCTCACCTTTCCCTCCAGTAACCGCAGCCATGATCATGGCGGCGAGCGCCGGCCCGAAGAGCCCAAAGATGCCGAGCAACGGCGAGAGTTTCAGGACCGGATAGATCCACCACGTCAGCAGGTACGCCAGCACGAAGAATGCGATTAGCGGATGCTTTCTCACCAAAGCTCCAATCAACCCTCCCAAGCAAACCGGCTCACGCGGGCTCTGTCACGGCCGGCTCCGGGACTTTCTCACGTTGTACCAGGAGCGCGATGCCCACAGAACCCCAAAGCAAGGCCAGCAGCAGATACTCGGCGGAACTGAAGATCGCGTTTGCTCTATCACCCAGTGGGAAAGCCACGATCAGCAGCACACCGCACCACCAGGGCATGAGCTTGGCCCGAAGGATGATCACACCGAGAAGTGCCGAGCCAATGAGCAATACCAGGGCGCCGCCGATCCGAACGGTTTGGAGAGAGCGCTGTCCCTGCACCATGTTGATCGCCGTGACGATGGCAATGATCGCGTAGCCGGCAAAGGTCATCACCGTCCCGACAGCGCCCAATCGCCCGTACCGCGGCCTTCCGCGGTGCACGGCGTGAATGCCCAGCAGCGCACCCAGCACTGCGACGTATGCAACGAATATGGCGGCAAGATAGAGATAACTGGTAGCGGAGTCATACGTCGTCTTGATCGGACTCAATTGGTTGAGGATGGCTGACAGGACGAGTAGCGCCGCAGCAACGACACCCGCGATTCCGCCCCATCTCACGGTTGATGACATGATCATCACACTCCTTCTATTCTCAGGTCCCTGACCCACCATGCCCTTCTTGATCTCGGGCAGGAACAGGCTCGATCAGCTGACCTGATTCGGTGGCGTCTGCAGGTGGCTCCTCCTGCTTGTCGTGCTTGCGCGAGAAGTTCGTCGGACCCGCAATTACGATCACCAGGACCGCTACGACCCACCAGACCAAAGCTAGCAACCACGCCTCACGAACTGAGTCGGCTCCTGAAAACATCGGGGCGAAGAAGCTGCCGGATACCGCGTTATTGGCGGCGTGCATCAACATGATGATCAACACGCTGCCTTTCGCATTGTTGAACACCCAGTTGAAGACGATCACTGCGGCAAGAATCAGCACGATATCTGGGTAGTAGACCTGCCCAACCACAATGAGAGGCAGATGCCAGCCGGCGATGAGAACGCCGAGGATCAGGCTGGCAACGAGTGCCGACCGGCCGTGCTGCAACCGGGGAACTGCGTAACCCCTCCAGCCGGGCTCCTCCCATGCGCCGCCGACGCCTGGAACGAGAAGGACGATTGCAAAAGTGGAGAGGATGCCGGGCCAGGCGCCGAGTTGGGCTGGAGACGGAGCATGAGCACCCAGCATGACGTTGAGCACTGTTGCGACAGCGGTAAGCACTGCTGGCAGTAACAGCGCCACCGCGTACCATCCGGGCGCAACACGCCAGCGAATCATTCTGCGAAACAGGCCCAGCAGACCAGCCTTGCCCTCCGTGAGCGCCAGTACGACGAGCGCAGCAAGAAATGGCCCGAAGCTTGCGACAGGATTGGGAAAGACCCCAAGTGCGTAAGGGATCCACGCCCACCACGACAACGCGTAGGCCAAGATGAAGAACGCTGTCAGCCGATGGCGTTTCACGAGAGCCGATATTCGTGCCATGTCGGTCCATCCACCTTTCTGCGGGTCGTGACGTCAACCACAAGGCTCGCACCGATCAGCTCTTGGCGACAGGCGGTGCGCCGGTGCCAGGTATGCCGTTTCTGGTATTACCGTGACTCCATGAGCAGGGGGCGGCGGGGCTTCACCGCACTCGCCGTCGGCCTCCTCCTGCTGACCACTGGCTGTTCCCAGCCGGCCACTTCCCGTTCGGAGTCGATCACGCTGTACACCTGCGTCAACGACACCACCGTTCAACCGGTCATCTCGGCCTTCAAAGCCGCTAACGCCGGGGCGGAGGTTCAGCTGTTCCGCGCCCCGACCGGTCAACTCAACGCTCGTGTCGCTAGCGATGTACGCTCCGGCGGACTCAGGGCCGACGTGATCTGGGCCTGCGATCCGCTCACCATGCAGGACTTCGTGACACAGGGTCTCGTCGGAGGATGGACGCCACAGACCGATATCCCCGAGACGATGCGAACGCCGGACTACGTCGGGATTGCGTTGCTCTACATGGTTGCGATCACCAGGAAGGGCCAGCCCGCCCCGGCGAACTGGCAACAACTTGCCAACGCCGGCAAGGTCGCCGTGCCAGACCCCAAGGTTGCGGCCTCGGCGCTCGGCGCGCTCGCCTACTTCGGCACCGACTTCTACGCCGACCTGAAGTCCAAGGGCGCGGTCCAGGTGAGTACGCCAGACGACGTCACTACCGGTGTCGCCCAGGGGGTCTACGACGCCGGGATGACCATCGCAAATTCGGCGTACGCGGCGGCCAAGAGCGGCTCGCCGGTAACCGTGTCATGGCCCAAGCCAGGAGCGGTGGCGATCTTTGGGCCGGTCGCGGTTTCGAAGGCCACCGAGAACCGCCAACTGGCTCAGGACTTTGCGAGTTACGTGACCAGCCAGGAGGGTCAGACCGTGATCGGCAGCAGTGGCTCTTATCCGACGTTGCCGAATGTCCCCGGCCCGACGAAGCCTGAGAACGCGCCAACGGTACAGCCCGATTGGAAGACGCTGGCCAGCGAGAAGGCTGCGCTGCTCAAGGACTACGCCACAATCTTTGGCGGGTAATGATGCAGGCTGGCGACCGTGGCCTGCTCTGGGCCGGGTGGTCGGTGCTGATCGGATCGGCTGCCATCGTCGTCGCAGTGCCGCTCCTGATGCTGATGAGGACCAGCTGGGTGGAGGGCCGCGGGCGGCTCGCGGAGGTGTTGACCGAGCCGGGATTCGGCACTGCTGTCGCACATTCATTTGAGTTGTCGGCCGCCGCCACTGGGCTTGCCGTGCCGATCGGGATTGCGATTGCGCTGGTTCTGCGGGATCCACGGCTGCCCGGGCGAGCGCTCTGGCGCGTTGCGGTGCTGCTGCCGTTGCTCGTCCCAGACTTCGTATTGGGCTACAGCTGGCTTCGGGCCTATGCTCGCGCGGGTCTGACAAGCGAACTGTTCGGATTCGCCTGGACAGGGGTCCAGGGACCGGTTGGGGTGGCGGTGATCGTTGCTGTGTCGGCCGTGCCGCTGGTCTATCTGATCATCACCGTTGGTCTGGCGACTAGGGCCGAGCCGATCACCGAGCGCGCAGCCCACGCGTCCGGCGCGACGGCCCTCACCGTGCTGCGGACCATCACCCTTCCACTGTTGGCCCCCGCGATCGCAACGGCGGCGGTCGTGATTTTCGTCCTCACCCTGGGCACGTTCGCGGTGCCTCAGGTGATCGGCACCCCGGCCGGTTTCAGCACGATCACCACTCGGATCTACGCCGATCTCACCTACGGCAGCGACCCGCAAACCTTTGTCGACGCGACCACGCTTGCCGTGCTGCTGGTGATCCTCACGCTCGTCGTGGTGGCGCCGGCCGACGTCCTACTCGGTATCCGGCTGCAGCTCAGCCGCACGTCCGCGACCGACCTCGACTGGCCGAGCGGCGGCCGGATCGGTAGGGCGCTGAAGCCGCTGGGCCTAGCGATATACCTGATTGCCACCAGCGGCCTGCCCTTGGTGGCGCTAGTCAGTGCGGCCATGACGCGGGCGGTCGGGGTGCCGTCGACCCCGGCCAACTGGACCTGGGACAACTTCCTCGCCGTGCTGACGCCGCGCACCGGCGAGGCGCTCGGCCGCAGCCTGCTGCTGTCCTTCGCGGCCGCGTCGATCCTTCTCATCCTCGGGCTGATCACCGCCGGCCTGGGTCGGACGCCGGCAGGCCGAGGGGTCAGCGTCCTGATCACCCTGACCCTGGTACTTCCCGGCTCGACGGTCGCGATCGGTATGTTGCTCGGGTACGGTCGGTGGCTTGCCGATACCGTGGCGATCATCCTCCTCGCGTACCTTGCAAAACTCTGGGCCCTCGCGCACCGCCCCATCTCGGCTTCGGTCGATCGCTTGCCGCTGGCCGGGCTCCGTGCAGCTCGCGCCAGCGGCGCCAACTTGGCTACCGGCCTGGGCACAGTGGCCTTGCCGCTGATTCGGCCGGCCCTGATCACCGCCTGGGCGTTGTGCTTTCTCACTGCACTGCACGAGGTCACCATGTCGAGCCTGCTGTACGGGCCGGGCAGCGAGACCCTCGCGGTGGTGGTTCTCAACAGTGCCGACCTCGGACGGGTGGGCGTTACGGCGGCCCTGTCTGTTCTCGTGACCGCGATCGTCCTGCTGCCCGCCGCAGCCCTGTGGGCGCTCACCCGGCGCGCCCGTGCCTGACGTCCTCCACGTCCGTGGCCTGAGTGTGGCCTACGGCACGACCACGGTCCTCCACGCCGTGGATCTCTCGGTCGGGCAGAGCGAGGTGTTGGCCCTACTCGGTCCCTCCGGCTCGGGCAAGTCCACGCTGCTCAATGCGATCGCCGGGTTCGTCCCGATCCGCAGCGGAGAGATCACTCTAGGAACGCGCCAAGTCGCGGCTCCGAACCGCGCAGACCCGCCCGAACGACGTGATATCGCCGTTGTCTTCCAGGACTACGGGCTGTGGCCACACATGACCGCAGTAGACACTGTGGCGTACCCGCTGCGGCGACGCCGCGTAGACCGGGAGACGGCTCGGGATCAAGCGAGGGACCTCCTCGACCGACTCGGGATCGGCCAGCTTGCGGATCGCAAACCAGCGCACCTCTCCGGCGGTGAGCAGCAACGGGTCGGGCTCGGCCGTGCTCTTGCTCGCCAAGCAATGCTCTATCTGTTCGACGAACCAACCGCTCACCTGGATGCGCACCTTCGGGACGTCTTCCTGGGCGAGATCGCGGCGCGGCAGCGTGAGACGGGGGCGGCGGCGATCTACGCAACACACGACGCGGCCGAGGCCTTGGGGCTGGCGGATCGGGTCGCCCTTCTGGTGGGTGGCCGGGTGATCCAGGTCGGTACACCGCAGCAGCTCTACGTAGAGCCGGTCAGCGCGACGGCCGCCACGCTGACTGGTCCGGCCTCGATCCTGTCCGGGCCGGATGGGCCGCTGCTGGTGCGGCCCGATTGGGTGCGGTTCGGTGGTGATCGAACAGGTGTCGTAGTCGACGTCTGGTTCCGGGGTTCGCACACTGACTACGCCTTGCAGACCACCGACGGTGGTCTATTGCTCCGGAGTCAGGCGACGCCCACTCATCACCGTGGCGAGCAGATTACTTGGTCACTTGATCAAGCATGGCCGCTGCCGGAGGATCACTAGCGTCGTCGGCTTTAGGCCCCGAGCAATGCCGCGGGACCCGAGTGCAGGTTGCCCTCGTTCACGATCTTCAAGTGGCGAAGAGTGAAGTCGCGAAGATAGCGGACCTGCTGCCCGGTCAGCCGATCGCAGATCCACTCCCAATGCAACGACACCCAATCCCCTGGAACAAGCTCGCCGATCATGCTCACCCCGTCGATGGCCCGCATCACCGACTCAGACATCGGCTCGCCGAGGCCCAGTGTGCGGCCGTCCCACGTGAGTGGGCGGGACTCGACGACGACCTGGTCGCCAGTCACCGCTAGCACCTGTCCCCATCGAATGCGGCAGCGGTCGAGGACCGTCAACGCTTGCGGGGCCTTGCGCCCATCGCTCAGCAGACCTGTCCAGGGATAGATGCAAAAAACCGCGAAACTGTGGTGCGGCACCCCGCCGGCGAGCACGCTGGTGCTGAGCGTCGCAAACTTGCCCCCGGTGATCCGGCGGAAGCGTTCCTCCATCGAGTTGCCGACGGCGCGGGTGCTCACGTGCTCAAGCCGCTGACTGCCGACCCAGTAGGCCTCAACAACCCGGGCGTCGAGCGGATCGGGAAGCCCGGTCGCTCCTGCAATCAACTCCAGATACGGCCAGGCCCCCGCGAATTGCTGGGCGAGAGCGCGCAGGCCGCGATCATCGGCTCCGGCCACACCGTAGGAGAAGAACGACTCATGGTCACCAGGGCCGCAGTATCCGTGCAAGTTCGGTGGGAATGCGTAACGGACGAACAACACCGGCCCAGGCACCCGGGTGCGGTGCTGAGTTCGGGTTTCGGGCTTGAGACGCTGAGTGCGATCGCTCATTGCTGTGGCCGGCCCATCAGCTCCAAGCCGGCCAGCGCCTCCTGTGCTTCGGCTTCGTCGATCAGCTCCAGGGCGAAGCCCATGTGGATCAGCACCCAGTCACCGGGAGCCAGGTCTTGCTGATCAAGCTCGAGCATCCCGATGTTAATCTTGCGGGAGGCACCTGACACGTCGACCAGCGCGAGCTGCCCTCCGTAACCCTCGAGCAGCTGGATGACCTGACCGGGAATACCGAGACACATGCTGCTACACCCGCTCTCCGACGTTGTGTGGATCATCGATGAGCTGATGCACCACTCGGCGTACGGCGTCCGCGGCCGCCGGTACCGCGTTTTGCACCGCGGGTGTCAGCCCGATTCCTTCGGCGAGCTCGGCCGGTCGACAGCCCACCAGATACGTCGGTGGCAGCTGTCCGCCGATGTCTGGCAACGTCGCTAGCACCGCGACCGGATCCATCCCGTGAGCGTCGAACTCCCCGCCGCCGACATCGTCCGGGCCGATCTCCATAACCACGAGCTCGCCGGCTGCGGCGGGCCCGGGGCGAGCGTCGATCAACACCAAGGCGGCATATCCCTCGAGCAGGTCGTACGCCAGGTGCATGCCGCGTATGCCGTAGTCGACCAGCCGCGCCTGGGAAGGCAGCGGTTCTCCGTCGCCGGCCAGGTAACGAACGACTTCGGGTCCGAAGCCGTCGTCGCTGAGAAAGATGTTGCCCACCCCCGCGACGAGAATGGTCGGCTGCTGGTTCGGTTCTCGGTTCACATCTTCCGCATCTCGACGTACCGCTTAACGTCGGGTATGGACCGAACGCCCACAAATACTCCGACCGCGACTGCCACAGCGGCCAACACAACCGCGACAATTCCGATGTTCTTCATCTGCTCTCACCTTCCTTCGTTGCAGAAACTCACAATGGGACGACCTCGTCGGGAGAGAAGTACAGGTAACGGCCGTACCAATCATGAAGGTCGGCAGCCGGATCATCGACCAGCACCACAGCGACGTGCGTCTCATCGTCAAGATCACGATGAATCGCCGTGACGCGCGCCAGCTGGTCGGCATAGAAGACGTCCTGCGCATCGGCGCGGCGCCGCGGGTTCAGCCGGACCAGGCTTCCTTTGCTGATCGTCGTGCCAGAGATCACGACTTCGCCGGTCTCGGGATCGTGATCATTGAAGATCGCGAACGGGTCGGCCGCGTCACTCCACGACGGTGGCATCGGGTCCGGATCGCGGAACGTGCCATGCAACCGCATCAGATCCTCGGCTGACATCGCATCGCAACGATCGATGATCTCGGCCGCCTTCGGATCGGTGGCCCGGGCTTCCGCCTTCTCGGCGTCGGTCATCGTCAACACCCGCAGCATGAGGATTTCGTCGATTTCGGTGG
>DATLQP010000339.1:0-5228 GCA_035535155.1 Propionibacteriaceae bacterium
CGGCTCAAGACAAAAGCATGGCTGAAATCCTCGATAGCGGATTGAATGTCGCCCAACTGATTGTGAGCCTCGCCGCGATTGATCAAGATCTTGCATCGGTCGGCCGGCTCGGCGTCTCCGAGCAGCTGAGCTGCTCCATTCAGCTGCTCGATCGCATCGGTCACGAGGCCCTCTCGGAGCAGCAGTAGGCCGTGCTGTGCTCGCGTGACGACCGTGAGCTGGCCTAGAGATCGATGACTGGCGAGCTGCTCCGCTTTCACCAGCAGCCGGATGCTTTCGGCTCTTCGTCCCAATTCATGAGTGGGATAGCTAAGGCTCAACAGAATGCGCGCTGAGAGCCGGTCGTGCTCGACTGAACAGTCGGGAAACTGGGGATCTGCGCCATTGTGAGGCAGTGTGATCTGCAACGCACCCATGGCCTCGGTAAGCAACGTGACCGCTCGGGTGAAATGGCCGAGGTCGGAGCTGGCAATGCCTCGAGTAAGAAGGACTGCGGCGTGCTGATGGTCACCCCCGCACGCAACATCTGTCCCCACAGTGGCAATCTTGCTCTTCTTTTCACTCCTGTGCCAGGTCACCGCCAGCCGCTCCGGGACTGTCGGCGCGGCGCGCGGAGCCCCAGCAACCGACCTTCGGGTCTGTGCTCGCACCGTTGGGGCGATCGCGCATCGCGCTTGGAATCCGCTGACCTCGTCTTCACTCGCAGACGATAAGCATGTCCGTTCGCTCGCTCGTCCAGGACAGCGGCGCGCCAGGCTGGCTCAGCACGATCTTGCCGACGCTCGCGCCCCGTAGGCTTGGGATTATGGCGGGCAGCACAGACTGGTTCCGAGATTCGTTCCGGACCGAGTACGAGAAGCAGAACGCTGCACTCGGGCGGTTCAACCTAGCGATCTTCGGCAAGACCGGTGTCGGCAAGTCGACCTTGATCAACGCGATCTTCGGCGAGGAGGTCGCGCGGACAGGCATTGGCGAGCCGGTCACCCGCGGCAGCCACCTGTATCTGGACAAGGTCGGTCACCTGGGCATTGTCGACACCCAAGGACTCGAGGTGGGCAAGGACAACAAGCAGATCTTGTCCGAGCTCGACAAGGCCATGACCCAAATGCGCCAGCTTCCGCTGTCGGAGCAGATTCACGTCGCCTGGTATTGCATACGCGGCATGGATCGGCGCTTCGAGGAGGCGGAGGCCGATTTCGTGCGCCGTCTCGACGGGATGGGTCTGCCGGTGATCTTGGTGCTGACCCAGGTGCCGATGCGGGGTGGCTACGTTCACCCCGATGCCGTCTTGCTGGCTGAGCAGATCATGGCGAAACGGCTGCCCATCGTTGCAGAGCGACCGTTTATGACGTACGCAAAAGCCGATGAGTTTGCCGGCCAGCCGGCCTACGGGCTCAAGGAACTTCTTGATGCCACCTTTCGTGTCGCGCCCGAGGGTGTCCAAGGAGCCCTCGTCGCGGCGCAAGAGATCGATCAGGTCCGCAAGTCGCAGGAAGCAAACAAATACATAGCCGGTGCTGCAGCCAGCGCGGCCGCCGCCGCCGCAACGCCTATCCCGTTCTCCGATGCCGCGTTACTGGTGCCGATCCAGCTCGGCATGATGGCTCGGATTGCCCAAATCTACAAGATCAAGTTCGAGCGAGCCGCGCTGATGGCGATCGCATCCACCACCGCAGCGACGCAGCTGGGACGCGCCACATTCACCGGCTTGCTCAAGATGGTGCCTGGCGCGGGAACGATTGTCGGCGGGGTAGTCGGAGCCGGAGTCGCATCTACGTTCACTTATTCGATGGGTCAAGCCTGGCTGACGCTCTGCCAGCGTGTGATCAAGGGCAAGCTGGGCACGGGTGGCACCGTGGTCGACAATGACGAGCTGCGCGAAGTCTTTATGGAGGAGTTCCGCAAGCGCATCAAGCTGGGGCCCAAGCAGTTGCGCGCAGCGTCCGAAACCGATCCCAACCTGATCGACTCGCGGAAGCGCGGCTAGTCGCGCCATACCGGCTCAAACCCGCGCTGCGCATACCGCACAAACGGCTGACAAGCCGACAGCGGCTCGAATAGCCTGCCAGCAATGACTATTCCGGATCTGGCGCCGCTGCTCGAAGGTGAGCCGCCTCATGATCAAGTTGTCTTTTCGACACGACTGCAGCGCTATTGGCCAGACCTTCTGACCGGCCTAACCGGTGCCTACCCCGACCATGCGCCGGAGATGGCCCGCCGGCTGGTGGAAATCGCGGCGCAGAATTTCCAGCAGCGGCCTGCGGACCTGCGACTGCTGGATCTACGGCGGCACGCCGATCCCCAGTGGTATCAGCATCAACAGATGCTGGGATACGCCACCTATGCCGATCTTTTCGCCGGCGATCTGAAGGGGGTTGCCGATCGAGTCGATTATCTTGCCGAGCTGGGAGTGACCTATCTACATCTAATGCCCCTGCTTAAACCACGGCCGGGCCAAAATGACGGCGGGTACGCGGTCATGGACTATCGCGCCGTGCGTTCTGATCTAGGCAGCATTGATGATCTTCGCGAGCTGGCCACCGTGCTGCGCTCCCACCGCATCTCGCTAACCCTCGATCTCGTCCTGAACCATGTGGCGGCTGAGCACCAATGGGCGGTGAATGCTCGGAACGGAGACCCCCTCTACCGGCAGTACTTCCACATGTTCGCCGATCGGGAACTGCCGGATGCGTACGAGCGCACGCTGCCTGAGGTCTTTCCCGACTTCGCACCCGGCAACTTCACCTACGACGAGGAGTCCCATTCCTGGGTGTGGACCACCTTCAACAACTGGCAATGGGATCTCAACTGGCACAACCCCGAGGTGTTCTACGAGTTCGCCGATTTGATCTTGTGGCTGGCCAATCTGGGTGTGGAGTGCCTGCGGTTGGACGCCATCGCCTTCATCTACAAAAGGATGGGCACCAACTGCCAGAACCAGCCTGAGGTGCATGCGATTACGCAGGCATTGCGCACGGTGGCTCGGATCGCCGCTCCAGCATTGATCTTCAAGGCGGAGGCGATTGTCGGCCCGGCAGACCTGGCTCCCTATCTCGGGGTGGGCAAGCACGCCGGCAAGGTCAGCGACCTGGCGTACCAGAACTCCTTGATGGTCCAGATCTGGTCTGCACTGGCGGCGAAAGATACCCGGCTCTTCTGCGCGGCGATGAATCGCTTTCCCGCGAAGCCGCCGACGACGGTCTGGGGCACCTATCTGCGCTGCCATGACGACATCGGTTGGGCGATCGACGACGGTGACGCGGCCTCAGTTGGGTTGAATGGCTACGAACATCGCCGCTTCCTCGCCGACTACTACGCAGGTCTCTATCCCATGAGTGATGCCCGCGGGCTGGTGTTCCAAGAGAATCTGTTGACCGGAGATCGCCGGATTAGCGGAACGGCAGCATCATTGGCCGGCGTTGAGGCAGCCCTCATCAGCGGCGACGACATCCACCTCGATCTAGCCATACGTCGGTACGTGCTGGCCTATTGTCTGGTCTTCGGATTCGGTGGTCTGCCGCTGATCTACATGGGTGACGAGCTCGGTTTGCCGAACTATCACGACTTTGTCGATGACCCAGACCATGCCGACGACAACCGGTGGGTCCACCGGCCGCCGATGCCGTGGGATTCGGTGGACCGCCGGCACATGGCAGGCACGGTGGAGTACCGAATTTGGCATGCGCTGCGGCATGTGATCACGGTACGGTCCTCGCTGCCGAGTCTGGATGCCTCTGTGGAGAGTGAAATTCTTGATCCGGTTAACCCGGCAGTGCTGGTGTTTCTGCGACGGTTTTCGAGCCAGACCATGGTCGGTGTCTACAACGTGACCGCCGAATCGCAGAAGCTGGCGCGGTGGGTGATTCCGCTCGGCAACTGGGCCTGGGATGCGCTGACCGAGGAGACTCCATTAACCGATAGGCCGCTCACCTTGGACGGCTACCAGGTGCGCTGGTTTGTGCAGCAGACGTGAGCATGCCGCGCGACACGGCGATCAGTGAAGTACGCGACGAGCTGTCCGAACTCGATCTCGAGTGGACCGAATCGGCGCCGGGGCTGTTTTCCGTCCGGCTTCCCGGCACCCGAAAGCTTGTCACCGAATGCGCGTTGGAGGTGGGAAAGTACGGGATGAGTGTGCGGGCCTTCGTCGCCCGGAAGCCCGATGAGAACCATGCCGGTGTTTACCGGTGGCTGCTGGAACGCAATCTCAAACTACAGGGCATCTGCTTCGCACTTGATGGGCTCGGCGACATCTACCTGGCGGGCAGAGTGCCGGTCGAACTCGTCACTCGAGCCGAGGTGGATCGGCTGTTGGGCGCGGTGGCCGAGGCCGCCGATGGCAGCTTCAACGTGATCTTGGAGCTCGGATTCGCCGAAAGCATCCGGAAGGAATGGGCCTGGCGGCGCTCCCGCGGAGAGTCGACAGCGAACCTTGCCGCGTTCAGACATCTGGATCCGGGCGAGGGTCCGAAAAGCTGATCTGGGTGCAGCGCCCTCGCTACGTTGACCACTAGGCTCGCTGGCATGACAGGCACCCTGATCCTGCTGCGGCACGGCGAGAGCGAATGGAACGCCAAAAACCTCTTCACTGGGTGGGTCGATGTCGGGTTGAGTCCCAAGGGCGAGGCCGAGGCCGCCCGCGGAGGTGAGCTGCTTGTCGAGAACAATCTGCTGCCCGATGTGGTGCACACCTCTGTACTTCGCAGGGCAATTCAGACTGCACAGATTTCGCTCGACGGGGCTGATCGAATGTGGATCGAGACCAAGCGTTCCTGGCGGTTGAACGAACGTCACTACGGCGCGTTGCAGGGCAAGGACAAGGCAGCCACGCTGGCTGAGTTCGGTGAAGAACAGTTCATGCTCTGGCGGCGCTCGTACGACATTCCGCCACCGCCCATCGATAATGCCGATCAGTTCGCCAACTTCGATGATCCGAAATACGCCGGCATGCCGACTGAGGCACGGCCTCGAACCGAATGTCTCAAGGACGTACTGATCCGCGCCCTGCCGTACTGGTACGACCAAATCGTGCCCGACCTGCGGGCCGACAAGGTGACCCTGATTGCGGCTCACGGCAACTCGCTGCGCGCGATCGTGAAGCATCTGGACCAGATGAGCGACGAGGCTGTGGTTGGCCTCAATATCCCTACCGGCATCCCGCTGGTGTACGACCTCGACGACGATTTGAAGCCGGTCAGTGCCGGTGGCCGCTACCTGGATCCCGATGC
>DATLQP010000340.1:0-5780 GCA_035535155.1 Propionibacteriaceae bacterium
CACCAGCGCCGCATCCATGTTGTCGATGCTCATCCGGAGCCGAAGCAACTCCTCGGCCGCCGGGTCATCCATGGCGCTCAGCCTAGCCAGTCGGACGTGCGCCATGAGGTTCGTCGTGTGAGGTTGGACACAACGACCCAGTTGGTCCACAACTAGATCATTCATCTGCCAGTGCTCATCACTGGTTAATACCAGTTGAAGCCCCTTGTTCGTCGCAGGTGGGTTCCACCGAGTCTTTCGGCACGATATGTGGGCCTGTTGTGAGCAGCAGCACTACTGATCGGCGTAATACCAGTTTTGATCTTGGAGCGGCAGGCGGCGCGGCGTTCTTCGAAGCGTCTGGCGCGTGCCTGCGAGACGGCGTTTCGTTCATTTGACTCGCGGTCGGCCGCCTCTACGCTGAAGGAGTCGAAAGCGCACAGCTCCTGCCAGCAGCGGACGGAACGCGACTAGACGATCACCGGCAACGGTGAGCAAGGCCGGCCGCCAGTCAATGGAGCGGACCGGACTCGGGGTTCGCCAATGAGGCACGAACCTCTCCCCCGGTGCAACGCAGCCCGCAACGGGTTCCAGCACACACCGAATTGTGGAGAGTCAGGACTATGGCCAGACCGGCCCACGACTATGCCCGCGTCGACAAGCACGTGCCCGTTACGCGTCGAGCGGAGACGGCGAATCCGTACTCGCCCGTCATGATCTTGATCTCGCTGATCGCGACACTCGGCATCTTGCTCTACGCTCAGTTCCTCCTCAACCCGGCCAACCGCGGTGATTTTCTGCCGTACGCGTTGGTGATCACCGCCGAGACGATCCTGATCACTCACGCATTGCTTGCGATGTGGACGATCTTGTCGGGAGCCAAGAGCCCTCGTGACTTCGCGTTCCACGAGTCGCAGAGCGCCATCTTCGACAAAAGGGCTATCAAGGCGGCCGGCCTGAAGGGACTGCCGCACCTCTGGCCGATCTTGCTCAACGGCAAGGAGATCAGTGTCGACGTCTTCATCACCGTCTACGGTGAGGAGCGTTCCAAGATCAGGGCCACAGCCGCGGCGGCGATGGCGATCAAGGGCAAGCACCGCACCTGGATCTTGGACGACGGCCGTTCCGACGATGTGCAGGCGCTGGCGGAGGAGCTTGGCTGCCACTACGTCCGAAGGCTCAGCAGCAACGGCGCCAAGGCCGGCAACATCAACCACGCGCTGTCCATCACCAGAGGGGAATTCTTTTGCGTGTTCGACGCGGACTTCGTACCCAAGCCTGAGTTCCTGGTTGAAACCGTGCCGTTCTTCGTCAACAGCAACGTTGCCTTCGTACAGACGCCGCAGACCTACGGCAACCTGATCAACATGGTGTCCCGCGGCGCGGGCTATATGCAGGCAGTCTTCTACAAGTTCATCCAACCCGGCCGTAACCACTTCAACGCGGCTTTCTGCGTCGGTACCAACGTGATCTTCCGCCGAGCCGCGATCAACGATATCGGCGGCATCTATACCGACTCCAAGTCCGAAGATGTCTGGACTTCACTGATGCTGCATGAGCGGGGCTGGAAGACGATCTACATCCCCAAGACGTTGGCAGTCGGCGACGCCCCGGAGACTATCGAGGCTTACACGAAGCAGCAGCTGCGCTGGGCCACGGGCGGATTCGAGATCATGCTCACTCACAACCCGCTGAGCCCACGCCGCAAGCTGACCACCGATCAGCGGATCATGTACCTGGTCACCGCCACCCACTACTTGACTGGAATCGCGCCCGCGTTGTTGCTGCTGGTGCCGCCGCTGGAGATCTTCTTCGACCTGCGGCCGGTGAACCTGAGCATCGATGTGACGACGTGGTTGACGTTCTACGCCGGCTTCTACCTCATGCAGATCTTGCTCGCCTTCTACACCCTCGGATCGTTCCGCTGGGAGGTACTGATGTTGGCCGCGGTGTCGTTCCCGATCTACGCGCAAGCCCTGGTCAACGCCTTCGCCGGCAAGGAACAGAAGTGGCATGTGACGGGCAGCACGTCGAAGGCGTCCTCGCCGTTCAACTTCATGATTCCGCAGATAGTGGTGTTCGTCTTCTTGCTGCTCAGCTCCGCAATCGCCATCTGGCGTGACATGGGCAACAGTCAGCTCACTTTGGCCACCGCCTGGAATGTCACCAACACCTTCATCCTGGGCAGCTTCATGATCGTCGCCTGCCGTGAGGCCCGGCGCATCAAACACCCGAAGCCGAGAGCCACCCGGGCCCGCGAGCGCGCCGAGCCAGCCGAACGGATGACCACAGTCGCGGTCCCGCCTGAGCTGGAATCGACGCTCGGGCTGCAGCACACCGACGAGCCCGCCGCCGCGCGCGACCTCTCGCCGGAGACCGCGCCACACCATCAGAGAGAAGTCGTTTCGTCATGACCTGGATCAATCGCCTTCGCCTGCTTGCAGGATTGCTCGGCGTCCTTCTGCTCGTCGCCGTTCTCGCATTGATTTTCAACCAACGCCAGACCAAAGCCGCCAGCCTGTCGGCAACGATCAACGCCGACATGTACAACGTCGGGGCCGCGTACGGCGGCACAGTGACCAGGCAGTACGTGCGCGACGGCGACTCCGTTGCCAAAGGTGACAAGCTCTTCACCATTCAAAGCGTGTCCCTCCAGCAGGACGTGGCTAATGGCCTCAAGATCCAGAGCTCGGACGCCTACGACGTCGACACCTTGAAGGGCACGCTTACCTACCGTGCCACGGTCGCCGGCGAAGTCGGCGATCTCCAGGCGCGGCTCGGCAACTCCCTCGGAGGCGGCGAGCCATTCGCCAAGATCACCATTACGAACTCCCAGTACGTCGACGCGCGCTACCTGCTCAGCCCGCGCGACTATGGACGGGTGGCCAAGGGGGCCCAGGCAACCATCCTGCTCCCCAACAACGCCAGCATTTCCGGGACCGTGAGCACGATCGAGGTGGCCACCGAGAACGGCCAAGCCGCAACCAAGGTGCGTTTAGACAGTCCGGAATTGACGACGGGTGACCTCGGCAACCTGACCAAATCCGGAACCCCGGTTGTCGCGACGCTGCACTTGCGTGACGACGGCCCGCTAGCCGGCGTCAGTGATATGGCGTTCGACTTCCTCCGACAGATCGGACTGAGATGATGTCTCTGATCTTCCGAAACTGCGTCAAATCGACCTTGATGCTGGGGTTCATCGCCATGCTTGCCGTCGCCCTCAGCACGACAGCTTGCAGTCCTGAGAGGCGCGGCGCGGGCCCTGACTCAGGCGCCGAGGCATCCGCCGGAGAAGTGTTCGGCCAAGATCAAGTCGATCCGCTGGTCGACGGCATCGTGCACAAAACGATCAAGGACCTCGCCGCCAAGCGGCTCGCCGACGGCCTCCTGCCGCCGACGAACCGCTGGTTCTCTGGGTTGGTCTTCGGCGACAAGCCGCAGCCGGTCTTCCCACTCCCCCTGTCATTTGGGCTCACTAGCTCCGGCTTCGCCTTCGGCCAGCCCGCCGTTGTGACCAGCGAGAAGAACATCAGCGGCGGCTTCAAGCCCGACGTAGCCGTGGACGTCGGCGCCGCCGACGCGCGGGTCAGCGGGTACGACACGCTGACGGTGACCATCGATTCCCTGGACGGCGCCGGCAAGGTGCTCGGCCACACTCGCATCGCCCAAGGTTCGCCGTTCGTCAGCTACACCGCCGCCGTGGCCGGTGAGATCAACAGCGCACTCCAATTCGCAAAGACCGGTGATGCGTTGACCGCCAAGGCCGGGGAGGTGACGTACGGGCTCGTGGTCAAGGGTGGCAGCGTGTCCGGTGGCACGGTCAAGCTCGACAAAGGAGGAACGACGACGTGGTTCGTCGTCCCAGCGGGCGGCTCCGCTGACAAGCTTTCCGAGCTGGCAACCCATGCGGTGACAGGCGGCGCGCTCGACTACAGCATGGACGGCGATCAGGTGCGCACCACGCTGACCTACGAGGCAGACGGCGACACGGCCTTTGCCGCCATGCCCCACCAGCAGCAGGGTCTCGCATTCGGCATGAACTGCGATCTCGGTACCTACCCGAGTATTTACGGCACGCTGAAGTTGTGCTCCGGCTCGGAGCTGTCCTGGGACTCCCCCGCGTACCAGCCCAGCTCCTCGCTCGACCTCGGCAATCTCAATGGCGAGCAGCGCAAGGAACTCAGCGCCCAGCTGGCCAAGGATGCTGCCGACTTGCCGGCCTTCCCAGCCGATACCTACTTTGGCGGCAAGGCGCTCTATCGTGCCGCGATGCTTTATCAGCTAGCCGTGCAGCTGAAGGCCGAGCAGCCCGCTGCAGATTTGAAGGGCAAGCTGGCCGAGACCCTCGGTCAATGGACCGACCCGCAGGGCTGCGCGAAACGCCAGGCCTTCTGCTTCGTCTACGACGAGCAGGCAAAGGGTGTGGTGGGGATGACGCCGTCATTCGGCTCGGAGGAGTTCAACGATCACCACTTCCACTACGGTTACTTCCTCTATGCAGCCGGTGTGCTGGCCGCCAGCGACCCCGCTTTGGCCAAGCAGTACGCGCCGGTGATCAACCTGATCGCTGCCGACATCGGTTCGTCCGCCAACGGCGGCGGGGGCGGCGCGGAGCGGGCGGACTTCCCGGATCGTCGCACCTTTGACGCGTACGCCGGCCACTCCTGGGCCTCAGGCACCGCACCATTCGCGGACGGCAACAACCAGGAGTCGAGCTCGGAGGCGGTTACTGCATGGACCGGACTGGCGCTGTGGGCCAAGGCCAGCGGCAATGCCAACCTGGAAACCGAGGCGACCTGGATGCTATCCAGCGAGGCGCACTCGGGCCTGGCGTACTGGACGAACTTTGATGCCTCGCAGCCCGTTTACGCCGGATACGGGCACAAGATCGTCCCCCTCAACTGGGGTGGCAAGCGAGACTACGCCACCTGGTTCTCACCGGAACCCGCCGCGATGCTGGGCATCCTGGTCATCCCGATGAGCCCTTCCTCGACCTACCTGGCCGGAGACCCGGCGCGGATCGAGGCGAATGTCGCAGAAGCGACCGGAGGGACGTTCGACCAGAAGTTCGGCGACTACCTGCTGATGTACTCCGCGCTAGCGGGTGAGCAGCAGCGCAAGGCCGCGCTTGCCGCAGCGGAGAACCTGGACGACAAGTGGATTGACGACGGGAACAGCCGCTCATACCTGTTGGCTTGGCTGATGAGTCTTCGGACCAACTGAGCTGATCCACCAGTGACGGCAGGCCCCAACACCTTGCCATCAAAGGCCTGGCTTAGATCTGCTCAGTTAGCCCGAACCGCTCGCTCCGGCGCCGGCCACCATGTTCGGCGCGTCGCCCGCCTGCGGCACCACCGTAATAGGCAACCGCGCGAGCGTGCCTACGCCCGCGAACTTCAGGGAGCCGAAGACGACCTCCGACAACGGAGCGGTCTTTCGGCTGAAGGTGATCTCGACGGTCTCGGTCTGTCCTGCGCTGGTGAAATTCACCACGGAGGGGCTCACCGTCGCCGTCACCCCCGGCACGGAAATCGTGGTCGCGTACGAGCCCGGCTTCACGGCGGTGATTCTTCTGGTCACCGTCTGGGAACCGACAAGATTCCCGATCGCAATCGACGGCGCGTTGTAGTCGCTGGGATCGATTGGCTTCACCCCGGTATCGGTGGCAAAGCCCTCGCCCTCGAGGAAGGCCAGCCAGTCCTTGAGGCCGGCATCGAAGATCACGCCGGGATTGAACATCCGATCTGGTCGTACGTTTCCTGCACCCTGGGCGAAGTAGTCCCGACTCAGCTTGCCATTGG
>DATLQP010000341.1:0-3112 GCA_035535155.1 Propionibacteriaceae bacterium
TTGCTCGTTCTCCTCGACGATGGCGTCAGCCTCGGCAGCTGGCACCCCTGCATCCTCGAGTGCTTTGCGCAGGTCTGTGTCGGAGATGAAGGGAATGCCGTTCCCCAGTTCGACTTGCGCGTTTGACTTGACCTCTTCTGGAATGCCGGGATTGTCTTGGATGCCGGCGATGAAGGATCCGGTGAGCGCTGAGATCAGGACCGCGCCGGCGAGTGCGGTGCCGATGGAGGCACCGAGGTTGGTGACGGTGTTTTGCAACCCGCCGACCTCGCCGCTTTGTTCGTCGGGCCCGGCGGAGACGGTGATGGCGCCGAGTTGCGAGGCGAGTGCCCCGATACCGAGCCCGGCAAGCAGCATTGGCCAGGTGATGATCTCTGGTCCGGCGCCCAGGTCGAGCAGCGCGATCAAGATGACCAGGCTGGCAAGGAGTGACAGGAAACCGACCCGCACGACGCGGCGTGGGGATGCGTTCGGGAAGACCTTCGGCACTCCGGCTGCGGCGAGCAGCAGCGTGATAGACAGCGGAAGCAGTTGGACGCCGGTGGCGATGGCCGACAGCCCGAGCGCGACCGACAAGAACAGCGGTACCGCGAAGAACAGGCCCGCTTGCAGGAGGTATTGGAAGAAGAAGGAGACCAGGCCCCCGCGCAGCAGCTTGTTGTTCAGCATGGCGGGGTCGATCAGCACACCCTCACCACGACCGAGCCGCCGCCGCTCCCAGCCAAGGAAGCCGGCCAGTACGCAACCTCCGATCAAGATGAGCCAGATCACCGGGGAGAGACCCAAAATTTCGGGGGCGTTCGGCTTCGGGAGGATCAATCCCCACGTGCCGGAACGGAGCACGCCGAACACCACGAGGGCGAGGCCCAGCGCCGACAGCACGGTTCCGACGATGTCCATACGCGCGGTCTTATCGGCGGGTGTGTCGTCCATCCGCCGGGCCAAGGCGAGGATGATCAATACGACCAGTACCTCACCGACGAACACCCACCGCCAGGAGGCGTAGGTGGTGAACAGGCCGCCGATCAGCGGCCCCGCAGCCACAGCGATCGCGCCGGCGGAAGCGACCAGGCCGTAGGCCCGGGGACGATCAGCCCGCCCAAAGTTCGAGGCGACCAGCGCGACTACCGCAGGCATGATCAGCGCGGCGCCAATTCCCTCCAGCAGCGACCAGCCGATCAACAGCATGGCCAGGCTCTGAGAGAGCGCGGTGAGCAGCGAGCCACACCCATAGATCACACAACCGATCGCGAACACCCGCTTGCGGCCCCAAATCTGACCGATCTTCCCGCCGGTGATCATCAATGAGGCCATTACTAGGGTGTATAGCGTGATCGCGGTCTGGATGCCGGTGACCGTGGTGCCCACGTCCTTCGCGACTGTCGCGATCGACACGTTCATCACCGAACTGTCCAGCGTCATAAGAAACTGCGCCGACGCCAGCGTGATCAACACTCCGCCCGCAGCCTTTGCGGTCCGTTCTGGTGCGGTCGCCGCTGTCACAAGATCACCCTTCCTCGGCCAAATGATCGGCTCTGCGCGCCTTGCTGGCCGTTATGCGTGATCACCTGTGAATTTGCCGTCGTAGCCCTTGTCGTTCGTTGACTCGGTTTCTGACCCTATCCTTGTGTGATCCAAGAAGGGGAGCGAAGCCGTCGCATCCCCAGATTGGGTGAATCGGGGTCAGTCTGGGATGCGAGCAGCGTCGACCCAAGAGTTGGCCTTCCCAGCCGGCTCGACCCCTGGGGCCCGCAGCCCTCGTACCCTCCGGTGCCGGCTGGCGATGATAATTCGCCAGCGCCCAGATCACGAGGATGTCAATGCCGATGATCAGGAGTGCCCACCAGGGCGAGTACGGCAGCCACACGAAGTTGAGTAGCGCGGATATTCCCGCGAGGATCATGCCTGCGACCCGAGCCCAGGTCTGGCCTTTGATCAGGAAATGCCGATTGCCAGCAACGCCAGAGGGCCGCCTGATACACGTCAACTGGGCTGCCTTTGCCATCGTGGCTGTCGTCTCCATAGCGGCGTCGGCGATCTTCACCATCTTGCTGGCGAGCGGCATCCGTTTGGTCTCGGCTGCCAAGATCAAATCGAATGAGGGCCGTTCCGGTACCGCGACCGTCTCGCTGGGCATCTCTCGCTAGGCATCGCAGCGCTGATCGTGCTCTTTGGGACCTACCTGATCGTTTCGAAGTTCCATTAGAGAGCACTTTGATTCTTGATCTTTGTGGGTGGGGCGGCAGGCGTCCCTTCCGATTTGTGGTGGTTAAGGGCTATTTCAGGTCGAAGTAGCTAGTTGCCATCAACGCTGACGGCAGCCACGACAGATCTCCGCCCGGTCTGGGTCGCGAGCGGCTCACCGGCGATATAGGCCTCGATGAGCTCGGCGATCAGCTGCGGATCGCTGTAGTTGAGTGCGTGTGCACCGGGGACGCTAACTGCGTCGACGTGAGGCAGAACGGCGAAGCGTGGGGCATTGGCGATCCGGACAAGTGGATCACGCAAACCGGCGATCACGAGTGTAGGAACGACAAGATGCGGAAGGCGTTCCAGTGTCGGATAGCGAGTCATCGCCCTGAACAACGACAGACTTCGAAGTACCCCGAACCGGAGGTAGTCGCGTGTTGCGATGGGCAACATGGAGGGCGGCTCACGCAGCCCGTCCATCGCCATTTGTCCAATTGCGCGGCCCAATGGTTGGTTGTTAGGGCCGCCGGCCGGCGAGACGAGCACCGCGCGCTGGATTCGGTCGGGAAAGGTCGTCGCAACCTCGACGATGATCGGGCAGCCGAGCGAATTCCCGACCAATGTCGGCCGCTCGACTCCGACGGCGTCGCAGTAGGACATCAGCGCCTTCGCCAGACCCGGTAAGTCGAGTCCTCCCTCAGGCCTAATACTGCGTCCCATCCCCGGTAGATCGGGTACGAACGTACGGTAATGCGGCGCAAGAAGAGCCGCCGTGGGCTCTAGATAGGTCCCCGAGATGCCAAATCCGTGGACATGCACCATCGCATCCGCATCAGAGCCGGCGTCGAGGCAAAAACGATGAAACACCGGCAGTCCATCAACGATGACCCACCCGGGTGTGAGCGGAGGTACGGGCTTCCGG
>DATLQP010000342.1:0-7593 GCA_035535155.1 Propionibacteriaceae bacterium
GGCGCTGGTGAAGGTGCGATAGTCGTTGTCGGTGTAGATCTGATGATCAACTCCGACCGCCAGGGTCATCTTGGAGTTGGCGCAGCGGTAGCCGAGAATGATCCGTTGATCTTGCCACCAATGACTTTGCGGCTCGAGCACCCGCGCCTCGAAGGCGGCACCCTTGCGTGGATCTGCCCCGGTGCCCATCGCGTGGGATCGTACGTGGTACTCGTCGCGGCCGTCCTGGCGGTTCAGTGTTTGTGAGGAGATCACCACCGGAGCCTCGGCATCCAGCATCGTGACCTCCATGGTCATGATCGCCAGATGCCGCTGGGTGAAGGAGACCATACGCGTAGAGGACACCTTCACGCGCTTGCCTCCCGGAGTCCGCCAGACGATGTCGCGACACAACAAGCCGTTACGGAAGTCCAGCGAGCGTTCATAGTCTTCAAGATCGGCTACCGACAGCAGCATCGGCTCGTCGTCGACGTAGAGCTTGATCGTTTTGTTGTCAGGCACGTTGACAATGGTCTGGCCAGTCCGCGCGAAGCCGAAGGCCTCCTCGGCATGCCGGATCGGCCAGGTTTCGTGGAAGCCGTTGATGAAGGTGCCGTGCGTGAAGGTCTCCCGGCCCTCTTCGACGTTGCCCCGCATGCCGAGATAACCGTTGCCGACCGCGAACAGCGACTCGGTGACACCAAGATCATCTGCACTGTACTCGGCTTCGGTGAACCTCCACTCGTCGACCGGAAAACGATTGCGGTCGAGCGGGTCGGCCGCGGTGATTGGATTGTCCGAACTGCGGCGGGTCATGACGACGCCAGCTCAGCAAGATCAGCAACGACGACGTCAGCGCCCGATTCGGTCAGCCGCTGCGCCCCGACGCCACGATCCACCCCGACCACGAGCCCGAAGCCGCCGGCATGTCCCGCCTCGACACCGGAAACGGCATCCTCCAACACCACGGCGCGCTCTGCCGGCACGCCGAGCTCCTTAGCAGCGGCGAGGAAGGTGTCTGGTGAGGGCTTGCCGTTAAGGCCCTTGTCGGCGGCGACATTGCCATCCACGACGACGCCGAACCGGGACCGCAGATCCGCTGCGTCCAGTACCGCCGTCGCATTGCGGGATGACGTGACAACCGCCACCTTGGTGCCGTACTCGGCGAGATGATCAAGCAATTGGACCGACCCAGCGTAGGGTCGGACGCCTTCGTCGCGGAGCACAGCCGCGAAGAATTCGTTCTTCCGATTGCCGAGGCCACACACGGTCTCAACTTCGGGGCCGTCGCTGGGATCTCCCTCAGCGAGCTGGATGCCGCGCGAGGCGAGGAGCGCGCGTACGCCGTCGTAACGCGGCTTGCCGTCGATGTAGTCGAAGTAGTCACTCTCGAGGTATGGCTGGCCAATGCCACGCTTGGCCAAGAAGTCGGTGAAGAGCTGCCGCCATGCCCGCATGTGCACCTCAGCGGTCGGGGTCAGCACGCCGTCCAGGTCGAACAAAGCAGCGTCGTAGGAATGCCAGTCCACACCGAGAAGATTAGGCGGTCGCGCGGCCCGTCGGGTCACAATGCCAAAGTGCGTTCGCCCACCGCAAAAATTGGGGCCAATTCGAGATGGTCGGGCGTAGTGTCAGGTCGTGGTCAGCCCCTTCGAATCGGACCCAGTGCTTGTCGAAGTTGTTCGTAACGGCTTCCTGGAGAGCGCTCATCGGGGACGCATAGCGATCACCAACCCGGACGGCAGTCTGGCCTCCTCGGTAGGCGCCGACTTCGCTCCGATGTACCCGCGCAGTGCGAACAAACCGCTGCAGGCAGTCGGCATGCTGCGAGCTGGTCTTGATCTTGACGAGGAGCTGCTGGCGCTGGTCTGCGCGTCACACTCGGGCGAGGGGTTCCAGCTTGACGGCGTGCGCCGCATTCTGGCCATGTCGGGGCTTGACGAATCCGCATTGCAGATGCCTGCCGAATGGCCCCTCGATCAGCAAGCGAGAGAAGAGGCGATCCGCAACGGTGACGCCAAGTCGCCGCTGGCAATGAACTGCTCGGGCAAGCACGCCGGAATGATCAGAACGACTGTCCTGAATGGCGGGGACATTACGAGGTACCGCGATCCCGATCATCCGACGCAGCTGACGGTCGTGCAGGCCATCGATGATCTTGCCCATGAGCAGGCAACCAATGTCGCGATCGACGGCTGCGGCGCTCCGCTGTACGCCATCTCGCTGTACGCGCTGGCGCGCGCGTTCGGGCATATTGCCAGCGCCTCCGACGGTGCGGAGCTACAGGTGGCGACGGCGATCCGAAATCATCCGGAATATGTCTCAGGCACGCGGCGTGACGAGCTCGAACTACATCGCGCAATCCCCGGTCTGATTGCCAAGGCTGGCGCGGAGTCGGTCTACGCGGTTGGGCTACCGGATGGCCGCGGAATCGCGATCAAGATCAGTGATGGACATCCCCGCGGCCGTCCCGTGGCCATGGCCGGCGTACTCAGGCGACTGGGATTTGATCACGAAACCCTCGATGATCATGCCAGCGCAGCAGTGCTCGGTGCCGGCGAGCGGGTCGGCGAAATCCGCCCCTGCAAGGAGACCCTCTCCGCATTGGGAGCCTGACTTAGGCCGTCGCTCGCTGTCGGAGAGCTACCTCCGCGCAGGTTCCGGTAACGGCATCGGGGTTGGGGTCAGCGGGTGGGGCGTACGTGGAGACCTACCTCTGGATCGACCAGAGGTTCCTGGGCTGCTGCGATGTCGTCGACCATCAGTTGAGCATCAAGAGGCGTACCGCGCTTGATTAGCCCCAGCGCGATCGGGCCAAGCTCGAAGTGCCGCGCCGAGCCGCCAACGAAGCCAACCGCACGCTCATCGAGCTCTAGCTCTGCGCCTGGCGTTGGCAGTGCATCGACACTGCCGTCTAGGTGCAGCCGTACGAGTCGGCGCGGCGGCCGTCCGAGGTTGTGCACCCGAGCAACAGTCTCCTGACCCCGGTAGCACCCCTTGTCCAGATGAACGGCAACGCCAAGCAGACCGATCTCGTTTGGGATCGTGCGGTGGTCGGTGTCGAGACCGATCCGGGGCACCCCGGCGGCAATTCGGCGGGCTTCGAGGGCCCAGGTGCCCGCTCGTGGGGCCCGGTTCATGGTCTCGTCCAGCCGACTACGGGGCACGAAGAGCTCTCGTCCCAGCAGGGAGTCGGGGCCGACCCGTACGAGATAATCGCTGGCCAGATCTGCAGCGGACCACACGACTGCGTAGTCCTCGCTTCGGTCGCTGACCTCGACTCGCATCAGGAAACGCATCCGATCCAGCCAGCCGATCAGTGCGGCAGCGGTGCCGGCTTCGGTGTGCGCCCAGAAAGTCTCGCCGTCATCTACGCCGTAGAGCACGTGCTCAATGTGGCCGTGCGGCGAGAGCACCAATGTGGTGACGCCGCGTCCAGGCTCGAGACCCTCGAGATACTGCGTGGTCAACGAGTGCAGCCAGCCGAGGCGATCGGGCCCGGTCACCGTGATGACACCGCGGTGCGACAGGTCGACGACACCGTCCCCGGCATCCAGCAGTCGTTGCTCACGCATCGGGTCGCCGTAATGCCAAGCCACACCGATATCCGGCCCGGTCTGGGCCACCACCGCACTCATGGTCGCTTCAGCACTCCCGTCAATGCATTTCTTCCCGTCTGTCTGCCATCGTAGGAATGCACAACAGATGAGGCCCTCGCCGCTGCATCACACGCGCCGGAGCCGTCCCCACATGTAGGTCTGCAAGCGATGCCCATGTGCGGCCTTGTCGAAGGTCCACAACAATTCTCCCGCAACGTTGCCGTAGAGCCGTTGCCCCGCTGAATAGTCCTCCGCCGAGGCCGTACGCACCACAGCGTCGGTCGCCAGCTCGATCTTCGACCCGGTCATCGATCCGTACCACACCTCGGCGTATCCAGCTGGCTTACACATCACGACCTCGAGCCCTCCATCAGGCTGCGGCCGCCAGAATCCGGTCTCCATGTCTAGCGGCCGGATCGCCATCCCCTCGTCGTTGACCTCAAACAATTGAGACAAGTAGTGCAGGTAATTTCCGCCATTGTGAGCGAAGTCGATCTGCTGGCCGAAGTCGAAGTCCTCGGTGCCGGGATAGCTTGCCTTCCCGCTGCCCTCCCAGCGACCAATCATCCAAGCGATGGGTGCTAGGTCCGGATGCAGATCCTCTGAGGGCTGGAACGACATGCGCTCAGCTTCCGGACCGGGCGCTCGTCGAGCGCACCATGAGCATGATCAGCGAGATCAGCAGCAACAGACCGAGAGCGGCAACACCGCCGATCAGCAGTGCGGCGAAGGTGAAGGACACCGACATGGCTGGGAGTCTAGTCGGGTGCGGCCTCGTCGCCGGGGACCCCGATCAAGCTGCGCTCCATGATCGTGCAGGCGGTCACGTAGGTTTTTCCGCCTGCTACCGGCCAGCTGTCGAGTGTCGCCCACGCCTCGGAGTAGCCCAAACGCTCATAGAGCGCCCGAGCTCCAGGGTTATCGTGCTCGACCAGCATCCTAGCCAGGGGTCGACCATGATCAATGATCTTGCGCTCCAAGGCGGCGATCAGCTCAGTTCCGGCGCCCAGGGATTGGAACCGTTCATGCACCGCAAGCATCCAGATACTGCCGGCATCCTCTGAAGGCCGGAAATCCACGCCACCCATAGCGACCAGCCGGTCGTTCGGCAGGCAGCCCACCACCAACGCGACCTCTCCGGCGTACGAGGCCTCGAGGGCCTCAGCCACCGCACGGATGTGCTCCGGCCCGCCTGACCAGTCCAGATCACTCAGGTCGGCCGGTTCAAGATCACGAAAGCGCAGCCTCAACTCCATGTCCCCACCACTGTGCCAGGTTACGGTGGGCAGCATGCCTCGCTACATCATTCTCGGCGCAGGAGCGGTCGGCGGTGCCATCGGCGGTCGTCTCGGGTTGGCCGGACAGGAGGTTGTGCTGGTGGCCCGGGGCGATCATCTGGCCGCCCTCCGAGCGCGTGGACTGCGGCTGCGGACGCCGGATGAAGATGTCACCCAGCAGCTGATGGCGATCCGCGGTCCGGAGGAGGTCGAGCTCGATGTCGATGACGTGCTGATCTTGGCAACGAAGGCTCACCAGGCCCGAGACATGCTACTCAGCTGGACTGACTCTCCGGTGCAGCAGAACGGCGATGCGGTGGGAACTGCAGGCGAGCGGCTACCGATCCTCATTGCCCTCAACGGCGTCGCTGGCGAGGCCACCGCCCATCGATATTTTCGGCGGGTGTACGCGGTGTGCGTCTGGATGCCGGTCGTCCATCTGGTGCCGGGCGAAGTGATCATTCGCAGCACGCCGCGTTCCGGCATCCTGCACATCGGGCGGGTGCCGAGCGCGGCGAAAGATCATGATCATGTGTTGGCACAGACGGCAATTGATCTTGCAGCGGCACAGTTCGACGTGCCGCTACCCCACAACGTGATGGCGTGGAAGTATCGCAAATTGATCAGCAACATCGGTAACGTCTTCCAGGCTCTGGTCGCACGCAACGGAGATTGGCGTCCGCTGGTCGCGAGCGCCGAGGCCGAGGCCCGCCGGGTGCTTGAGGCCGCGGGTATTGACTACATCAGCGAGGCCGAGGAGACCACTGCGCGTGAGGCGGGCTTCACCATGAAGCCAGTACCTGGGGTTCCCGAGTCCGTCGGTGGATCGACATGGCAGTCGTTGCGACGTGGCACAGGCGATATTGAAACGGACTATCTCAACGGCGAGATCGTCGCCATCGCGCATCAGGCGGGACTCGAAGCGCCGATCAATCAGCGGCTCGCCCTACTGGGTCGACACGCGGCTGCCACGGGAGCCAAGCCCGGTGACATCAGTGCCGAGCAGCTCACCGACCTCCTCCTGCAGTAGTTGACGCTTCCTAATAGACCAGGGCCTGAACGTTGTCGGCCAGTGCTGCCTCGACGAAGCTGGCAGCACCTTGAATCGTCGCCGATTCGACCAGGTCTGCCACCGCAAGCTCACGCCGTGCGGCACATTGAGTGCACACCGTGATCGAGCCGCCCACTCGAACGGTCTCGATCAGTTCCGCGACGGGTGTGGCGTACGGCAGCTCGAGATCAGGCTGGCGTCCAGCAACGGCAAACCACACTGCCTCGCCGGTGAGCCAGACCGACACAGAGGCTCCGGCAGCGACCCCCATCGCGGCGACCGTCCACGCCTGATTGACCCGCTCGGCTGCCTCGGCACCGCAGGTGATCTTGATCAACAGCGAACGGGCTGTCATTTCGGTGGACATCGCCTTTCATTGTGGCAGAGGGTATCGATGTGTTGATCAGACGATTCGCGGGCTCGGCGCCCTGGGAAGCGATCTATGGCTACTCCCGAGTAGTCATCGCCGGAGACTGGGCGATCACCGCTGGCACCACAGCGACCGGTCCAGACGGCGTCCTTCATCCTGATGACGCGTACCAGCAGGCACTAGCCGCCTTCACGATCGCTCTCGACGCCCTGCGGGCGGCGGGCGGCGCCGCGACAGAACAGGTTGTGCGTACCCGCATGTATGTCACCGACATGGGTGCTCAGCAGGACGTCGGGCGGGCCCATCACGAGCTTTTCGGGCATATCCGACCGGTAGCGACCATGGTGGAGGTTTCGCGGCTCGCCGATCCTGCTCATCTGGTGGAAGTAGAGCTCGAGGCCTACCTCGGTACCTGACATCGGGTACGCCCTGCAGGTGACAGACTGGCGGCCGTGATCGAGCGATTGGACCGCTGACCATGCGCTTGGTGGTTCAGCGGGTGTCCGCGGCGCGAGTCGAGGTGGCCGGTGAGGTGGTCGGAGCAATCGACCGACCTGGTCTAGTGATCTTGGCGGGCATCACGCACGATGATCAGCCGGCCACCGTCGATCGGCTTGCCGAGAAGGTATGGACGCTCCGCATCCTCGACGGCGAGCGATCGTGCGAGCAGGAGAATGCTCCGCTCCTCGTGGTCAGCCAGTTCACGCTGTACGCCGACACTCGCAAGGGCCGCCGGCCATCGTGGAGCGCCGCTGCACCACGAGCTGTCAGCGAACCCCTGATCCAGGCCTTCGTCTCTTCATTGCGGCGGCGCGGTGCGGAGGTCGCTACCGGCGTGTTCGGCGCTCATATGGAGGTCGCTTTGACCAATGACGGCCCGGTGACGCTGATTCTTGACTCGTTACCCTGATTTCGCGTCACAGCTGAAGCAGAAAGGCAGCATTTCGGCTGTCTTGGAGCCGTCAGAGATGCAAATTCAGGGTTGGGATGATGACCTGCCGGATGCCGTCGCCGTTGCATCGCCAGGCGGTATTCAGCTTGGCGTCAAACATCTGTCCCGGCTCGTAGTACACCGGATGACCCGCGTCATCAGTGGTCTGAGGCGCCTGGCAGCCAACCTTCGCCCAGGTCGGTGTCACCGATTTCCCTACGCTTGCATGAGACCCATTGGACGCCGCCGGAGCACCCGATGCTGCCGCTCGGGGATCCGACTGCAACAGCAAGACCATTCCGGCAACTGCGCCAACAGTCAGACAGAGCAACACCACGATCAGGATGATCACGGGACCGCGAGCGGCCGATTGCGGAGGCGGCGCT
>DATLQP010000343.1:0-2281 GCA_035535155.1 Propionibacteriaceae bacterium
CGGAGAAGTAGCCGACGCCACCCGACGCCCAAACGAAACCTGAAAGCAAGAAACGCTCTCGGGAGCCTGCCCCTCCAGTAGTAGCCCGTCAAGCTCGAGCGTGGGAGAGAGGCGCGAGAGAGAGGGTGTTGACTCCGTCATAACATGATCATCTTTTGTCGGGGGATGCCCCCGCCCAACGAACTCACGAGTGGGTCGATGCGGCGGTGAGCGGGGCGATCGGGCTGGTGGCTGTCCCGCCGGTGCTGCTGGGGACCGCGTACGGCATCTGGAAGGAGAACCAGCTGGAGAAGGAGGTCTGGCAAGCAGCTTTGTTGATATTTCAGTTGCTGGGACGACGAAACCCAAGATCATCGGCTGCGTAGACACCAATGCGGGCCTACGCGAACCAGCTCCGGCAATCGTCGACGCGGCCGCGATGGTGCTACCCGACGCGCTGACGATCCCGGGCCCAAGCACTAACGTCGGTTACATCCACCGTAGAGAAAAAGCGCTATGACTCAACCACCGCCGCAGCAGCCACCGACACAGCAACGCCGCAGCGGATGCGGCACCGTCCTCGTCGCCCTCCTGGTGCTCGCCATCATCACTGCGATTGTGATCTTCCTAGGCGCATTCGGCCTGCTGGGCTGGATTTTCGGCTAACGATGGCAGCGCGGACACGCCGTCTTATCGTGCTCTGCGATGGTGGCGGACTGGCATGACTGGAAACATCTGGATCGACCTACGGCTGAGCTTGGCAGAAATTGAGGTCGAGATATCCGACATGTCTGACGAGCTATCCCGCATACCTACCGTGGTAGTGCAATGGGCAAACGTGGGCTTTAGGGAGCGATCGACAACGCACTCAACCTCAACCGCATGCCCCAAGATCACGCAGACAGCGGCGATTAGTCAGCGCTTTCGTACGCTGTGAAGATGACAGCAAGATCCCAAGTACGTCGTGCCTGACTGTCGATCAAGGAACTGCGTGCGCCGCGCTCACTACCCGGAAGCGGAGGCCAAGATCATGCCCGACCCTGAGCTCACACTGGCACCGGGCACCAGTAACTGGATGCAAGATTTCGCTTGGGACCCACTCAAAGACGAGATCTTCATGACTCAGAACATTCGCACTTCAAACGGTCGGGAAGCGATCAGGGTTCAACAGGCTCGGTCCTGCTGATGATCAAGGTGTGCGGCACTTCATCTCATCGATGACGCTACCGATGTGGGCCACGGTGACGTGCTGGGCGTTCAGCGCAAGGGGAATGCGCTTCTGCTGCGGGTGAACTGGACTCACTACTCTGGCAGCACTAGGTCAAGGGGATCGCGTGTGCGGTCGAGCCGATCGAGCGCAAAGACGGCAACGCGATCGACGATGGCGAGGAGCCCACGGCGGCGCGCCGCATGCCGTATCGACGGAGTTGATCGTCGGTGCGGTTGCGCTGGTGTTGTCGAAGCCGAACCAGACCGCGATCAAGGCACCCGCGGGGACGTCAGCGGCAAGCGTGCAAGTGATCGACGTGCCGCTAGCGGGAGCCCGGGAGAGAGGCTAGCCCTCCGGATCCGTTCGGTTCCAATGGAAGTCGGGCACCTACAACTGGTCCACCCGTCCGCCAGCGTTCAAGATCATGCCGAAGTAAGGCTCTTTGCAGATCGTGCAAGCCAAGCTCGATCCCACGGGACCTACCTTGTCTATCGCTCAGTGGCGGCTGGCAAGATCGTTAGCGGCGCAGAGTAGTTGATGTTGAAAACAACGTGAACCGTACGTTCGGTGTCGTAACCAACGGTGAGCGCTCGGGTAGAGCGATCCATGACCAGCGGGACTTCAGTGGGCGTACCCATCAGACTCCGAACAGGTTGGTCAAGGTGCGTGACACCACGTACTTCTTCACGTTGGCATGAAGCCCGCACCGGGATCGTCCTCGACCGTGTGGTCGGGCCAGGCCTCGGCGAATCCCTCGTACTGACCGGGCCGAGCAGCAGCGCGTCCGCGTCCTCATCTCGGCATCAAGATCCGGCGGATTGGTCTTCCACTGCTTGGCCCTGTATCCCCGATGAACGCCGAAGAGAGCGGCTCGCGGATTCACAAGATGGGTCGCCAGCTGCCGGTGCCGGTCCCGCGACCTTGTTTGATCATCCGGGCGGCGGGTACCCGAGGCCGGGAGATTCAAGCTGAACATAAGGAGAACAAGTGGTTCCGAACTTTCCTTCACGGTTACTGCACGACCTCGGCCTGGCCGCCTGGTTCGGCGGCACGTTGGCCAACGCGGTTGCGCTTAACAGGGCCGCTGGTCAG
>DATLQP010000344.1:0-2255 GCA_035535155.1 Propionibacteriaceae bacterium
CTCGGCACAATCTCACGTGCAAACCGCGAGATTGGCGGACTCGCCCGGATCAGCGCGGGTCCGCCAGGGTGGCGTATCACGGCCTACAGCGTCTCCTCACCCGACCTTGCGGCCGAGATCCTTGGCCAGCCCGACCGGTTCCGCAAGAACGGGCCCGGTTATCGAGAGTTGCGCCAAGCCTTGGGTGAGAACCTGCTCACCAGCGAAGACGAAAGCTGGCATCGGCAGCGACGATTTCTCGCGCCGATCTTTACCCGGCGCCGCATCGCTACCGATTACGTCCACATCATGATCGAGGAGTCGGAACGTCTCGTCGAGCGCTGGCGGGTCGCCGCATCCGAGGGCCGCAGCGTCGATCTCTACCCCGAGATGGTGGGGATTACCTCGCGGATCATTGGCCGCATCCTGTTCGGAGCTGACGTTTCTCGCGCCCTCCCTGAGCTCACCCGCTTCAGTCTTGTGAACGAGGAGCTGCTGCGCCGCGCCGTCAGCCCGCACCCGATGCCACGCTGGCTGCCTACATTCCACAACAGGCGGCTGACCCATGAGCTGGCGCAGGTCCGCGGCATCGTGGACGAGATCATCACCGACCGGCAAGCTGAACGGGTACACGCATCCGCTGTGGACATGCTCGGCCTGCTGCTCGCTGCTCGTGGCGCCGAGAACGTGTCGGACCGGCTCAGCGAGACCGAAGTAACCAATCAGGTGCTGCTATTCCTGATCGCTGGCCGGGAGACGACGGCAATGACGCTCGCATGTGCTCTCGCCCAGCTCGCCCTGACGCCGGGGTGGCAGATGAGACTCCGCGAGGAGATCACCGAACGACTGCACGGGCGACCGCCGACTGCTGAAGAGGTCGCCCAGCTGGAGTGGACCGACCGCTTTCTGCGCGAATGCATGAGGCTTTTTCCGGGTGCCTACGGCATGAACCGCAGCACCCGCGACGATGAGATCCTCGACGGCTACCACATTCCCGCTGGCTCCTGGCTCGAGGTATCGGTGTGGGGGATCCACCATTCCGAGGCCGTGTGGCACGAGCCCGACGTCTTCGACCCGCGGCGCTTTGATGCACCGAGCAGGCAATTTCCAGGTGGTCACCGTTGCGCGTGGATGCCGTTTGGCGCAGGGCCGCGGGGATGCATCGGCATGCAGATCGCCATGCTTGAGATCCCCATCGTGATCGCCGCCGTCCTGCAGGCATTCACCCTGGACACGCCCCTGACTTCGATTCCCGTCCATGCGGCAATCACCTTGCAGCCGACTGGCACACTGCCACTCCAGCTGCGGTCTGTCTGATCCAAGGCAGTAGAGAATTGTCAGAATCACCCCCGAGCGGAGCGAGGCGCCGAGGATTTACGCCCCGTCGGCCGCGGCTAGCCGCAGCTCGGGTGCGATTCTGTGGCAAGCAATACTGATCGCGTGGCCGAGCCGAGCTTGCATTGGCACCCGTTGCTCTACGCCGGAAGTGCGCAGTACTACGCGAGCGGTCGGGTCAGCTACCCAACCGCGCTCGCCGATGCGCTCGGGACGGAGCTTGGGCTTGACGGCTCAGGCCGCCTGCTCGATGTCGGCTGTGGTCCCGGCAACTTCACACTGCTACTGGCACCGTGGTTCGACCAGGCGACTGGAGTCGATGCCGATAAAGACATGCTTGCCGAAGCAGCGCGGCAGGCCGTGCGGGCTGGAATCGGCAACGCGCAGTGGCTTCAGTTGCGGGCCGAGGAGCTGCCCGGCGGTCTGGGCCGATTTCAAGTGATCAGCTTCGCCCAGTCGTTCCACTGGATGGATCAGCTACCCGTCGCCCGTACGGTGATCGGCATGCTGGAGGACGGCGGCGCTTGCGTACACGTGCATGCGACCACTCACCAAGGCGTTGACGGTGACGCCGTCTTACCCCATCCCAGGCCGCCGCGTCCGGCGATCGATGAGCTGATGAAGCGCTATCTGGGATCGGTCAGCCCCTGGGGCACGGGTTTGCCGCCCGGCAAGGGCAATCGCGAGGAGGAGATTTACCGGTCAGCCGGCTTTCGCGATCGGCAGCGGATCGAGATTCCTGGGCGCACCGTCAATCGCACCAGTGATCAGATCGTTGCTGCGATCTTCTCGCTCTCCAGCTCGACTCCCCAGCTGTTCGGCGATCGCAGGGAAGCGTTCGAAGCCGATCTTCGGCAGCTCTTGCATGATGCCAATCCGACCGACCTCTTCAGCGAGCAGATGCGCGACATCGCGGCGGACATATGGCGACCGTAGTGCAC
>DATLQP010000345.1:0-4513 GCA_035535155.1 Propionibacteriaceae bacterium
CGAGCCAGCCGTCGCCGCCTCCGCCGACAATCTCAGTGCGCAGCCGGACGCTGACGTTCGGTGTTTCCTCGATCTCGCGGATCAGATATCGGGACATGCCGGCGTCCAGCGAGTCCGCCCGCACGACTACGGTGACCTGCCCGGCGTACCGGGCCAGGTACAACGCCGCCTGCCCGGCTGAGTTCGCGCCCCCGAGGATGTAGACCTCACGGCCGGCTAGCGCGGGCGCTTCGGAAGTTGGTCCGCCATAGAAGACACCGGCGCCATTCAGGTCTTCAAGCGCTGGGATGCCGAGTCTGCGATAGCTCACGCCAGTGGCCAGCACAATGGCACGGGCACGTACGACGCCGAAGTCGGAGAGCGTGACCGAGAGCCAATTGTCCTCACGGCGAAGATCAGCTACCTGCTGCATGAAGGCGAAGCTCGCGCCGAACACCCATGCCTGCTCGTACGCTCCCTGGGCTAGCCGCCGACCGCTGACTCCGCGAGGAAAACCGAGGTAGTTGCGAATCAGCGAACTGGATGTCGCCTGTCCACCGATTCCGCCTTCGTCGACGACGAGAGTGGTGAAACCCTCCGAAGCGCCATAGACCGCGGCCGACAAGCCGGCCGGTCCGGCGCCGACGATCACGAGGTCGTAATCACTGCGATCGGGCGTGACGGCTGAGCCTGATGCCATCGCGATCTCGGCGTTTGTGGGATTCTGCAAGACTCTGCCATCGGGCAGGACCATGAGCGGAAGCTTGGCGTTCTTGCCGACCGCCTCGACCAGTGAGCGGCCGCCGCTGGAGTCCGCGAGCCAGAAGGTGTGCGGATAGGCGCAACGATTCAGAGCCTCTCGGAGCTCGTACGCCCGCCCGGACCAACTTTCGCCCACCACCCGGATGGTGAAGGGAAAGGCCCGCCGCGCCTCTGCCCACTCGAGCAGCAAACCGGAGATCGTGTTGTGGAAGAGCTCATCGGGGGGCGGCGACGGTTTCAGCAAATAGTGGTCGATCCGTCCGTGTGCCATCGAATCGAAGATCGCCTGACCTGTAGCGCGATCACCGAAGCCTCCCCACTCGACCAAGAGCGCGCGCTTGGCATGGGGGTGAAGCTGGTGTGCCTCGTTCAACAGGTCGCTTCCGGTCATCTCCGAGAGCCACTGTCCGGCGAGGATCAGCGCGACTTCGTTCCCCTCGGCCGACAGCTTCTCCAGCCACGCATGCGCTTGGAGTGCCGACTGCATGGCACGGATGAGATAGTGCCGTGCATAGCGGTCGTTCAGTTCCTTGTCGATGTCCCGCAGCGCATCCGGATCCTTGTCAACGACCAGAATTACCGGGACGGCCATGAGCGCACTCTAGCTGTGACGGGCCGTGCACCGGCCGGCCCCGCCCTGCATCGTCCGCCGCTTCCATTGGGGCCAGGACAGCCTCGCGGGCAGTGTGGGGCAGCCTTCGGGCAGCTTGACGGATCGCGTTCAGCTGCGCATCGGCTAGTTAGTAGGGCTCCCGTCGATCGGTTTGAGACCCTCTTTCTGAGTCCGACGATTGCGAGCCGTTCCGGCGACGGATCCGGCGGATGCTGTGGTCGTGTGTCGGGCTGCGCACGCCGCGGCACGGTTGTGCATCGTCGTCCGCTCCACATTGTTCCGCGTCATCGAAGCCGCGCGCAGGAAGTGCTCCCGGGCCTGCTCATGGTCCCCAGACCGGCACAATAGGTCACCGGCTACGGCAGGCAGCAGGTGGTAATCACGCATGCCGGGGACGTCAAACAATGGCAGCACGATCGCGAGGCCCGCCTCAGGGCCGAAGGCCTGCGCGGTCGCGACTCCGCGGTTGAGTTCGACGACCGGGGACGGGCTGATCCGGGCGAGGCCGTCGTACAACGCAGTAATCCGTTCCCAGTCAGTGTCATCAGCAACCGTGGACCGCGCGTGGCAGGCCGCGATCGCCGCCTGCAGGGCGTACGCACCGACGGTGCCGCCGAGCCGCTCGATCCGGTCGATGTTCGCCAGGCCGCGCTGGATCAGGAGGCGGTCCCAGCGAGTACGGTCCTGGTCGAGCAGCAGCACCGGTTCGCCGTCCGGTCCGGTGCGGGCCCGCAGTCGCGAGGCCTGGAGCTCCATCAGCGCCAGCAGGCCCAGCGTCTCGGTATCAGACGGCGTCAACGCGGCCAGCATGCGGCCGAGCCGGAGCGCCTCCGCGCACAGATCACTGCGAATCCAGTGCTCGCCGCTGGTGGCCGAGTAGCCCTCGTTGAAGACCAGATAGATGACCTCGCGTACGGCGTCGAGGCGTGCCGCCCGCTCCGACTCCGGGGGTAGCTCGAACCGTACCTTCGCCGCGGCGAGGGTGCGCTTCGCGCGCACGATGCGCTGGGCGACCGTAGGCGTTGGGGTCAGGAACGCCCGGGCGACATCCTCGGTACTCAGGCCGCAGACGAACTTGAGGGTGAGGGCGGAGCGCCCGTCGGGCGACAAGATCGGGTGACAGGCCATGAAGATCAATCCGAGCAGGTCGTTGGCCAGGTCGCCGTCGACGATCTCGTCGAGGTTGGGCTCCAGTATCTGCGGCTGGGATACGGCGAGCAAGTGGTATTTGCCGCGCTGGGTGTCGCGCCGGCGGATCCGGTCGACGGCGAGGAACCGCGCCGTGGTGCTCAGCCAGGCTGCCGGGTTGTCGGGTACGCCGTCCTGCGGCCACTTTTCGATTGCTGCCATGAAGGCGTCCTGCGCAATCTCCTCGGCGCTCCCGAGGTCGCCGAGCTGTCGCATCAACCGGGCGATCATGCGCGGAGACTCGACCCGCCACAGCGTCGCCAGCCGCTGGCCGAGCTCGTCCTCGGGCTTACGAGGAGAAGTCTCGGGGTGGTCGGTCATCCGGCGCTGTGGCGGTCGAGTCTGGCGCTGCCTACTCAGGGTCCTGCTGGAGGTCTTCAAACTCGACGACCCGGCGTACGTCGACTCGCTCGGAGCCGACGAGCAGCGCGAACTTGCGCGCGTGCTCGACAGCCTCGGCAAGCGAGTCCACCTCGAGGATTGCGAAGCCAGCGATCAGCTCCTTGGCCTCGGCGAATGGACCATCGATCACGCGCACCTTGCCTTCGTTGACCTCCACCCGAGCGCCTTGTGAGCTCGATGCGACCCCCTCACCCGCGAGGAGGACTCCCGACATCGCCGCCTCCTGCATGTACTCGCCGATGGCGGCCTGCTGCTCAGGCGACGGAAGGATTCCGTCCTCCATCTCCTGGGTCTGGTAATGCATCACCATGTAGCGCATGCTCGTCTCCTCGCGGGATGGCGGTCAGTTGTCAGCGGTGTCGCTGGTTTGGGCGTTGTCGGCGCTCGCGTAGATGAGGTACACCACGCCGGTGTCGAAGGTAGTCGACGACACGAGCTTCAGTGGCACCGTCGCGCCGTCGGCGAAAAGCTTCTTGCCGTGGCCTACCACGATCGGATGAACGAGGAGGTGCAGCTCATCGACCAGTCCGCTCTCGAGCAGCCAGCGCACGAGGGTGGCACTGCCTGTCGTGCCGAGGCGGGTGTCAGCCTTGAGCTTGGTCAACTCGCCAGCCACGTCACCGCTGATCACGGATGAGTTCTGCCAGGTTGCCTCGGTCAGCGTGTTCGACACAACGTACTTCCGAGATCCGTTCATCACTCCGGTGATTGGGTCGCCGGGGTCGGCGGTCGGCCAGTAGCTGGCAAACGCGTCGTAGGTATGACGGCCAAGCAGGGTGGCGTCGGTATTGCTCATCTGCTCGCTGACGACATCGCCCATCTGGTCGTTGAAGTAAGGAAAGTGCCAAGTCTCGGGCGCCTCGATGACGCCGTCGAGGGAGATGAAAAGGCTGGACTTGATGAATCCCATCGCGATGCTCCTTGGTTTGCTGGGAGAGGCTCTCCCTTGTGGCTGCTGTCACTTCGTATGCCGAACGGTGGCGGCGCGAATCGACAAGGAGATCGCAGGATTTCTCAAAATCGTCCCCGAGCGTGAGTTAGGTCCCTGGGCTCACGCTCAGGGCTCCGGGTGGACGCTCCGCTGGGGGCGATTCTGAGAATTTTCCCTCACATTCTGCGAGCCGTTCGAAACAGCTGTACCAACTGCTCCGTCGTGGTGGCGTCCTGCGGCTCTTTGTCGTCGCGCCACCGTCCGGTGAAGCGAGGGAACCGCATGGACAGCCCGGCGTCATCCTTGAGCTGCCCCCAGCCGGCGGTGTGGTTGGGCGACAGTGTGAGTTCGGCGCTGAGTATCTCGAGCACGACGCTCGGTTCGAACCACATGTCGGCAGGAACGCGGGAGTCGACACGTGCGGGCCGCTGCGTCCGGGTCAGTGGCGCCAGCTTCGCCGGCAACGCCGCTAGCTCTGCGTCGGAGAACCCGGTACCGCATCGGCCAACCGTTTGGTAGAGCTCCTCTTCCGGGTTGTAGGCGGCCAGCAGAACCGCGCCGTACGTCCCTCGGCGTCGACCCCGCCCGGCGTACGCGCCGACCACAACGAGATCGACGGTGTCGGCGAGCTCCGTGCG
>DATLQP010000346.1:0-4021 GCA_035535155.1 Propionibacteriaceae bacterium
CGGTCACCAACCGTGCTCGGCGTTGGCTTCTTCCGGGACAACTTTCGCCACACCCAGCTCGATGGGATGTGCTGATCGAACAGTACGTATGCTCCGGTCGAGTCGACCACCAGGGTGCTCTCGAGTTCTCGCCTCTCGGAGCCATGCCCGGCGAACAACAGCTCATCGTTGCGGGCCAATACCGTCTCACCGTCGGGTGTGAGGACCGCGGTGCCGTCCCGGAGCAGCAGCAACGGCACCACCCGGAGTCGCCGCTCTCGATCCTCGGGGCTCCGCAGCAGGTCACCCAGGACGACCTTGCCTTCCCCGAGCCAGCCGCCGAGAGCCGGCGCTTGCTCCGAGTCCAGCTTGACCTTCCACAGGGCGGGGAGCTCGCGACCGCAGTTGTGCCGAAGCTGCTGGATGAGATCGGCCGCCCACTGGTCGCCCCGCGCCGGCATCTCCTGGATGAAGCGCCACAGCATCGGCGTACTGATCTGGGCGTACACCTCGTGCGCCACCACCTCGGTTGGCACTAGGAGCGCGTCCACCCGCATCGCCTCGAACAGGGCCGCGCTGGTCGGCCGATTCTGTCGCGCAGCGAGAAACAGTTGGGGGTTCAAGCGGCGCGCGGCAGTAAGCATCGAGAGGTTGGTTGTGTCGTTGTCGGTGCCGGCCACGAGCCCGACAGCGCCCGCGAGGTCGGCCCGGGCCAGCACCTCCGAATCGGAGGCATCCCCGACGATCACTCCTGGCTCAGACTCCCCCAGCTCGGCCGGTTCGATGATGGTGACCTCGAGGCCTGCCGCCCGCAGGTCCGCGGTGACCTCCCGACCGAAGCGACCGTATCCACACATCACCCACCGGCCTTCGGTGGGTGGACGGCCGCGGTCGGGCAGTTCCGCGCCTGGACCAGCCTCGAGCCACACGAGCAGCTGGTAGGACGCCGGTGCGTTCAGCGCGAGGCGCAGATGCTCGCCGAACCGGTCAAATGGATTGACCACCGCAGGGGTCCCGAAGGCATGCATCCGTTCCGCGATCTGGGCCGAGATGGTCCGCGAGACGACAGGCAGGTCGGGACGGAGCAGCGCCGCTGTCATCGTGACGGCGAGGTTGGTCTCGTCGTCGTTGGTGAGTGCCAGCACGCCGGCGCAGAATGGGTGGTCGAGACCGGCTGCGCTCAAGTGATGCGGATTGGCGGCGTCGGCCGCTAGGCCAGGGATGTCCGCGTGAAATGACCCGAGCTCGATGGCGTCCACCCTGTCGGATGACTCGTCGATCACCACGAGCTGCTGTCCGAGCTCGTCGAAGGCCTTGGCGAGCAGCTCGCCCGCGCGTCCGTAGCCAGCCACCAACAGAAACGGCTCACGCAGCCGCGCCACCTTGCTGGTGAACCGTCGCAGCGCCAGCGCCTGCCGGAACGACCGATCCTGAATCAGCGTCAGCAAAGAACCGATCGCGTACGCCCAGCCGACCACCGAGAGGTAGATCGAGAAGGTGACCCAGAGTCGCTGCCCAGGTGTGAACGGCCACGGCAGCTCGCCGAACCCGATCGTTGTTGCCGTGTAGCTCATGAAGTAGAACGACTCGAAGATACTGAGCCGCACCGGTTGGCCGTTCGGGTCGATACCGGGGATCAACGTCAATCCGAGGACGCTGATAGAGAAGATCACGATGAGGATGATCAGCGGCGCACGCATTCGCCGCATGACCAAGAAGATGGTTGAGGATGCCTGGCTCGACGACTCGATGTGCGCGCGGGACACAACGCGGTTTACAGGCCCGCGACGGCCGAACAGCTGAGCCCAGAAGATCAGCAACGGGTTGCTCATCGGTGCACCAGCTTCATCCGCGGTGGAACGTGACGGTCTCGGTCACCAGCAGTACGACCGAAACCAGGTTGGCCAGCAGAGCGCCGCCGGACAGGGACACCACGCTGGCCGTGGAGACGGTGGTGAGGCCGTCCGCCGAGATTTCTTCGGCCCAGATCCAGACGACGCTGGCCGCAACAAGCTGCAGATCGGCTACCAGGCTGGTGGCGAGGTGCACGGCGCCGATCTGGGTGCGGTCACCGAACTTCAGGACGGTGGCGACCAAGCTGACGGCGAGCGCCGCAAACAGCTCGTAGACGTTGTGCACAGCCGGATTACCGATGTCGCCGATGAAGAACCCGAAGTTGAGCGTTGCCGCGAGCAGCACGAAGAAGCCGAAGATGACCTTCTCGAGATTCATCGCTCTCCCTTTATGGTCGGCCTGCTGTGCTTGGTATTCGATATTTGAGTGATCAAACTGTCTCACGCCGCCGATCGCTCAACACCTTGAGCCAATAGGTCCTTTTGCCCAAACTGAGATATGCCCCCGGCTTTCGCTGGTGAATGGCTCGCGGTTCCAGCCACTCCACCGTTCGCGCAGCCGCAGCCCGGCCGGCCGCGCCATCAGGTCCAATTCGGCAGGCCACAGATAGCGGTGTGGTGATGAGAAATGCTTGAAGTGGCCGTCAATGAGCCAGTAATGGTGGGAAACCGCGATCTGTTGTGCGACGTCGTACTCCTCGAAGGCGAGATGAGTTGGCGTCGCTGTGAAGACGTGAGTGGTCTCGCCAGGGGGTAGGCGACGGAGCTCGGGAACATAGTTCTCGACGACGAAAAGGCCACCCACCGTCAGGTGCGCCGCCGCGTTGCGAAACGTCCGGACCTGCTCGTCCTGGGTGGTGAGATTGGTGATGGTGTTGCGGAGCAGATAGACGAGATTGAACACTCCGTCCACCGTCGTGGTTGCGAAGTCCCCGATGGTCACGCCTATGCCGGACGCCTCCGGCTGGGCCCGCATTTGGGCGACCATGGCGGCGGACAGCTCGATCCCGTGCACCCGGACGCCCCGCCGGCTCAGCGGGATCGCGATCCTCCCGGTGCCGATGCCGAGTTCGAGTGCAGGCCCGGTCCCGGCAAGGCGGGCCAGGAAGTCCACGGCTGGGACGACCACGGCAGGGTGGAACAACTCCGGCCAAAGTGCTTGGTACCGCTCAGCCACCCATTCATCGAAGTGCGACTCCGGCATGGGATAAGCATGAGCATGCTTTCCGTCGGCTCCTACGCTGTCCGAGTGGGGATCCTCATCGTGGATGGCGCGAACGTCGTAGGTAGTCGCCCTGACGGTTGGTGGCGTGATCGTGCGGGGGCTGCGCGTCGGCTGCAAGAACGGCTGTTGACTGCTGAGCTGCCTTATGACGAGGTCGTGTTGGTCTTGGAGGGTCGTGCGAGGCAGGGCAACTCGGCCGGGCTGGACGGGCGCCTGCGCACCGTGCACGCTCTGGGGTCGGGGGATGATGCGATCGTCGAGGCCGTCATCGCGCAGGTCGATGTCGGTGACGGAGCTGACGTCACCGTCGTCACAGCGGACCGGGTGCTACGGGACCGAGTAGCGGCGGCAGGCGCCAAGAGCGTAGGACCCTCGTGGCTTCTTGATCAACTGTGACTCCAGGTGTGCGCATGACTGGGCGATGTTCGCCGGTGTCGCGGTCAGCGCCCTCCACCACGGCGAGCCGATCCGACCGACTGAACAGGTGATTCCTGCGGTTCGGCGGCAAAGAGGCGGTGAAGTAACTGGATTGCCACGGCACCTTCACCAACGGCCGACGCCACCCGCTTGCCAGAGCCGGAGCGAACGTCGCCGGCAGCGAAAACCGCAGGCATGCTCGTCTCGAGCAGGAGTGGACTCCGTTCGAGCGGCCACTCGCGGCCGGCGGGGAGATCGGTTCCAGTGAGGACGAAGCCTTGTTCGTCTCGATCAACGTCGAGAGGCAGCCACTCGGTGCGTGGATGAGCGCCGATCATCAGGAAGAGCCCTCCCGCGGCCACGGTTTCCTCGGTTCCCTTCAGCTGATCGCGAAGCACCAGGTGGTCGAGCCAGCCGTCGCCGCCTCCGCCGACAATCTCAGTGCGCAGCCGGACGCTGACGTTCGGTGTTTCCTCGATCTCGCGGATCAGATATCGGGACATGCCGGCGTCCAGCGAGTCCGCCCGCACGACTACGGTGACCTGCC
>DATLQP010000347.1:0-13678 GCA_035535155.1 Propionibacteriaceae bacterium
GCCCGGAACGCCGTAACGGTCGAGCTCAACGCCTCCGACGACAATCCGCTGGCCTCCGCACCGGATCAAACCATGATCAGCAACGGCAACTTCCATCCCATGGTGCTGGCCATCGCCTACGACGCACTGCGGATCGCCGTCGCCCAGGTCGGACAGCTCAGCGAGCGCCGGCTGGCCCACCTCTGGGATGCCTTCTTCCGGCAGCTGACCGGCCCACCTGGCACGGCGTACGGGCTGCAACTGCGCTATGCGGCCGCGGCGCTATTCGCCGAACTCAAGCAGTTAGCCGCCCCGGGCACCCTCGACATCCCGCCGTTGGACCTTGGCGTCGAAGATCACGCCACTGCCGCGCCACTGACCGTACGCAAGACCGACGCTGCCTTAGGTCTGCTCGAGGATCTGCTGGCGATCGAATTGCTGCTTGCTCACGACGTGCTGACGACCGTTGCGAGCAAGCCGATCCTCGGTGTGGGGACTGCTAATACCCTTCGCATGCTCGAGGAGGCGATCGCTTCGGCGGAGCCGCAGCCTGATGCCATACATCGGGCGGTGCGCGAACGCTTCCCGGCCGCAAGCCGGGCCAACCTGAGCTAGGTCTCTTAGGGTCGTAGCGCTACTGCCGAGCATTCACGCTGGTGGGTGGGTACGCAGCCAGCGACCAAAATGCGGCACGGTAAAAGCCAGAGTCCCCCGTTCGGCGGAGTACACCAGACCCTTCTTGAGTAGGGCATCCCGGGCAGGCGACAGCGAGGAGGGCTTGCGGCCGAGGATCTCGGCGACATCGGTGGTTAAGACCGGTGCATCTGGGGCGAGTTCGGTGGTCAGGCCGGCCATGGCGCGGAGGTAGTCCCGCTCGGCAGGGGTAGCACGTTCGTATCGGGAGCCGAAGAACCCAACCGCCAGTTCGGCCTCCGCCTCGGGCGCGGCTACCGCAACGTCGGCAGCCGTGATCGGTGAGCCAGGTGCATGGTCCCAGGCGGCCTTCCCGTACGCCTGCACGAAGTAGGGGTAACCGCCCGAGGTGGCACCCATTGCCGTGAGCGCGTCGGGGGCCCAGGTCGCACCTTCTCGTTCGGCCGGCGCCAGCAATGCCCGCTGCACGCCAGCGGAGTCCAGCCGGTCGATGCGTACGTATCGGAACAGCCGCTCGGAGTAGGACTTCGACGCGGACAACACGCTGGGCAGATGCGGCAGCCCGGCACCAACGACCATCAGCGGCGCACCGGTCTGAGACAGCTCGTGGCAGCTTGCGCAGAGCGCTGAGACGTCCGCAGGCGTCAGGTCCTGCATCTCGTCGATAAAGATCGCCACTCCGACGCCGACATCGGCAGCCAGGCTGGCCACATCGGTGAGCAACTCCAGCAGGTCGATCTCGATATCTCCGGAGTCGGCCCGACCGACCGACGGCGGACCGTCGATCGCCGGGGTCCAGCGCTCGATCAGCTTGCCGCCGCGCGGGTTGCTGCGTAGCCCGAAGGCCTTGAGCGTGGCCAGCACCTCACGCACTCGATCCGGCGCTCGGTGCCGCACTGACAGCTCTCGGACGGCGGCATGCATTGCTCCGGTGAGCGGCCGGCGGAGGCTGGTGTCAGGCCGAGCCTCCACCTTTCCAGTGCCCCATCCCCGATCCCACGCCTTCGACCGCAGTGCATTGAGCAGGACCGTCTTACCGACGCCCCGTAGCCCGGTCAGCACCAGGCTGCGCTCAGGCCGGCCGCGCTCTACCCGTTCCAGTGCAACGTCGAACGCGGCCAGTTCGGCGTCGCGTCCGGCCAGCTCGGGTGGACGCTGACCGGCTCCAGGGGCGTACGGATTCCGTACCGGATCCACGTCTCGGAACGTATCAGCCCGTATAGCGCGAACCTTAGATTTCGTTAGACAACACTCGACGTGTCGCACCGCTAGCAGAAACTGCGGCTTGCATCTTGTACCTAGGTACAGGGTTAGCCTAAAAACTGGATATCGAACGAAGTGAGGCGACGCATGGCGAGCTTGATTGTTGAGAACCTTTGTACGCTGCCCACCGCAGCGCGACCGCTGCGCGTGACTGAGTTCGACGGGCTCTTCGCAGGCCAGCTCGCGGCGCCACGGTGGATTTCCCAGCATCGGGTCGAATTCACACTTGCCGGAGTCGATGATCTCTACGACCAGGTGTCCGATCTCGTGGCGCGGGAGACGGCGTGCTGTTCATTCTTCGACTTCTCGATCACTCGGCTGACGCAGGAAACAGGCCAAGGACCAGCGCTGGCGCTGCGAGCCGGTGTGCCGGCGAGCCGCCACGACGTACTGGAGGCACTGACGAGTCAGGCCGTTGCCGCCTGGACGGAGCTGAGCAATGACCACTGACACGTCAACAGGGATGCGCAGCGCTCAGGTCGCTCGTGCAGCCAGGGTGAATCAGCAGACCCTGAGGTACTACGAGCGACGCGGGCTGTTGGCCGAGCCCGAACGAAGCCCCGGCGGGCACCGGCTCTACCCATCCGAAGCTGTCACGGTGCTACGGGTGATCAAGGCGGCGCAGCGGCTCGGCTTCAGCTTGCATGAGGTGGCCGATCTTCTGCAGACCGGACGCCACCGTCACGGTCACGTTGATGCCGGCTTGCAGGCTCATGCGGCCGCCAAAATTGCAGAGATCGACGCTCGCATCAATGATCTTCAGATCATCCGGGACACTCTGGTCGTCGCCCTGAACGCAGGCTGCGACGACCTCGTAGCATGCGCCACCACCGACTGCTGCCCACTCCCCTTCACCGATATCGCCCGATCTTCGGCTGCTGTTTCGGAAGGCGGCGAGGTGAGCTGACAAGCGCAGAAGCGAGGGCTAGCGGGTTGGACGCGGCGGCTATCGTCGATGGCACTGTCCCCGACTTCCCAACTGGAGAATCATGAGCCTCGTCAAGGGCCTCCTCAAGACCGCAATTGTGATCAAGCTCGCTGAGGTAGCACAGCGCGAGCTGTCCAAGCCAGAGAATCAGCGCAAGATCAAAGAAGGCCTCCGGAAGTTTCAAGACGCCGCCAGGTCTCGGCGCTGACTCTGCTTGGCGACAGGGTCAGCGTCTACGCTGACCCGACCAAGCCGCAGAACCACACTCCAGGTGAACCGCGACGCGGTGCCGAGCCTGTAGCGATTTACCACTCATCCGCTGGCGTGTGGTCTTGCGGGAGTTGGGGAGGCGCCTGGCGTTCATCGGAGGTTAGGACCATCACAAAGGGCCGACAGCGCAGCCGCACGCACTTTCGGCAAAGTGGTGGAATGGCCCGGTGGACAACGTGGCCGGCGTGACGCTGCGAGGGGGCTGGGAATCTGCCCCAGTGCGCGTTGGCGACACGGTTCGACGCCGCAGCGGACGCTGGACGCCTGCGGTACACGCGCTGCTAAGTCACCTTGAGACGGTGGGTTTCGACGAGGCGCCTCGTGTCCTCGGCGTGGACGGGCAGGGCCGGGAAGTGCTCAGCTACATCGAGGGTGAGGCCGGTGCCTATCCGCTGCCTGAGAGATTGTGGTCCGACACCGTACTTGATCAGGCGGCCCAGCTGCTACGTCGCTACCATGACGCCACGGTCGACTTCGTTCCGCCGCCTGACGCCTGGTGGCTGCATGGCGTGCGCGCACCAGTAGAGGTCGTTACCCATGGCGACTTCGCGCCATACAACTGCATCTATCAGGGCGACCGCATCGTCGGCATTATCGATTTCGATTGGGCCGGGCCGGGACCGCGGCTATGGGATCTGGCGGAGGCGGCTTACCGGTTCGTGCCGCTCACCGACCCGAGCAACCCGGACACCATGTCTACCGACCAGCCCCGCCGCCTGCAACGCTTCGTAGACCAATATGGACGGGACTTGTGCACCGGATTGTTGGACGCGGTGCTTGAGCGGGAGCGCTGGCAGATGCACTACATCATTTCGGGAGCCGAAGCCGGCGACCTCGTCCAGATGCAGTGCCTCGCTGCTGGTCACGTCGATATTCTCGCGGCGGATGTCGCCCACATCGAACGGCACCGTGCAGAGCTTGACGCTGCCCTATAGACGCCCGCCTCGTTTGCCGGTCGGCCTCGACGCATCTCAGCGGGCCGTGAGGACCACCGGCCCATCATTCGTGATGGCAATGGTGTGCTCTGCATGCGCGCCGCGGGAGCCGTCTCGACTGCGCAACGTCCAACCGTCGACGTCGGTGTAGATCTTGTCGGTGCCCGCCAGAAACCATGGCTCGATAGCGATCACTAGGCCGGGCCGCAGCGGCAGCCCGCGGCCGCGCCGGCCGTTGTTGGGGACGTGGGGGTCGCCGTGCATGGTACGACCCACGCCGTGGCCGCCGAACTCAGTGTTGATCTTGTAACCCGCGTGCGAGCCGATCCGGGCGATGGCGAATGAAATGTCGCCGATCTTGTTTCCCAGGGTGGCCACCTCGATCCCCGCAGCCAAGGCTGCCTCTGCCGTGGCAATGAGTTGTTGATCTTGTGCCCGTGGGGATCCCACAATCACGCTGATCGCCGAATCCGCCACCCAGCCGTTCACCGACGCGGCGAAGTCGAGACTCACCAGGTCGCCGTCGCGCAGATCGTAATCATGAGGCAACCCGTGCAGGACCGCATCGTTGACCGACGTACAGAGCACCTTGCCAAACGGACTGGCCCCGAACGACGGGTGATAGTTGATGTAGCACGACTCCGCGCCGCGATCCCGAATCATCTGGTGCGCCAGCGCATCGAGCTCGAGAAGGTTGACTCCGACATCGGCCCGCGCCCGCAGCGCTGTCAAGACGTCGGCGACAAACCGCCCAGCCGGCCTCATCTGCTCGATCTCGGCCGGCGTTCGATACTCGATCACCCTGAGATTCTGCCGTACGTCACAACCAGCCTCAGAAAGTTGCAAAGACACGATGCTGCGCAGCGAGCCATGCTGGCGCCGGCCGGATGACAGGCTCAGCCTGAGTCAGCTCGCTTCAACCGGTAATGGAGTCCTCGTACTCACTGATCTCAGCCACCTTGGGCCCGGACGGGCTCGTCGGATCGAAGACGTAGTCGAGCCATTCACGTGCCAGCCGCCGAGCCAGCTGGAGACCGATGACGCGCTGGCCGAGGGTGAGGATCTGGCAGTCGTTGGACAGCACCGACCGCTCGACGCTGAAGGAGTCATGGGCAACCGTTGCCCGGATGCCTGGGACCTTGTTCGCGGCGATCGCGACTCCAATACCGGTGCCGCAAAGCAAGATCGCGCGGTCGGCCTCGCCGGCGGCAATCTTCTCTCCGGCAGCGATGGCCACTGATGGGTAGGAGGATGCTTCAAGATCGCCCGGGTAGACACCAAGATCAACAACCTCGACCCGGTCGTCAGCCTGCATATCGGCCAGGATGTGGTCCTTGTAGTCGAAGCCCGCGCTGTCACTTCCCACCAACAGTCGAATGCGATCGCTCATGTTGCTTGTCCCTCCCTCTGCATGGATTCGGTCGCCATAGCCGGGTCAGCGCCGGCCTCCCCCAGCACCTCGCCGATCGCGGTGACGATCAAGCCGAGCGAGACTGCACCCGGATCTGGAGTACCCACGCTACGCTCGGCCAGCGGTCGTGCCCGTCCGATCTTCGGGACGAGCGATGCCGTTGCCTCGGCCGCGCTGCGGCATGCATCCGCCGCCGACCGCCAAGCATCAGACAGCGAGCTGCCGGCTTCGACCTGACCGACCAACGTGTCGACAAAGGGGAATAAAGCATCCAGCATAGTTTTGTCGCCGAGCTCGGCCTTACTGAAACCCTGGAGGTGCCGAGCTGACTCCTGAACCGCGTCGGCCAGCCGCACCGCGGTCACGGCGTCGGTGTTGCCGAGTCCCTTGCCGACTCCTTCGAGCAGCACCCCCCACAAGATCCCGCTGGTGCCACCGGCTTTGTCACCGAAGGCGTGACCCGCTGCACTCAGCACCGTCTCGACCCCGCCTTGGCTATCGCTGGCAGCCTCGGCCGCCGCCTTTGACCCGCGCGACATCCCGATTCCATGATCGCCGTCACCGGCGATAGCGTCGATCCGGCCCAGGTATTCCTTGTTCTCCTCCACTACCGCGTAGATCGCGTCGACTGCCTTACGCGCCACCGCGGCCGCAGCAATGGACTCCTCACTCGCCTCCGCCGTCACGGCTTGTGCGACGTGTGCTCCACCTGCGCGCCGGGTTGTGAACCGCTCGCTTGTCACGGCGTTGCCGCGCCGGAAGGCCGGCGTGTCTGCCGGGGCGACCCAGTAGCCTTCCAACTCCTCGTCGAGCCAGGTCACCGACAGTGAACATCCAGCCATATCGAGGCTGGTGACGAGTTCGCCGACCTCCGGGGCTATCAGTTCCACGCCAGCATCTGTGAGGAGGTCGCTGACCTGGCCGTAGAGCACGAAAAGTTCCTCATACTTGGTTGCACCTAGTCCGTTCAGGACCACCGCGGCGCGCCCACTGACGTGCTCCGGCCGCTCCGCGAGCACAGCCTCCACGAGCTTGCCAGCAAGCTCCTTGGCCGTCATCCAGGGAGCAGAGCTGACTCCGGGCTCGCCGTGGATGCCGAGTCCAAAGTCCATCTCGCCCTCGGCCACGGTGAACAGCGGCTTGTCCGCACCGGGAAGGGTGCAGCCGTGGAAGGCCACCCCGAATGAGTACGTCGCAGCATTCGCGGCGCGCATGACCCGCTCCACCTCGTCCAGGTTTGCGCCGTTCTCTGCCGCGGCACCGGCCATCTTGTAGACGGTGAAGGTGCCCGCGATACCGCGCCGCTTGGCCTGCTCCTCGAGGCTCGCCGAAGCCACGTCGTCGGTCACGTACACGATCCGGGTGTCGATGCCTTCTTCGATCAAACGCTCGCGGGCGACGCCGAAGTTCAGCTGGTCACCGGCATAATTGCCAAAGCCCAGCACCACACCAGCGCCACCATCCGCCGCCGTCGCGATCCGGTAGATCTGCTCCGCCGAGGGCGAGGCGAAGATGTCACCCAGCACCGCACCGTCGGCGAACCCGGTGCCAACCACACCGTTGTACGAAGGAAAGTGCCCAGAGCCTCCGCCGATCACGAGGCTGACCTTGCCCTCCAGCGGTCCGCCGGCGCGAACGAAGCCGGACGCACCTTCGACACGCTGCACGTAGTGCGGGTACGCCGCGGCGAAGCCCTTGAGCACGTCGTTCTTGAACTCGGCGGGGTCGTTGTAGAGATGCGTCATTGGGAACCTCCGGGGAATGGGACGGTGAGACGACGGGCAAGTGGCGCGCAGAGTTTCAGTAGTTCGACAAAGCCTGATGCTTCCCAGGCCGCGCGGCCGACGAACAGGCCATGGGTATTGGGATCGCTGAGAAGCTCGGCGGCGTTCTCGGTGTTGACACTGCCGCCATAGAGGACCGCCTTAGCCGAGGTACCTGCGGTCGCCATTACCTCATTGATCAGCGCCATGACTCCGGCGACCTGGTCCACGGTCGCTGGAGTGCCATGCTCGCCAATGGCCCAAATGGGTTCGTACGCGATGATCATCTGCGCGATCTCGGCTGGCGCCACTTCAGACAGTGCGATCTGTACTTGGGCGCGTACGAAGTCCTCAGCACCGCCGGCATCACGAACCGCCAACGGCTCGCCAACGCAGATCAGCGGGATGAGGCCATGTGCGACGGCAGCGGCCGCCTTCAGTGCCACTGTGCGGTCGGTTTCCCCGAAATGCTCCCGGCGCTCGGAATGGCCGACTTCGATCAGAGTCGCGCCGGCGTCCTTTGCCATCCGCATGGAGATCTCGCCGGTCCACGACCCCTCGGGTGCCCAATGAGCGTTCTGGGCGCCGAGCAGCACGGGACCGTCAGCGGGCAAGCGATCGCGGACGCGCGCCAACGCCGTGTGCGCCGGCAGGAGGAACGGCTGGATGTCGCTGGGAATCGGGAATGTCAGCAACTCGTCGACGAAGCTGTCGGCTTCGGCCAGCGTCTTGTTCATCTTCCAGCTGGTGCCGACCCATAGTGGGCGATTCCTCGACGACGTCATGACGACTCAATCGGCTCTGAAACACCCCTGATCATCACGGGATCAATGAGACCTTGATCGATTCCTTGCCGCTGGCGACCATGTCGAGGCCCTTTTGGAACTCGGCCAGTGGCAGCTGATGGGTGCAGATCTTGTTCATCGGGAGCCGGCCGGACTCGATCATCCGGATGGCTGCGGGCCAGCAGTCTGGGCCCAGGTGCGCGCCACGTACGTCGAGCTCCTTGTCGTCGCTGATGATCGACCAGTCGACGCTCACGTCACTGCCGAAGACGCTGTACTCCACATAGGTGCCGAGCTTGCGTAGCAAGTTGAGCCCCTGGGCGACAGCGGATGGATGGCCGGTTCCCTCGAGGTAGACATCCGCCCCATAGCCGTCGGTCATGTCCTTGACCCTCGCCACGGCGTCCTCCGACCCGATGTTGATGATCACGTCGGCACCGCACTCCTCGGCAAGTTCCAGCTTGTCCTGTGCCATGTCGAGGGCGACGACCAGCTTGGGATTCTTGGACTTCGCGCCGGCGATCATGCCGAGGCCGATAGGGCCGCAGCCCGCCACGACGACGACGTCCTCGAACTTGATCTCCCCACGCTCCACGCCGTGCAGTGCGCACGAAAGCGGCTCGGTGAAGGCGGCGTGAGCGGGGGGAAGATCGGGCGAGACCTTATGGACGAGGGCGTCCTTGTTGTAGACCATGTACTCCGCCATGCCGCCCGGCGTACGGCGCTTGAAGCCGAACATGTCATGCGGAGCGCACATCCAGTACTCGCCATTCAGGCAGTAGCGACACTTCCAACACGGCACGATCTGCTCAGCGACAACGCGGTCACCAACCTCGATTCCCCAGCGAGACGCCGCCACGTCATCAAGCTGGACAACTTTCCCGACGAATTCGTGGCCGGGAATGACCTCCGTTTCGGCCCATGCTGGACGGTTTCCGTCACCCCAGAACTTCGCCGCGCCGTGGTAGCACTTCAGATCGCTGGCACAGATGCCGGTCGCCTCGACCTTGATCAACGCCTCACCCGGTCCCGGCCTCGGGACTGCGACCTCCTCCAGCTGATAATTCTCAGGCCCGTGACAAATAACGGCCTGCATGGTGGCGGGAATCTGGTTGACCTGGTCGGCCGGGGAATCGGACATCAGAGCCTCCGTGCTCCATGGCGAGGTAGCGAACTCGCGAGCAGCGAGCGGCTGATCGCGGTGGACAAACCTCCACCTCAGCCACACTAGTGCCGGCTATTCGCGAGGGACCTGGCGGATGACGGGTTGGGGCTGCGGCGTTTCGTATGTCATGACGTTCTCCCCGTCGTCAGCCGGGCGATAGCCGTCCGCGAAGGTGTTAAGGAGCCGGGCGGCCTTCGGCCAGAAGCCGACGTACGGCCGGTACCAGGAGATCGGCATAGTAGAAGGCTTTTCGACAAAGTCAGCCTCCTTCTTGTCGAGCCACGTCTCGCCGGAGAGTGCGTCTGAGTAGAACCCGCGGCGCTGCTGAGTGCTGTCGCGCAGCCGCTCGATGTTGCTCATCGCGGTGCGCAGCCGCAGCCAACGGAATCGGTCCCACTGCCCCTCGCTCGCGAAACGGGTACGCAGCCGCGCTCCGGCCAAGGCACCGCGCAGGGCCATCGAGGCGATGATCTCCCGCGGCATGAACAGGTTGGTGCCGCCCTCGCCCGGACTCGTCCGCACCTGGGCGATTCGGTTGCGGTAGCCGGGCAGCGCGGACTGCAGGCTGTCCCGCCACGACATGGCTGTGTTGAAGATCGCCTGGCCGAAACCCAGGCCCGAGCCGCCGAGCGTCTTGACGGGAATGTTGAGGTCTTCCCAATCCTGCGGAAGCCAGATGTCTTGGTGCGGGGCGTCTTCGGGATGGAGGCCGAGGTTGAGCGAGACGGTCGGCCAGCGTGGCAGGGCGTTGTCGAAGAAATGAACGGGAAAGTTGGAGGTGATGCCGCCGTCGGAGAACCACAGCGGCTGGGCCGAGTCGAGCGGCCTGAGCAGCCGCAGCGGCTCGCCGTCGTCGATGATCATCCGGCCGAAGTCGTCCTGGATGGGCACCGGTTGCTGGATCCGATACAGGCGGACGGCCTGAAACAGAGCGGGCAGTGACATGCTGATCCGCACAGCGAAGATCACCGGAAGATCCCAGGGTTGGGGCAGCTTGTGAAGCCGCCGGGTGGTGCCGTCGTGATCTTGTACGTCCTGATGGTCGGTCTCGGACAATGCCTGCAGAATCGACTCAGGGAACACCTGCGATTCGCCGTCGCGCAACTGATCAACGCAGACCCACAGCTGTTCAGGATCATGATCATCTGTGGCATCCAGCGGAAAGCGGAACGGACGTTGCCGAGTGAGATCAGTGGTCATCAGCTCCAGATTGATCAGCCGGTGATCAGGGTCGGCGGACATCACCAGCCACTCGGCCAGGTCACCAGGATTCTTTCGCAGCCGTCGCTCGTGGTAGTCCAGACCCGACCACAAGTGCCCGAAGCGCAGCACGTGATCATCGGGGAGGCCGGCGAGGGCGTTGAGGGAATCTGCCAGCCAGGGCACCAACGACTTTTCAACAGTCGGCTTGGGAACGCCCGCCATCACATCGAGCAAATTACGTCGGCGCTGCGGTGTGGTGCCAGGCACGAACCCGAACGCACGTGACCGGAACTTGTTCACATAGATCAAGATCGAGGTCAGCAAGCCGACGGCCACGACGATGCTCGCAGCCAGGCCGACGAGGACCGCACTGGCGTAGAGCGCCGGCCGGACGAACGCGAAGATGATCACGGGGATGATCACGACAGCGCCGATGACGAGCTGCCTGACCGTTGTGGAGCGGGGCGTGGAGTACGCGCTGGTGTACAGGCGCAGCTGGTGCAGCCGGCCGGACGGCGCGCCGTCGTCCCTCGGTGCCTTGCGGAACCCTGATCGGATGCCCTGCAGGATGAGAGCTAGACCGAGCAGAGTGGCGATGTAGGCAAATACACCGATCACACCCAGACCGATGATCTCAGCGATAGTGCGAGGCGCTGCCGTGAACCGCCATTCCAGGTATCCGGTAAGCACCGCCGCGCCAAGGATCAGGGCGAGCGTGAACAGCCTCGGGATCCAGCCGAAGGCGAAGAGGGCTAGCAGCGGCAGGGGCCAGCTCTGGCCGCGCATGATCGCGACGGCGACACGGAAGATCGCGGCGGTAGCACTGCCGGGCCGGAAGAGCTGGGCGAGCCGGTATTCGTCGGCCTCGTGATCACCGGGACGTATCTGCGTCAGCCAGCTGATGATGTCGGCCAGGCCGGTAAAGCCTTGGCGGATCTGAAGATCAGTCGTTGGCGGCGCGGGATCCTCTCGCTTGCTCTCGTGGCGGCTCAGGCCGCCCGATGCCAGTACCCGGCTACTGCGACCAAGCTCGGCCGCGGCAGTGAGCGCAGCAGCAATCGCACCGGCCGATGCGCCGCCCACATTGCGGAAGCGAAAGTTCGTGGCCAGCTCGCACACCGCCAGTGGATAGACCACGCCGGAGGTGGTGCCACCCTCCATGGTGAGATCGAGGCTGGCTTTCGCGTACGCAGCGATCGTTTCGCTGGTGATCGATGGCCGCCCGGACAGCACATCGGCCGGCGCCCTGGCAATGGCGAGCCTGGTGTCCTGGTCCTCACCGCCGAGTGCGTAACGCTCCTCGCTCCCGTACGCGCCGATGAGCGTGGCGGGATCCATCCCGACCGGATCGTCCGACGGCTCGAGGCCTTCGGGGAGGTAGGGGCGGCGCAGGATAGTTCTGGCCTCGACCGGGTCATCGTTGATCAGCTCCCGGAACGCGCTCAATGCCGCTCCTCGGCTGGCGACCGCCATGATGACTCCTTAACGCCGACTTGTCAGAATCTGTGCACCATATGTGTGCTCAGATTCTGACAAGTCGGAGGGTGGCGGATGAAGATTGTGGTGACCGGGGGCCGCGGCCTGCTCGGCACCGAGGTCGTACACCGGCTGAAGGCACGTGGCGCGACAGTGACCTCAGCGAGCCGGCGTACCGGTGTTGATCTTGCTACGGGCAAAGGATTGGAGGCGGCGCTCGAGTGTGTCGATTGCGTGGTCCATTTGGCTATTCACCCGCTGCGTCACCGGAAGGTGAATCTGGACGGCACCCGCCGAATCATCAAAATCCTCGCTGATCGGCCAGCACCGCCACATGTTGTCTACGTCTCGATCGTCGGGTGCGACTGCAACCCCTTTCGCTACTATCGCGCGAAGTACGCCTCCGAACTCGCGCTTGAGCGCAGCAAGCTGCCAGTGACCGTGGTACGTGCAACGCAATTTCACACCCTGGTCGCAGCAGTCGGGCGCGCAGTAACCACCGGTCCGGTGGCGTTGGCGCCCAGAGGTATGTCGTTCCAGCCGTGCGACCACCACTGGGTCGCTGAGGAGCTCGCCGACATCGCCCTCGGGCCCGCGCCGCCGAGCTACCGGCGCAGCGCTGATCGCGCCGGGCCAGAGCTGGTCAGCCTCGCCGATGCTGTGGCATTGATCAGCGCGAAGAAGGGAAAGCCGCCGCCTCGGATGATCACACTGCCGGCTATTGGTGGCACTCTGGGAGCGTTTGAGGCCGGAGCGAATCTGCCTGATGCTGACGCCATGATCGGCGGCCCATCTTTCCGCGAGTTCCTCGGGCGGTAACGCGTCCGAGTTAGACCGTCAAGGCCTTGAGCTCCCCGAGCAGCTTGCTCATGGTGTCCTTGGCATCGCCGAACAGCAGCGTCGTGGTTGGCTGGTAAAGGAGCTCGTTCTCGATGCCGGCGAAGCCAGGGCGCATCGAACGCTTCATGAACACGACCTGCCGCGCCTGGTTGGCGTGCAAGATCGGCATGCCGTAGATAGGAGCGCCAGGAGTTGTCTCTGCCGCGGGATTCACAACATCATTTGCACCGATGACCAGAGCCACATCCGCTTGCTTGAACTCCGGATCGATCTCGGCCATTTCCTTGAGCTGTTCGTACGGCACCTGAGCCTCGGCCAGCAGCACATTCATGTGACCCGGCATCCGGCCGGCGACCGGGTGAATCGCGTAATCGACCTGGACGCCGCGTTCCTGCAGCAGGTCGACCAGCTGGCGCAGGGTGTGCTGCGCTTGCGCAACCGCGAGGCCGTAGCCGGGGACGATGATCACACGTTGGGCGTACGCGAGGAGGATCGCCACATCGGCCGGGCCGGCCGACTTCACCGGCCGATCACTGACCGTGGTCGCGCCCAAAGTGGATCCGCCCTTGAGGGTGCCGAACAGGATGTTGATCAAGGAGCGACCCATGGCGTTTGCCATCATCCGGGTGAGCAAGGTGCCGGCGGACCCGACCAGAGTGCCGGCAACCAGCAGCAAGATGTTCTCCAACAGATAACCGCTGGCGGCGACGGTCAGGCCGGTGAATGCGTTCAGCAAAGAGATCACGATCGGTACGTCTGCTCCGCCCACCGGCAGCACCAGCAAGACTCCAAGCACGCCGCCGACGGCTGCCAGCAGTACCGCAAAGATCATGCTTGGTGCCAGCACCAAGGCCACACTGAAAGCGACCGCCGCCAGCAATCCGAGGCCGTACACGATGGGATATCCGGCAAACACGATGGGGCGGGTCGTCATCAGCTCTTGCAGCTTGAGGAAGGTGACCACCGAGCCGGCGAAGCTGATCGAGCCGACGACGATCGTGAATGC
>DATLQP010000348.1:0-7026 GCA_035535155.1 Propionibacteriaceae bacterium
GCAGCAGAAACAGTGGAGCACTGGTCGCGAGAGCTCCGACCGCCCTGAGCACCGGATACTCCGCTCGAATAATCGCCCGTACCTGAAAGGCGACCAGGCCGACGAGCGCCAGAAGTCCGGCAGCCAGCAGCGCGATCGCCCCACCACTCGAGGTGCGATCCAGCGGCAGCAGGTAGTAGATCGCGAGCAGCACAATGTTTGCGCCCGCGACCTTGAGCAGGGTGAACACGACCTGGCGAAACCGACGTCGAAAGTCGCGTCGAGCGCCAACACCAAGGCCCGCGCTCTCAGTCACGGAGAAAGGCTAACCACTACGGTGACGTCCGTGGGCTTTACTCAGCAGGAGTTGCAGGCCTTTCGGAATGCATCGGTTCCCGATCTGGTCGGCCCGGGACTGACGCTGCTCTTCGTCGGTATCAACCCAGGCCTGTGGACCGCCGCTACACAGACTCACTTCGCCCATCCCGGCAACCGTTTTTACCCAGCATTACGGCTAGCCGGCATCCTCGATCGTGATCTTGACCGAGGCAAACCGATGACTGACCAAGACCGGGCCTACTTCGTCAAGCGTGGCATCGGCATCACAAATCTGGTCAATCGCGCCACCGCCCGCGCCGGCGAGCTTGCTCCCGCTGAATTGAGGGCGGGGCGTACGCGGCTCGAGAAGTTCGTCACAGAGCATCATCCGGTGGTCGTTGCGATCGCCGGCATCACCGCGTACCGGGTGGCCTTCGCCGTTCCAAAGGCGAGGGAGGGCGAGCAGGCTGCGCTGCCATCGGGCGCACGGATCTGGGTGGTGCCCAATCCCAGTGGACTGAACGCACACGAGACGATCACCAGCTTGGCTGTGGCGTACGCCGAGCCCGCGAGAGTCGCCGGAGTGATCACTTAGACGACCAGCGCCCCCGGCATCCAACGCGTCGGGCAATGTGTTGTGATGTGGGACATGACTTCGGGCCCGATCACCAGTCTTGGTTACCCGATCGTCCAGCACACATTGGAAAACGGGCTGCGCGTCATCTCTAGTCCAGACCACCTTGCGCCGTCGGTCGCGGTCAACATCTGGTATGACGTGGGTTCCCGAGACGAGGAGCAGGGCCGTACCGGTTTTGCCCATCTCTTCGAGCATGTGATGTTCCAAGGCTCGGCGAACGTGGCGTCCGGCCAGCACATCTCGCTGCTGCAGGCGGCTGGTGCCGTGGTCAATGCCACCACCTGGTTCGATCGGACGAACTACTTCGAGACCTTGCCGACCGGCGGGCTCGATCTGGCCCTGTGGCTAGAGGCCGACCGCATGTCGACGCTGCTGGATGCGCTGACCCAAGAGAACTTGGACAATCAGCGCGAGGTGGTGAAGGAAGAGAAGCGACAGCGCTACGACAACGTGCCCTACGGGGATGTCATGGAGTTGCTCAACACCTTGACGTTCCCGCCGGACCATCCGTATGGGCACACCACGATTGGCTCGATGGAGGATCTGGACGCGGCCACTCTGGACGACGTGCACAGCTTCTTTCGGCGCCATTACGTGCCGAATAACGCGGTCCTGTCAATTGTCGGCGACATCGAGCCCGAGGACGCCTTCGAGCGCGCCGACGTCTACTTCGGGCCACTTGCCTCCGGTTCCAAGCCACCCAAACCCGGAGCCGGGCCGTTGCAGCCACTGTCCGGTCTCCCCCGCACCGAGAGTTCCGGCAAGGTACCGGCCGAAGCCGTTTACTTTTCCTGGCGGCTACCCGCAACCGGAGGCAGAGATTTCGACGCGGTCGACCTTGGTCTGACTGTCCTCGGGCATGGCCAGACCTCGCGCCTGCACAAGCAGCTGGTCCGTGGCACCGAGCACGCCGAGAGCACCAGCGCGTCCGCGTTGGGCCTCATTGGTGGTAACTCCTTCGGCTTCGGCTACGCACGGTCCCGTGACGGCATCCGGCCTGAGCAGCTGGAGCAGGAGATGTCGGAGCTGATTGATCAACTGCTGACCGACGGGCCAACCGATGAGGAGCTGCGGCGAGCCAAGGCCCAGTTCGAGCGGCACTGGCTCCACGAACTGGCCCGGGTCGACTCACGCGCCGATGTGCTCGGCGAATACGCGACGCTGCACGGCGATCCGCATCTGATCACTTCCCGGATCGCCGAGATCAGCGCCATCGGCAGCGAGGACGTTCGCGCTGCATTACAGGAGTGGCTCCGCCCCGACCAGCGAGCGACGTTGATCTACCGGCAGGAGGCGCCATGAGAGAGTTCCTGCCGCGCCCGTCGATCGCCCCCGCAGCTGTCTGGGCGTTTCCGGAGCCACAGCGAGCTCGATTGAGCAATGACATAGATGTGTTGATCTTCAATCTTCCCGGTCAGCACGTGATCTCGGCTCACCTCGTGCTCGGTGTCCCGCTCAACGCCGAACCCCGCGACATCGAAGGCGTTGCGACCATCTGCGCGCGAACACTGGACGAGGGAACTCAGCGACACAACGGCGAAGAGTTCGCCGAGTTGCTGGAAACCGAAGGGGCTGGCTTCGGAGTTGATCTCTCGCTGTCCGGAGCCCAACTCGTCCTGGATGTTCCGGCATCGCATCTTGATCGAGCTATGGAGCTGTTCGCGGAGGCGGTGACCGAGCCATCACTCGCCGAGCGCGACGTCAATCGCCACGTACAGCTCCGGCTGGCCGAAATCGAACAGGCACAGGCCAACTCGGCTCAAACCGCGAGCATCGCCTTCCGAGCGGCGGTCTTCGAGGAGACCAAGCGAGCCGCGCGGATGAGCGGTGGCGAGCCCGACACCATCCGGCAGGTGACACCGGATGCGGTGGCCTCGTTCCATCATGATCATTTCGGACCGGCGGGTGCGACGCTGGTGCTGGCAGGTGACTTCGCCGACGACCCGATCGCGGTTGCAGAACGCAGCCTCGGATCTTGGCGCAACGATGATCAGCGACAGGTATCCGTCCAAGAGCCAGCCGCGGGCCCGCGGCGCACGCTGCTGATCGACCGGCCGGGTGCGGTCCAAGCCGATGTGCGATACGGCAGCTTCGGCATCGACCGCCTGGATCCGCGCTGGTCCGCCATCTCCGTCGCCTCGTACGCGATGGGCGGCGCGTTCCTGTCCCGGCTAAACGCGGTGCTCCGCGAGGAGAAGGGCTACACCTACGGCGTACGGATGAACTTCGGCCCGCTGCGAACGGGCGGCTCCTTTGCGGTACAGGGTTCATTCCGGACTGACGTCGTAGTCGATGCGCTCGCCACCACTCGGGACTTGATCAAGGTTGACTCGGTGCCATTCAGCAGCCAGGAGGTCGGCGACGCGGTCGCGTTCTTCACCGGCGTCTCCCCGCTGCGCTATGCGACCGCGGATGGCGTCGCTGATCAAGCCGCAACTCAGGTGCTCGCCGGGCTGCCTGATGATTACGTCGATCGAAGCCTGGCGCTGCTGCGTTCGGTGACCCCGGAGGGAGCCACCGAGGCGTACCGTTCGGTCGTCCATCCAGACGACCTGACCCTGGTGGTCGTGGGCGACGCCGAGCGGCTCGCTGATCCGCTCCGTGCGTCCGGCTTTGCCGATCTTGAGGTACGCCCGGCCGATAGTTAACGGCCGAGAGCGCGCGTCGCCCGCTGCACGGCGCCTTGGGCTTCCGCCATCTTCTTCTGGTACGTCGCGAGGTCTCCAGATTTCAGCGCCTTGTCGGCGGCCTGGAAGGCTGCTTGCGCTTCACCCAACGCCTTGGTCGCCGCCGGATTGTCAGGCTTGCTGTTGCCGGCAGGCGTGTTGCTGTCGGTACTGCCTTCATTGGTGGTACCGCCGGAGCTGCCTTGGAAGACCTGGTCCAGCGCCTGCTGCAAGGTGTCCCCGATACCGACCGATTGACCGAACCGGATCACCACAAATCGGAGCGCCGGATAGGATCCGGTGCTGCCCTGACGCTGGGTGTAGACCGGCGTCACATAGAGCAGCCCGCCGCCGACCGGCAACGTGAGCAGGTTGCCGAAGGTCGCACTGGCCGCACCTTGGTTCAGGAAGGGCCGTAGCCGATCGGCCACCGTCTCATTAGTGGTCATGGCGTTGAAGGACTGGCCCGGACCATCGATCTGCGATGTGTCGGACATCTGCAGAATGCGCATCCGTCCGTACTCAGGACTGCTGGCATCTGCGTTCACGGCCATGTACGCGGCCAGGTTGGAGCGCTTGAACGGCACATATGAGCTGGTCAGCGAGAAGATCGGGTCATCATCGCCCGGCCATTTCACCGACAGGTAGAACGGCGGCTCCTTGGTTTGCGCCGAGGCGCCCGCGACCGGGTCGGTCGGCACATCCCACAAGCTGGACCGCTGGTACCAGTTGTCCGGGTTGGTCATGTGGTAGCGGGCCAAGATCTGACGCTGCACCTTGAAGAAGTCTTGCGGATAGCGCAGATGATCAAGGAGATCTTTGGAGATCGCTGACTTCGGCTGCACGACATTGGGAAAGGCCAGCGACCAGGTCTTCAGTACCGGATCGGTGTCATCCCACGCATACAGCTTGACGCTGCCGTCATAGGCATCGACGACGGCTTTGACCGAGTTGCGCATGTAGTTGATGTCGTCCTGCGGCTGCGCCACAACGGTTCCACCCGAGCTGGTCTGGGCATCGGAGGTGACCTCATTGAGATTCACGCGCTCGCTGTTCGGATAGGAGTCCGACGTCGTGTAGCCGTCAACGATCCAGACAATCCTGCCCTCGACAACGGCCGGATATGTGTCGCCGTCGACCTTCAACCACGGCGCGGCGCCCTGCACGAGCTGCCGTGGGGTGCGGTCATAAATGATCTTGGATTGCGGATGCACACGATCAGAAAGCAGGATGTTGACGTCGGCGAACTTGGCGGCGTAGAGCAACCGCAGCCACATGCTGCCGATCCCGACTCCACCCTTGCCGGTGTAGGTGTAGGTCTTGGGGTTGCCGCCTTCGCCGCCGCCAGGTGTATCGAGCTCGATGGGAGGCATACCAGCCGGAGCACCGACGATGGAGTACTGATCGGGCCGCTGGCCTTGCAGTTCCCCGAAGTAGATCCGCGGCTCGTGTTCCTCGATCAATCCGGTCGGAGGAATGTCCTTGGCAATCCAGTCGGGTTCGCCGCCGGGCTGGCGTCGGTTGCCGTATGCGGCGACCAAGCCGTAACCGTGGGTGTAGACGGTCTTGCGGTTGTTCCAGTTGTCCTCGACACCGCCCAGATCCATTTCGCGTACCGCCACCACGGCATCGGTTTCCCTGCCACCGATGGTGTAACGATCTACGTCGAGATTCTTGGGGAACGCGTAGTAGCCGCGCACCTGCTGCAGCTGCTCGTACGCGGGACTGACCACGTTGGGATCGATGAGACGGATGCCGGGCAACGCTTCCGCGTCAGCCCGAAGCTGACCGGCCGAGGCCGTCGTCTTCGCCGAGTAATCAGTGATCTCTACCTTGTCCACCCCGTACGCGGCACGGGTGGCGTCGATATTGGCTCTGATATAGCTACGTTCCTTGTCCGGCTCATCGGGCCGTACGGAGAAGTACTGCACCGCACCTGGATAGACCAGGCCGAGCACGATGGCCGACAGCAGCAACAAGATCAGCCCGATCGTCGGAACCATCCAGCGGCGCAGCACCGCATTCGCGAAGAAGAGCAGCGCGCAGATCACCGCAATGATCGCCAGGATCATCTTGGCGGTCACCGTCGCTTTGTCCGCGGTATAGGAGATGCCGGTGAACAGCCGGTTCGAGCGGTCGATCGCCAGCGCGTACTGGTCGAACCAGTAGCTCACGCCCTTCACCACCACGGCGAGGCCGACCAGGATCGACAGATGTGCCTGGGCGGCTCGGCTGCCGCCACGCCGAGGTCCGCTGAACCGTAAGCCACCCATCGTGTAGTGCACGATGGCCGCGACGATTGCGCTGAAGACCAGAGCCGTGAAGGCGAACGACAAGACGAACCGCCACCACGGATAGGAGAAGACGAAGAACCCGACGTCGAGCCCGAACCGGGGGTCGGTGACGTTGAAAGGTTGCGCATTGCGCCAAGCCAGGTACTCCAGCACCCGCCCACTGGCGGTACCGCCCGCGAACAGGCCGACAATGACACCTGCGGCGACCAGCACCCAGACGAATCTGGATTCCAGCAGCTCGCGGTAGCGCTCGAGCAGCGGACTGCTCGGCGTCTGTGCTCCCAACCGCGGCCGGAGCCGATAAGCAATCGCCGCGTTGGCAACCACACAGGTCGCCATGATCAGCCCGAACGCCACGAATAGGCCGATTCTGGTGAGCAGCATCTTGCTGAACACCGATGCGTAGCCGAATGAGCCGTACCACAAGCGGTCGGTCCACACGCTGGTGAAGATGGCGAAGGCCACGATCAGGACCGCGACAATGACCAATGTCGGCAGAATGGCGCTCCGTCGCCGGCCGACCCGCAGACTGCTCAAACTCTCATCTCTCCTCAACCGCTGCTACGGCGTACTCGTTGTCTCGGCAACGACCCAGCCGGCCCCTGCGGTTCCGCCGGTGCGTCTGCACGTCACTCACCTCAGCGTATGCGCCTGCGCCGCAGCCAGCTCTCGATTCCACATCTCTTGGCTCATTCAACAGTGCGGCAGCGCGCCGGTGTCGCCAGAGGCGTTGAGCGTCTGTACGGCCCTGATGGCATCCTCCAGCGTGGCGATCTTGATCAGGGACATGGCAGTATGCACGCCCTCGAGATCGCGACAGTTGACCGCTGGAACGAAGAAGGCCGTGGCGCCGGACTTCTGAGCCGCCGCGACCTTCTCCTGAATGCCACCAATGGCTTGGACATCGCCGTTGGGTGTGATCTTTCCGGTACCAGCGAGGTGCCGGCCAGCCAGCAGCGGGCCGTCGGTGATCTTGTCATAGATCGCCAGCGCGAACACCAGACCGGCGCTGGGTCCACCGATCTGCTGCCCGAGGTCGAAGGAGATCTCGGGGTCGTAGCGATAACCGGTGGCCAGAGTGATGCCGACGACCGGCACATCGGACTGGACGTTCGACTCAACGGTGGTCACG
>DATLQP010000349.1:0-6766 GCA_035535155.1 Propionibacteriaceae bacterium
ATTTCACTCCGGGTGCCGGCCAAGCGGAGCTTTTCGCTCCAAGACTGCATTGCCTCGGGCTCGTTGAGTCTGGGAGCGGCCCAGCTGTTGACGCGCATGATCGAGGCGAAACTTGCGTTCCTGATCAGCGGCGGCACAGGCTCAGGCAAGACGACCCTGCTTGCCGCACTGCTTGCCCTGGTGCCGCAGCACGAGCGCATCGTTATCGTCGAGGATTCGCGCGAGCTGGCGCCGAACCATCCGCATGTGGTCAGGATCGAGGGTCGCCCAGCGAACACCGAGCTCGCCGGAGCAATCAGCCTGACAGCTCTGGTACGCCAATCACTCCGAATGCGTCCGGACCGGCTGGTGGTCGGTGAGGTCCGGGGCGGCGAGATTTGTGACCTGCTGACCGCCATGAACACAGGCCATGAGGGTGGTTGTGGCACGGTACACGCCAATTCGACTGCCGATGTCCCGGCTCGTCTGGAGGCTTTGGCTTCGCTTGGGGGATTGCCCCGGAACGCCTTGCACGCGCAGCTGGCATCGGCGCTGGATGCCGTAATTCATGTCACCCGCGACGCTGCGGGGCTGCGCCGGGTCGCCGAAATCTCGATCTTCGCCTGTGACTCATCGAGCGGGCTGGTGCGCAGCGAGTGCGCCATCGAATTTCTCGCCGACGGCCGGATTGAGCGAGGTCCGGGTAGCAAGCGGCTCGAACGGATGCTGAACCGTTGATCATGATCATGGCGTGTCTTGGCTGCGCGGTGCTGGCTGCTTGGTTGGCCGTGGCTGCCCCAACCGCCTTGACTTTCCGGAGCCGGCTCGCTCCAGTGGCATCTGTGCCAGCTACCGATGGATCGGCACGGGGAGATGAGCGCCGGCGCCGACGACGATTCTGGATCTTTCTCTGGATCATGATCATCTCGCTAGCCGCCATCAGTGCGGCGGGCTATGCCGCCAAGGGGCAGGGCGCGGTACTCAGCTGCGCGATTGTGCTCGTTGCAGTGACGACTGTCCGGCTGGTCTGGCAATACCGGCGGCGACGATCCGCTCTGCGATCCCGAGCCGAGATAGCTCATGCGTGTGCGGTGCTGGCCTCCTACCTCCGGGTGGGACAGGTGCCATCTGCCGCGCTGGCCATCGCCGCCGCCGACTGTGCAGTGCTTCGAGAGAGCCACCACACCCGTACGCTCGGCGGTGACGTCGTGCAGGTCTGGCGGCAGCAGGCGCGCCGCCCGGGACACGCTGGTCTCCTCGAGCTCGCGCGAGCCTGGCAGATTTCCACTGAGACCGGTGCGCCGATGTCCTCGACGCTCGACCAGGTCGCAGCCAGCCTGGCGGCTGATCAAGCGCTGACGCAGGTCGTGAACAGCGAGCTTGCCGCCGCCCGCGCCACCGGAAAGGTGATGGCTGTTCTTCCCGGATGTGGCATAGGCATTGGCTATCTGCTGGGCGGTGACCCGGCGCGCTGGTTGCTAGCTGGACCTGCCGGCTGGGCATGCCTGCTGGCCGGCGTAGTGCTGGCGTGCGCGGGCGTGCTGTGGATTGAAGCTCTTGCTCGACAGGCTTCGGCGGAGGTGTAGCCGTGCCATTTCTGACGATCTTGCTGGCTGGCCTCGACTTCCTATCGGTAACCGGCTTGCTGTGCGCCGGGCTTTCGGGATTGGCGGTGTTTCTCGCGGTGCGCCGGCCCGCAATTCAACTTCGCCGGATGACGCGCCGCCCATCAAGGTTCGCGGTGCTGACGGCACCGCTTGCACGAGTCATCCGCGGGCGTGCCGACGCGCCACCGCTCGTCCGCCGTGCGCTCTTGAGCACAGGATGCGCGGTCGGCCTGTGTCTAGCGGGCGCTCGACTCGACGGCTCGCTGCCGGGCTGGATCTGGCTGGGAGTGCCAGTCGTCGCCGCAGCCGGCGTGCTCGTTCTCGGTTGGCTTGAGCCTCGATCAGGGCGACGTCGCCGACAACAGTTGATCATGGAGGCGCCGCAGGCGCTGGAGCTCATGGCAGCCTGCCTCGGTGCGGGCCTGCCTGCCCGCTCTGCATGTGCCGCACTCGTGAAGTGCTTCGACGGCCCGGTGGCTGATGATCTTGGTCAGGTCCTGGCCTCGTTGCAGCTGGGCGTCGGGGATGCGGCAGCCTGGCGGTCGATCCATGATCATCCGCAGTTGGGACTCGCGGCTGCGGACCTGGCCCGTTCCGTGGAGTCCGGCATCTCCATGGTGGAGGGTTTGCGACACCATGCGGCTGCGGCTCGCGAGGCTCGGCGCGGCGCCTTACAGGTGCGAGCCCGGGCTGTCGGGGTCCGCAGCGTGGCGCCAATGATGGGCTGTTTCATTCCCTCCTTCATGTTGTTGGGGGTCGTGCCCTCAGTGATCTCTGCCGTCTTCAACGCGTTCGGCTGAGTGCCATGGCAGCTGAGATATCCACACCTCGCGAAGCGCTCGGAGCGCAGTCAACAGATTGCGGCTGGGCCGCACGATCCGATCGTTCGTCAACAGACTCCAGATGCATCCGAACCGATGCCGCACCACGGCAGTGGTGCGCGACACCCGAGGAGGGAACCATGAGCCCCATAACAATCAGCGCTGAAACAGACAGGGCCGGAACAATCGGAGCTGGCACCGCGACCAACGTCGGCTTCGCAGTGGAGTGGGACGCGGAGGCCGAAACCGGCGCGATCTGCGCTGGCGACCAGGATGCCGCCGCACTGAACCAGCGCAACCAGCGCGGCATGGTCAGTGCGGAGTGGGCGGTCGGGATCATTGCCGCGGTCGCCATCGCGGGTGTGTTGCTGGCAATCGTGACCAGCGGACCAGTCCAAGACGCGCTGTTGAAATTCATCTTGATGGTGATCCATTCGTTCTCCGGCTTCATCAAGTGAGGCACTTCGGAGCCGGCGGCACATGCGAGTCGTGACGATACCGACGATCAAATTGCGCGACGGACGGGGCATGGTGACGGCCGAACTGGCCGTCACGACCCTCGCCGCATTCGCGGTGCTGACGATGATGTGCTGGGGAATCTATGTGGTGGTGACCCAGCTGCGCTGTGTCGATGCGGCGGCGGCTGTTGCCAGGCAGGCGGCTCGCGGTGACGGCACGGCGGTGGCCAGGGCCAAGGCCGGAGCGCCGTCAGGCGCCACGATCACGATCGACAAGCGCCCAAATGCGGTCACGGTGACCGTCAAGGTAAGGGCTCGCCCGCTGGGTCGATGGCTGGTCGCCGTGCCGCTCGAAGCTCGGGCCGAGGTCGTGCCGGAGCCGTCGGGCGGTGAGCCGCGGTGAGCATATGCAAACTAGTCCACTCCGAGCTGGGCAGCGCGTCGGTTCTGATGACTGGCATTCTCGGTGTCATCGTGGCACTTAGCGGGGCTGCCCTGATCATCGCGGGGTACGCAGTCGGCTTCCACCGGGCCCGAGCGGCGGCTGATCTCAGCGCCCTGAGCGGTGCAGCGGCGTTCCAAGACGGTCGCGAAGCGTGCGCTCAGGCATCGCAGACTGCGCGGCAGAACGGCGCCCGGATGGACCACTGCGACGTCGTGGGCGACACCATCGATTTCGTCGTGACCGTCCGGGTGTCGGTGATTGCGCGGACCCGGATTCCGCACCTACCCCGTACGGTCGCGGCGCAGGCCCACGCCGGTCCGGTCCGATGATGGGCTTACAAGGAGATTCACTTCTGAGGCTCGTCGCGGGTCAACTCGTCGGCCTCATCGAGCATCGCTCGCCGCCCGACGGCCGTGGTGGTGGAGTTGTCCTCGTTATCTAGGGCCGACTCCTCCGCTGCAGCCTCCGGCCCGTTCGACCGGGTCGTTGCCGAGGTGCTTGAGGCCTTGGATGCAGTGGTGGATTCGGTCCTTGAGGGATTCGTAACCGCAGGGCCAATTTCGTCCGCACTGGTTCCTGCCGCACTGGTTCCTGCCGCACTGCTTCCTGCCGCACTGGTTGCCGCCGGACTGGTTTCTGCCGACGTGGTCGCGTCGGTCGCCGCACCTTCATTCGAGGCTTCGAGCGCCTTCAGCTGCTTGCGTCGCAGCCGCGCCCGCCGGATCCCACTGCGGAGCAGCAGCAGCGCCAAGATCGTGACCGCCATGGCGACGGCGCCGGTGATGAAGATGCCCGCGCTATTCACCGGAACAGTGGCTCCGAAGATGGATAACTCGAATATCTCGGGATTGCCTATGACGATCGCGACAACAAGCACCGCCACCAGAACGAGCAGGATCAAAGCGAGCACGACCATAACGTCATTATTCCTCTGGGGTATCCTCTTGGGGAGCGAGCCGACGAGGCGTTTTCCCAATTGTCACTCGCGAGCTCCGCAGGTCGATCCGAGAGATCGGGCGTGGCCCCGGGGCTAATAGCGATGTGTCCGCCTCGACAACGAAACCAAAGCCACTTGTGGTTTAGACTTCGCGAGCGGCTAAGGGCAGTAGCCGCCAAGTGCCGAATGTCTCAGGAGGACGATGCATGTCCCTACTTCCAGTTCCCATGGAAGTGACTTCTCTTAATCTGTCGGGAGTCAATCTGACGTTCGTCGCAGTGGTGGGCGTTGTCGCGCTGATCGCCCTTGTGATGGCCATGTTCTTCCGCCGCGAGGTGCTTGCGGCCAACGACGGTACTCCGAATATGCAGTCCATCGCGCGCGCTGTTCAGGAGGGCGCCAGTGCCTACCTCGGTCGCCAGTTCCGCACCCTGAGTGTGTTCGCGGTAGCTGCGTTCTTCCTGCTCTTCCTGTTGCCGGTACACGCCAGCGCTGAGTTCAGCAGCCTGACATTGCGCATTAGCCGCTCCGTCGCGTTCCTTGCCGGAGCGGTCTTTTCTGCTCTGATCGGTTATCTGGGCATGTGGCTGGCGGTTCGCGCCAACGTACGCGTCGCTGCCGCCGCACGCAGCGAGGGTCGCGATCCCGCCATGAAGATTGCCTTCCGAACTGGAGCGCACGTCGGTATGGCCACAGTCGGCCTCGGCTTGCTCGGCGCCTCCGTGGTGGTTTTCATCTTTCGTGGCGACGCTCCGACCATCCTCGAAGGTTTCGGCTTCGGCGCAGCCATGCTCGCCATGTTCATGCGTGTCGGTGGCGGCATCTTCACCAAGGCAGCCGACGTTGGTGCCGATCTGGTCGGCAAGGTTGAGCAAGGCATTCCGGAGGACGATCCGCGTAATGCCGCGACGATCGCCGACAACGTCGGGGACAACGTCGGCGACTGTGCGGGCATGGCCGCAGATCTGTTCGAGTCTTACGCCGTCATGCTGGTCGCCTCGCTGATCCTCGGTAAGGCAGCCTTCGGTGAGTTCGGCCTGGTCTTCCCGCTCATCGTGCCGGCCATCGGCGTTATTACCGCCATCATCGGCATTTTCCTGACTCGGCCACGACCCGGCGAGAACGGCCTGAAGACCATCAACCGCTCCTTCTATCTGTCTGCAGCCATCTCGGCGGTACTCGTCGCGATCGCGGCGTTCGCGTACCTGCCCTCCTCCTTTGCCGCGCTGAATGTGCCAGGCGTGGAAGCGGGCGCGATCGATGATCCTCGAATCGTCGCCGTCGGCGCGGTCGTCATCGGGATCGTGCTTGCCGCGCTGATCTTGAGCCTGACCGGCTACTACACCGGTACCGAGGATCGTCCGGTCAACAATGTGGGCAAGACCTCGCTAACCGGCGCAGCGACCGTCGTGCTCGCCGGGATTTCTGTCGGACTGGAGTCGGCGGTTTACACGGCCATCGTCATCGGCGCTGCTGTCTACGGGGCGTTCCTGCTCGGTGGTTCTGGAGTCGTCGGCCTGTTCGCCATTGCCCTTGCTGGTTGCGGGCTGCTCACCACCGTCGGCGTGATTGTGGCGATGGATACCTTCGGCCCTGTTTCGGACAACGCCCAAGGCATTGCCGAGATGTCGGGCGACGTGCACGGCGACGGCGCCAAGATACTGACAGAGCTGGACGCGGTCGGCAATACGACCAAGGCCATCACCAAGGGAATTGCCATTTCCACCGCGGTCTTGGCCGCGACCGCCCTCTTCGGCTCTTACACCGACGCGATTCATACCGTGCTGGCCGATAACTACAGCAAGTTCATCGACCAAGCCGTCGTCTTCGCGCCGCAAACCCTGGTCGGCCTGATCATCGGCGCCGCGGTGGTCTTCTTGTTCTCCGGTTTGGCGATCAGCGCGGTTGGTCGTGCAGCCGGTGCCGTGGTCTTTGAGGTACGCCGTCAGTTCCGGGAGATTCCCGGCATCATGGATGGGACCGGCAAGCCCGAGTACGGCAAGGTCGTCGACATCTGCACGAAGGACTCTTTGCGTGAGCTTGCCACGCCCGGCCTGCTGGCCATCATGGCCCCGATCGCCGTCGGATTCGGCCTCGGCCCGTCCGCGCTAGCCGGCTACCTCGCCGGCGCCATAGCGACCGGCACCTTGATGGCTGTCTTCCTGGCCAACTCGGGCGGCGCCTGGGACAACGCGAAGAAGCTGGTTGAGGACGGTCACTACGGTGGCAAGGGCTCCGACGCCCACGCGGCCACGGTCATCGGCGACACCGTCGGCGACCCGTTCAAGGACACCGCCGGACCTGCGATCAACCCATTGATCAAGGTGATGAACCTGGTGTCATTGCTGATCGCGCCGGCAGTGGTTGCCATGTCGCCCCTGAGCACGACACCAAGTGCCGTGCGCTATGCGATCGCAGCGGTCGCGGTGGCCGTCATCGTCGTCATGGTGACCATCAGCACCCGGCGCGAAGTCGCGATCGCCAGCCCGCCTGAGGAGCCGACCCACAAAGAACTCGAG
>DATLQP010000350.1:0-5569 GCA_035535155.1 Propionibacteriaceae bacterium
GGGACCGCTCGGTCGTCTTCACCGATCACACTTTCGTACAGCGTCTTCACGGCTTGCGAAATGTCCGGATCATCAACTCCCAGCTTGTCCAAGGCATGAGCAAGTGTGGCGCCTTCGGCGATCGCATGCAGCCCATAGACCGAGCCGACCGCCTCGCCCGGGTCAGCAGCCTTGTGGGAGAAGACAGTGGTGGCGAGTAGTTCTGGCTGAATGCTCGCAGCATCGCTCATGATCGCCTTCTGCAGGCTCGACACGGCAGCCATGTATAGCGCATAGGAATCGACCCCGAAGGACTGCCAGGTCGGCAGCAGCCCACCAAGATCACTGCCCTGGTAGCCGCGCACCATCAGCTGGGCCGAAGCCCTGGCGCCCTCGAGCTCTACCTTGGCGGCGACCACCGGAAGCGTCGGGGCGCCACTTACTTTGATCTCGGACACCACGACGAGCGCGTGCAAGGCAACGCCAAATCGATAGGCGTGCTCGCCACTGACGACATCTCTCCAGCGAGCTGCGCCGAACATCAGCGCATCGTGCTGGACACTTCCACTGACGTTCCCGACGGGAAAACCGAGGTTAGCCGCGGCACTCACACTGAGGCTGTAGTTCTCCTGCGCCCAGTTGTCGAGCTCATCGGCCGATGGCACCACGGGCACCTGATGGTTCGACGCCAGGCCGGCGGCAGCATGCACTCCCTCGACCGACATGTTGACTGGCGTCATCCTTGGCATGGCCACCTCCTCGAGCACCGGCCACCTCGCCGGCACGGACAGTCAAACATTCATGCACACAGGTTGTCGGTACGTGCCGCCGGGTTCGAGCTTGGCAAGCCGCCATGCCGAACTGCTGTGGGAGAGCGAAGCTCGACCCAGCGGCCCGATGTCGAGATGGAAGATCACCTCGGGTGCTGCACCGAGCGCATGCACCAGCAGCGCGCGGGCAACGAGTGGAGTCACCACCGCCACGTTTCGGCCGTCGGGCCACGGATGATCATCGAGCACTCGACCTACCCGATTGATCAACATGGCGAGGCTTTCGCCACCATGGGGAGCGGCAGCGGGGTCGTGCAGCCAGGAGTCGAGGCCGGAGGGGTCGGCACCGGCCACATCGATCAGCGCCTTGCCGGTCCACGACCCGAAATCGCACTCGCGCAGCTCAGGAATGGGGTCTGCGGTAGCGCCTAGGCGTACGGTTGTCGCCTGACAAGCCTCTTCAGGACCTCTTAACCATGACGCGACCCGACCGCTCAGCCGCATGACGTCCCCCGGGAGCAGCTCGCCCGAGCCGCCGAACACCAGTGCCCGGGTTGCCGGCGTTGCAGCATGTGCGACCACGAGCAACCGCTGCGCCATCAGCTGCGAGACCGCCCGTCATCGCTCGCTTGGGTGATCTGCCAGGCGACGGTCAGGCCGACCAACCGCGACACGAACAGCGCAACATAGCCGAGGCCGGCGAGTTGTTCGATCATGACGACGGCGCGTGCCTGCGGCGTAATGGGGACGACGTCGGAGAGTCCTGTGCTGGAGAGGTTGGTGAAGCTCAAGAACAGCAGTTCCATCCAGGTCCGAGGTTGATCGGGGTTCACGGCCGCTATGAAGCAGCCCGGCTGCGCCATCTGCAGGACATCGAACACGTAGGCAAATCCCCAGGCGACCAAAGTGAAGGTGGCGCCGACCGCGTACAGCTCATCAGTGGTCACGGTGCGGTCAGCCAGCATGTAAACCATCAGGCTGCCAGCCGCCCAGAAGTAGAAAAGTGCGTGGAGCACGGCCGAGGCCGCGTCCATGGCTGGAACGGGATGAATCTCGTCAGCGATGGACAGCCCCGACGCCGCGATAGCCAGTGTGACCGCGATCCAGGTTGGCCCTGGCGACTCCCGGGTCGCCCATATCGCCAGCGCCAGCACTAGTGCGCCGAAGACCTCGAAGATGAGGGCTCCGACGCCGCCGGTTTCGATGAAGGGGTAAATCAGCACACCGAGCAACTGCACGACGAGCAACACCGCAGACGGGTGCCCCGCCACACGTCCCGCAACTCCCCTGGTGGGCATCCGCCTCATGCGCGCACGATACCGATAGCTCGGAGTGGCCCGAATCGCTGACAAGTCGGCGGCGCGACGATACAGTGCAAAGGTTCGCGGAGGACCTGGAAGTTCGGTGAGAATCCGGCACGGTCGCGCCACTGTGTGAGTTGCTTTGCACTGCTCGAGTCAGACCCAACCTCCGACGAGCTCCGTCAACGCGGGTCGCAAGAACCCCGAGGAGGATCAATGTTTGAAGCCACCCAGTCTGAAGCCATCCCTGCCAAGCCAGTCGCCGTTGCGATGCCACCGTTCTCTCTCAGCCAGGTGCTGCCGTGGCTGATCTTCGCGGCTCTGCTGTTCCTTGTTGCCTGGTACTTCGTCTCCGCTGAGCAGGGGGCGACATCGCTCTTCTCCGGGACGGCCGTCCATGAGTGGTTACACGACGGGCGTCACCTGCTCGGCTTCCCCTGCCACTGAGCCCACCATGACCTCAGCACGCAACTTCCTCGTTCGAGGCCTGCTCGCAGGTCTCGTTGCCGGATTGGTGACCTTTGGCGTGGCGTACCTGGTAGGCGAGCCGTCGGTCAATGCCTCGATAGCGCTCGAGGACTCTGCTCATGGTGGGGGTGGCGCCGAGTTGGTGCCGCGCTCACTTCAATCGACGGTTGGCTTGCTGACAGGCACCCTCGTTGCCGGTGTCGCTCTCGGCGGCTTGGTGGGCGTGATCACTGCGTTTGCCCTAGGTCGGCTCGGCCGCCTCCGCGTACGCGGTGTCAGCGTGTCTGTCGCCGCGATCGGCTTCGTCAGCCTCAGTCTGCTGCCCTTCCTGGCCTATCCACCCAACCCGCCCGCGGTCGGTCATTCCGAGACCATCGGCACCCGCACTGCGCTGTACTTCACCATGCTGGCCATCTCGATCATCGCCGCTGTCACAGCTGTGCTGGTCGGGCGCAAGCTCGCGGATCGATGGGGCGCCTGGTACGCGACGCTCGCCGCCATCGCCGGCTATCTGGTCGTGATGGTTGCCGCCATCGCCTTGCTGCCCACCTACAACGAGGTGCCGGCCCATTTTCCGGCAACGGTGCTGTATGAGTTTCGGGTGGCAAGTCTGGTTACCCAGCTGGCGCTGTGGGGCACTCTCGCGGTGATCTTGGCCGAGCTTTTGCACCGGATAGAACCTCACGCCGATCGTGAGATCATCGAGCCCGCCCACGCCGAACAGCTGCCGCTGACGTGATCAGCCCACCCTCATCCGGCGTCTACGCCGAGGCTCGCCGCCGCTTGGATGCGCAGGCGAAGCCGAATGGTGCGCTGGGTCGCCTGGAGGATTTGGCCGCATGGGTCGCAGCCTGCCAGGCAACCTGCCCGCCCCGCCCCCTGGACCGGGTACGTGCGGTGATCTTCGCAGGTGATCATGGCGTTTCCCATGACGGCGTCTCCGCCTATCCACGTGAGGTGACGCCGGCGATGGTGCGGGCCTTTGTCGCCGGCATCGCCGGTGCGAATTGCCTCGCCCGCCAGCACGATGTCGCGCTACGCATTCTCGATCTTGGTGTTGACGATGATCTTGAAGACCTGCCCGCTGAGGTTTCGGCGTACCACCTCGGCCCGTCCGAGCCGATTGACAAGGCCGACGCCCTGACCGCCGCCGACTGCCGGCAGGCGTTCCGTGCTGGCGCGGTGATCGCCGAGGATGAGATCGCCGCCGGCGCCGACTTGTTGATCATCGGCGACATGGGGATCGGCAACACTACACCCGCAGCCGCACTCGTGGCTGCGACCTTTGGACTGCGGGCCGAAGAGGTGGTCGGGCGCGGCACCGGCGTGGATGATGATCGGCTCCGGCACAAGAGTGAGGTGATCGCGACGGCGCTAGATCGCATGGGGGAGCGCACCGCGGATCCGTTCCAGCGGCTAGCCGGTTTGGGATCGGCCGACATTGCCGCAGGTGTTGGGTTCCTGTGCACAGCGGCCCGACGGCGCGTACCGGTGCTGCTCGACGGCGTCGTGTCGATCGCCGAGGCATGCGTCGCGGAGGATCTGGAGCCAGGCGTCGTCGCGTGGTGCGCGGCCGGTCACCGCTCCACCGAGCCGGCCCAGCAACTCGCACTGGAGAAGCTAGGTCTGACGCCCATACTCGATCTCGGTTTGCGACTCGGTGAAGGAACCGGTGCCCTTACGGCACTGCCGGTGCTCCGCTCGGGCGTTCTCGTGCTGCGCGAGCTGGCCCTGCTTGCTGATCTCAGCCCGGCCGCGGGAGCGGCTCCCCCTCCCATCCGCAGCTAAGGCCATCATGCTCGACGCGCTGCGGCTTTCGGTCGGCACTCTGACCGTGGTGCCATCCGGCGCCGTCGGTGAGATCACTCGCCGCACCGCGGCCCGGGCCATGATCATCGCGCCACTAGCGGTCGTGCCGCTGGCTGCTGCGGTCGCACTGCTGGGCTGGCTCGGCGGAGTTGCCGGGCTGCCTGGTTTGGCGATCGGGTTGCTCGTGGTCGGCGGCCTGGCCCTTGGCAGCCGCGCCCTGCATCTGGATGGGCTGGCCGACACCGTTGACGGGTTCGGTTCCGGATGGACTGCAGAACGGTCCTTGATGGTGATGCGGCGCGGCGATGTCGGGCCGATGGGTGTGGTGGCGCTGATCGTCGTGTTAGGCCTGCAAGCCGTCTCGATCGGCCAGCTGATTCAGAACGCGACCGGCGCGCTGCTGGTCGGCGCGGCGATCTGTTGCTCCCGCGCGGCGCTTGCATTGACCTGCATGCGCGGCGTGCCGGCCGCGCGAGGCGACGGCTTGGGCGTCGCCGTTGCGAATTCGGTGCCCCGCGCTGCTGCCGCCGCCAGCTGGCTCGCGGTGCTGCTGATCATGGCCGGGGTGGCGGCGTTGGCTGGGCGCGGCCCGGCCAGTGGAGCTCTCGCGGCAGCAGCGGCAGTTCTGGCGGTCGGCGTCCTGGTCTACCGATCCGTACGCCGGCTGGGTGGCGTGACGGGTGACGTGATGGGCGCGGCAATAGAAATTGCGTTCACCGTCATGATCACTGCGATGATCGTATGAGGTCACAACCGCAGGGCCCGCCCTGCGACGATCATGATCACCTCGTCGCTTGCTGCAGCCATCTCTTGATTGACCAGGCCGAGCAGCTCGGTGAACACCCGGCCCGATTGATACGGCGACACCAAGCCCCAACCCACCTCATTGGTCACCGCGAGCGCGAGGCCGCTCCGAGCCCGCCACGCCGTGATCAGATCCTGCAGCTGATCATGGAAAGCCCCCTGCCAGCTCGCCAACGGCTGCTCCCACGTACCGAGCTGATCGATGACCGCAGTCAGCCAGGTGCCCAGGCAATCGATCAAGATCGCTCCCGAAGCGTTGCGCAGCGCCCCGGCGACATCGCTGGTCTCGAGGGTGTTCCAGTGCGCCGGCCGCCGGACGCGGTGATCAGCGATGCGGGCCGCCCACTCGGCATCGGCCGCCGGGTCGGGCGTTGGTCCGGCTGCGACATAGCTGACCTCGGACGTCTCGGCGAGCAGCGTCTCGGCGTAACGCGACTT
>DATLQP010000351.1:0-10452 GCA_035535155.1 Propionibacteriaceae bacterium
CAAGGATCTCGCGGTTCGGCGACCTCGCTGTCAGGCTTGATCTCAGGCCTGATAAGCATGGCTCACCCCGGCGACCCGTCGGAGCAACCTGACGATTCTGTCAGAGACCTCCGGTCAGATCAAATTTTGGCCAGCTGCAAAAGCAAATCGCTGGACAGGTGGCTATCTCTGGGGCGGGTATTGCTCGGGTGGATAGGGCTGATCCGGCGGCTGCTGGGGCCCGGGATACTGCTGAGGCGGATACGTCTGACCTGGCGGCTGCTGCGGCCCATACTGCTGAGGCTGATACGTCTGACCTGGCGGCTGCTGCGGCCCGGGATACTGCTGAGGCGGATACGCCTGACCCGGCGGCTGCTGGGACGAGTGGGACTGCATCGGAAATCCATCAGGTGTCTGCCCTGGGATCGCAGCCGGGTATGCCGGTGCTGCCGGAATGGCTGCCGGCTTTCTTCCTAGCAGCAGCCCAAGAATGCCTGCCAACAGCAGCAGACCTCCGGCCACCAGGCAGATGATGCCCGAGATCCGCAAGGTGGCTGCGACACCACTGAGATTGCCGAGGCCCGGCACATTGACGACGAGGATCTGGCTCGGATCGCTCGTGCTGTAGTAGGTCGACACCGTGTCACCGACATTGGGCGACGTGGGACCCGATGCTGCGCCCTGGCCGGTCCGCTTCCTGCCTTGCTTGTCCGTGTAGCTCACCGTCACGAGCGCCGGGCTGGTCTGGTCGATCGACTTCACGATTCCCTCGACCGGCCCGGCATACCCAGACTTGGCTAGCTCCTGCTCGAATGCACCTTGGCCCTTGCTGGCTAGGACAGATCCGGCCAGCAGCCCACCGCCGGTCAACAGCAGCAGGATCCCGAACACGATTCCTAGAATCTTCAAGGCCTTCATGGTGTTTCTCCCTTTTTGGGCTTGCTGCTCGCGCAATCGCGCTTGGAATCCACCGCCGTCGTCGTCGCTCGCAGAGGAAGAACGCCGCCGCTCCCTCCGTGTACATTGCTCACTTCGCTCGCTGAGGCTGGCGCTGGTTAGCCGCTGCCTTCCTCTCTCGCTCGCAGACGAAAGGCGTGTCTGCTCCCTCGCTCGTCCAAGACAGCGGCGCGCCACCCTGGCTCCGCGCGGCGGCGCGCGATTTGCCGACGCTCGCAGAGCAATTACAGCATCAACACGCTACTGGTCTGCAACACCTCAATTGCCGCAGCGTCACAGCGAACGCCGGAGCTGGTTCATCACGTCACGGCTGAAAGACCAGCACAGCAGCGCGAGCGCAACCAGGAGGAAGGTGGCGGGCACCCAGTGCTGGCCGCGCGTCAACCCGAAGACCAGGGCCGCGATCAAGGCGACAGCCTGGACCATCGCAACGACCTTCGCCGAATAACGTGCGGGCAGCTGGGTCCGCAGAGCCGGCAGCACGAGTGACATGGCGACATAGCCGTATCGCATTGCGCCGATGGCCAGCACCCACCAGCCGGCGATCCCGAGCGCGGCAACAGCAATGCTCAGTACCGCCAGCATTGCCGCATCGGTCTCCATGTCGAACCTCGCACCGAAAGAGGTTGTCTCTCTCCTGGCTCGCGCGACCCTGCCATCCACTCCATCCAGGGTCAGGCACAGCGTGCTCATAATGATCATGACTAACACTCCGGGCGGCTTAAGACCGCCGGCCAACGCTTGCAGGGCCAGCCCGGCAAGGAAACAAACGCCGAGCCCTCGTGCCAGGGTCACCAGGTCGGCAATGCGCAGGCGGCTAGTCCGTGAATACCTCGCAACCAGCGCCGCGAGCAGCAAAAAACAGAATGTGGCGGTGGATGCGGACAACCAGCTCAGCCACCAACCCACCAGGGCAGCTCCGAGCAGGACCGGTCCGCATGCCGCAACCAGCCAGTACTCCGTATTGGTTCGCCTACTTGTCCAAAGCGACGGCGACACAGGTGTTGTCATCACCCACTCAGACGACTGATGAGCCCCATGGGTTCAGCCTCTCAGCCGAAGCGGATCGGCGGCGGCACTCCCCCTCCGCGATGCGCGATCCTCCGGTAGCCGGGACTGGCGGCCGTTAGGCTCCCAGGAGTGAGAAACGGGCTGCGATGACGATCCGGGCTGGTGTCGCTGCCGGGCACCCGTCAACGGCGCGCGCTGGGGCTGACATCCTCTCCCGGGGCGGCAGCGCGGTCGACGCGGCGGTATCGATGATGCTTGTCAGCTGTGCCGCGGAGACTATCTTCACCGGGCTCGGTGGCGGTGGTTTCGCAACGGTCTTCGACGCAGCAACCGGCCAGGTGCGCTGTCTGGACTTCTTCGTCAGCGTGCCGGGACTCGGTGGCAAGCGGCCAAGTCCCGCGAAGTCGATCGAAGTGATCTTCATTGGGCAGCACGTGCCGTACGAGATCGGACCGGCCACGGTTGCCGTGCCCGGCATCCCGGCCGGGGCTCACTATTTGTGGCAGCGGTGGGGTCGGCTGTCCTGGGGTGCGGTCACCGCAGCCGGGCGGGAGGCCTCGTACGGGACACCGTTCCCGGCAATGCATGCCCAGGTGCTGCCCCGAGTCGCCGCGGCAATGTGCGTTGGGGAGGGCGTTGAGGTCTATCAGCGCCCAGATGGTTCCCTGCTGGGTGCGGGTGACCCGCTCCGACATCCTGATCATCACCGGGCCTACGAGCTCATGCTGCGGGATCCGCGCGCCTTCTATTCCGGGGCGTACGCCGATGCGTTGGTCGTCTCGGTCGCCGACGGCGGCGCCCTGAGCCAGGAGGACCTCGACGCGTACCACGTCATCGAATCGGCCCCGCGCACAGTTCGGGTGAATGACTTCACTGTGCACGCTCGCGGCAATGATCTTGACGACCTGCTCGGCACGATGGGTCGGGTAGCGCCGCAGGTGCAGGGTGATCCGACAACTGATGCAACGTCGGCCGCGGCGCTGGTCGAGGCCCTGCGAGCACCGAGCAAGCGGGCCGAGACCACCAACATCGTCGCAGTCGACGAGCACGGCAACGGCTGCGTGATCACCACGAGTCTTGGCCTGGGATCGGGGGTGTGGGTCCCGGGTTACGGTGTACACCTCAATTCGATGTTGGGTGAAGGCGAGCTGGTGCGAGGGCTGGTGCCGCCTGGAACCCGAATGGGCTCGATGATGTCGCCACTGATCGCGCTCGATGATCATGGACAGCTGGCCGCCATTGCAGGCGCCGCCGGCGGAAGTCGAATCCGGCCGGCCTTGGTGCAGTGTGTGCTCAGGATGCTGCGCGGTGCGGCGCCGCAGGATGCTATCGATGCACCACGACTCAATGCGCTGCCGGATCTTGTGAGGCTCGAGCCAGGCTTCTTCTCCGAAGTGATCCGGTCGCTGGAGGCCTACGGCTACCAAACGACAATCGCCGATCATCGCGACCCCTACTTCGGCGGCGTGTCAGCTCTGAGCCCTCTCGGCGGAGGTGCTGATCCCCGTCGCAGCGGATTCGTGATCATGTTGTAAGACCCCGAATCGGCTGCGTAGGGTCAGCACGTGACCATCCCGTCCTCGACGTATCGATTACAGATCAATCGCCGCTTCACCCTGGACGATGCGGCCCGATTGATCGGCTACCTCAGCGAGCTCGGTGTGGGTGCGGTCTACCTGTCACCGATATTGCAGTCGACGATGGGTTCTGATCACGGATACGACACAACAGACGTCGCCCGTGTCGATCATGATCGGGGTGCCGAGTCCGGATTGGAACAACTGCTGACCAGCGCTCGACTGGCCAGTCTTGGCGTGATCATCGACATCGTGCCGAACCATCTAGGCATTGAGCGGCCGATCGAGAATCCGGCCTGGTGGGATGTCCTCCGGCTCGGCCCAGATTCGCCGTACGCCAGCTGGTTCGACATCGACTGGAGTCGGGGTCGAATCGTTGTGCCTGTCCTCGGTGATGATCCGAAGCTGACCGTCCTGGATGACGAGCTGCGCTACTTCGAACATCGCTTCCCGCTCGCTCCGGGGACCTGGTCCGAGGGCGACGACGTGGCTGCGGTCCATGATCGGCAGCATTACCAGCTGGTCCATCATTCGCGTGGCAACAGCGAACTGAACTATCGCCGATTCTTCGCGATCACCACCTTGGCCGGCGTACGCGTTGAGGATCCCGAGGTCTTCGCGGCCACCCATGCCCTGATCCAAACGTGGTGCGAAGGCGGGGTGACGGGGTTGCGTGTCGATCACCCCGACGGCCTGCGCGACCCGCTCGGCTATCTGCACCAGCTGCGATCCTTCGCCGCACAGCATTGGATCACGGTGGAGAAGATCCTCGAGCCCGGCGAAGAACTGCCAGCCAGCTGGCCAGTTGCTGGTACCACCGGATACGACGCCATGCGTGAGGTCAATGGAGTCTTTATCGATAGTGATCATGAGCGCGAGTTCACAGACTTCTATCAGCGGGTGACCGAAGATCCGCGCACGATCGGCGACCATATCGAGGCCGGGAAGCGCTTGGCGGTCGAGGTACTGCTGCCGGCCGAGGTGCGCCGGATGGCGGCGCTGGCACCGAACGTTGCGGACGCCGCGGCCGCCGTTGCCGAAGTCGCGATTGCCTTCAAGGTCTACCGCTCCTACCTGCCGGATGGCGTTGCCGATCTTGATCGCGCCATCGCGACAGCCAAGCGGCGCAGGCCTGAATTAGTCGTCGCGATTGATCAGCTCAGCCCCCGCCTCCATGATCACGACGATGACCTGGCGCTCCGTATGCAGCAGCTGAGCGGGGCGGCGATGGCCAAGGGAGTCGAGGACACCGCCTACTACCGCTACTCACGGTTCATTGAACTCAACGAGGTTGGTGGCGATCCAGGAGAGTTCGGCATCCCTTTGCAGAATTTTCATGCCCTGCAGGCCTCCCGGCAGCGCCAACTGCCCACCTCCATGACCAGCTTGTCGACCCACGACACCAAGCGCAGTGAGGATGTTCGCGCCCGGTTGGCTGTGCTGTCGGAGATTTACGGACCCTGGGCTGAGTTCGCGGAGCTGTTCTTGACCCGGACCGCGATCCCGAATCGGATGTTCGCTTACTTCCTCGCGCAGACGCTGGTGGGCGCGGGTCCGATTGAGCCGGCACGCATGCATGCGTACGCCGAGAAGGCCATGCGTGAAGCGAGCGATGGGACCACCTGGACAGCTCCGGACGCATCGTTCGAGACCGCCGTCCATGGAGCGGTCGACGCCGCGTACGAGGATCAGCAACTCCGCGCTGCATGGGATCAGATCGACCGACTCGTGACGGCTCCCGGGCGGGCGAACTCGCTTGGTCAAAAGCTCGTTCAGCTGACCATGCCGGGCGTTCCGGACGTCTACCAGGGCAGTGAGTTGTGGGACGACTCGCTGGTGGACCCGGACAACCGACGACCGGTTGATTTTGCCCGGCGCATTCAGCTGCTCGACGCCCTCAGCGACGCCCCGCCCGGCATCGACGAAACGGGCGCAGCAAAGCTCTGGATTACTCGGCAAGCACTTCGGCTGCGACGCAGCCGGCCGGACTGGTTCACCGACTATCAGCCGATTGCAGCGAGTGGTCCCGCACATGATCATCTGATCGGCTTTGATCGAGGCGGAGCGATGACGCTGGCGACCCGACTGCCGATCGGCCTTGCTGCTGCTGGCGGTTGGCGAGCCTGCACCGTAGAACTCCCCGGCAGCTACGTCGATGCGCTGACTGAGAGCCGTTGGAGCGACACGGTCCGTGTGGCGGACCTACTCGCTACCTATCCTGTAGCGCTTCTCGTGCCCGGATAAGCAAAGCGATACGAGGCAGCGCGAAAAGATCGCTACTCGAGGACAAACGTCACCAGCAAGTTGACGCGGTAGGCAACAACTGCGCCGTTCTGCACGTCGACCGATTGCTCCTTGACCCAGGCCGAGGTGACACCGCGCAGTGTCGAGTTGGCCCGATCAAGGCCAACCTTGACGGCATCTTCGAAACTGGTGTCGGACCTGGCGCTGATCTCGGTGACGCGAGCGACGGTGCCTGCCACGATGACCTCCTAGAGTCACAGCTCGGATCGAACAATCCCAACTCTGACCATCTAACTCCTGCCACAACAGGATGGAACGCCTGTAACCGACTGACCCCGGACTTCGATCAAGTCCGGGGTCAGTCGTTGATCTGATACGGCGACTGCAGGCGACTACTTGATGATCTTCGTCACCCGGCCGGCGCCAACCGTACGTCCGCCCTCACGGATAGCGAACTTCAGCTCTTCCTCCATAGCGATCGGCTGGATGAGCTGGACGGACATGTCCGTGTTGTCGCCTGGCATGACCATGTCAGTGCCCTCCGGGAGGTTCACCACACCGGTCACGTCAGTCGTGCGGAAGTAGAACTGCGGACGGTAGTTGTTGAAGAACGGTGTGTGTCGGCCGCCCTCCTCCTTGGAAAGGACATAGACGCGAGCCTCGAAGTCGGTGTGCGGCGTGGTAGTGCCCGGCTTGATCACGACCATGCCGCGCTCGACGTCTTCACGCTTGGTGCCACGCAGCAGCAGACCGACGTTCTCGCCCGCCTGACCCTCGTCAAGCAACTTGCGGAACATCTCAACACCGGTGACCGTGGTGGTCTGCTTGGTTTCGCGGATGCCGATGATGTCGACGGTCTCCATGACCTTGATCACGCCACGCTCGATGCGCCCGGTGACCACTGTGCCGCGACCCGTGATCGTGAACACGTCCTCGACCGGCATCAGGAACGGCTTGTCGACCTCGCGGATCGGTTGCGGGATGTAATTATCGACCGCATCCATGAGCTCCATCACGGAGTCACCCCACGTCGCGTCGCCGTTCAGTGCCGCGAGCGCGGCGACCCTGACGACCGGGAGGTCGTCGCCCGGAAACTCGTACTCGCTGAGCAGCTCACGAACCTCGAGCTCGACCAACTCCAAGATCTCTTCGTCATCGACCATGTCGCACTTGTTCAGCGCCACAACGATCGCGGGTACGCCGACCTGGCGGGCCAGCAGCACGTGCTCGCGAGTCTGCGGCATCGGGCCGTCCGTAGCGGCGACGACGAGGATCGCGCCGTCCATCTGAGCCGCGCCGGTGATCATGTTCTTGATGTAGTCGGCGTGACCCGGGCAGTCCACGTGTGCGTAGTGCCGCTTCTCGGTCTGATACTCCACGTGCGCGATCGAGATCGTGATACCGCGCTGGCGTTCTTCTGGCGCCTTGTCGATCTGCTCGAACGCCGACACTTGGTTGAGTGTCGGGAACTTGTCGTGCAGCACCTTGGTGATCGCCGCGGTGAGCGTGGTCTTTCCGTGGTCGATGTGTCCGATGGTGCCGATGTTGATGTGCGGCTTTGTCCGCTCGAACTTCGCCTTTGCCACTGAGGCTCCTCCTGGATGTACGCCGCGCCGGTCGCGTGGCGTTTCGTTCTTCGGTTACTGGTCAGCTGGCCGGTTTTGACCCGGCCTAAGTTTTGTGGACGATTCCCGTCAGGTCAAACGGGATCGTACGCTGCTCGGCGCCGGGACTGGTGCTCGCTTGGATCATTCACCCCGCGCCTTCTGGATGATCTCCTCGGCGATGTTCTTCGGCGTCTCGGCGTAGGAATGGAACTCCATTGAATACGACGCCTGGCCGGACGTCTTGGACCGCAGGTCGCCGACGTAGCCGAACATCTCCGACAACGGGACGAGCGCCTCGACGACCTTGTTTCCATGCCGGTCATTCATTGCCTGAACATGACCACGTCTCGCGTTCAGATCACCGATAACGGTCCCGAGGTAGGTCTCCGGTGTGGTGACCTCAACTGCCATCACCGGCTCCAACAGCGCTGGATCCGCGCGGCGTGCCGCTTCCTTGAACACCATCGATCCGGCGATTCGGAACGCGAGCTCAGAGGAGTCGACATCGTGGTAGCCGCCGTCGATCAGACTGACCTTGATGTCCTCGACCGGATAGCCCGCAAGCACGCCGAATTGCATGGCGTCCTGAACGCCCTCGTCGACCGCCGGAATGTACTCCTTGGGGATGCGTCCACCGGTGATCCGATTGACGAACTCATAGCCTGAGCCAGCTGGCAGCGGTTCCACGTTGATGTTCACCTTGGCGTACTGGCCCGAACCACCCGACTGCTTCTTGTGGGTGTACTCGACCTTCTCGACCGGGCGGCGCAGCGTCTCGCGGTAAGCCACCTGCGGCTTTCCGATATTGGCCCCGACGCGAAACTCGCGCTTCATACGATCGATCAAGATCTCCAGATGCAGCTCACCCATCCCGGCGATGATCGTTTGGCCGGTCTCATCATCAGTGTGAACGCGGAAGGTCGGGTCCTCTTCGGCCAATCGCTGGATCGCCATGCCGAGCCGTTCCTGGTCGGACTTGGTCTTCGGCTCGATCGCCTGCTCGATGACGGGTGCCGGAAAGTCCATGGATTCAAGCTGCACCGGATGCGCCATCTCGCACAGCGTCTCCCCAGTGGTGGTGTCCTTGAGGCCCATCACGGCGACGATCTGACCAGCGCCAACCGAAGCGATCTCCTGCCGCTTGTTGGCGTGCATCTGGTAGATCTTCCCGATGCGTTCCCGGCGTCCCTTGGTCGCGTTCAGTACCGTCGAGCCGGCCTCCAGCTTGCCTGAGTAGAGCCGGATGTAGGTCAGCCGCCCAAGGTGCGGGTCGGCCGCGATCTTGTACGCCAGGGCCGCGAATGGATCAGAGTCGGCCGGGTGTCGCTCGATCTTGACCGACTCGTCGCCCGGCTTGAACCCGATGATCGCGGGAACGTCGAGCGGAGATGGCAGGTAAGAGATCACGGCGTCCAGCAACGGCTGCACACCCTTGTTCTTGAACGCGCTGCCACACAGTACGGCAGTGATCTTGGATGCCAGTACCGCGCGCCGGATCGAATCCTGGAGCAGCTCCGGAGTGATCGAGTCCTCGTCGGTCAGGTAGGCCTCCATCATGTGATCGTCGTGGTCGGCTACCAGCTCGATTAGTGCATGACGGGCCTCTTGCGCCTTGTCCACCAGTCCGGCGGGAATCTCTTCGACCGCGTAGTCCTCGCCGATCTTGGTCTCACCGCGCCACGTGAGCGCGCGCATCTTGATCAGGTCGATAACGCCGATGAAGCTGGCCTCAGAGCCGATCGGCAGTTGCACCACCGCAGGTATGGCATTCAGCCGGTCCTTGATCGTCTCCACGCAATGCTCGAAGCTGGCGCCCGTGCGGTCCAGCTTGTTGACAAAGCAGATGCGGGGTACGCGGTAGCGGTCGGCCTGCCGCCACACCGTCTGGGTTTGTGGTTCTACACCGGCGACGCCGTCGAAGACCGCCACGGCTCCGTCAAGCACACGCAGCGAACGCTCCACCTCGATGGTGAAGTCCACATGCCCAGGAGTGTCAATGATGTTGATCTGGTGATCTTTCCAATGGCACGTCGTAGCGGCGGAGGTGATGGTGATCCCCCGCTCCTGCTCCTGCTCCATCCAGTCCATCGTGGCCGCACCTTCGTGCACCTCACCGATCTTGTAATTGATCCCGGTGTAAAAGAGGATGCGCTCAGTCGTCGTGGTCTTGCCCGCGTCGATGTGGGCCATGATCCCGATATTGCGGACCTTGGACAGGTCAGTTTTGATGTCGACAGCCATAAGGGTCTTTCTGAGTTGTCAGAACGAATAGTGAGCTATAGGTCAGCTGGGTTCTGACAAGTTCGTCAGTTACCAGCGGTAGTGGGCGAAAGCCTTGTTCGCCTCCGCCATCTTGTGGGTGTCCTCGCGGCGCTTGACCGCAGCGCCGAGGCCGTTGGACGCGTCGAGGATCTCGTTCATCAGGCGCTCGGCCATCGTCTTCTCCCTGCGCTGCCGTGAGAAACTCACCAACCAGCGCATTGCCAGTGTCGTGGCGCGGCCGGGTTTGACCTCGACCGGCACCTGATACGTCGCGCCGCCAACGCGGCGGCTCTTGACCTCGAGTGAGGGCCGGACATTGTCGAGTGCACGCTTCAACGTCTGCACCGGGTCCACGCCGGTCTTGGTACGTGTCCCCTCCATCGCGGTGTAGACGATGTTCTGCGCAACCGTCTTCTTGCCGTTCCACAAGATCTTGCTGACGAGCTGGCTCACCACTGGCGACCCGTAGACCGGGTCGGAAATCAGCGGGCGCTTCGGTGCGGGGCCCTTGCGAGGCATTACTTCTCCTTCTTCGCGCCGTAGCGACTGCGAGCCTGCCTGCGGTTCTTCACTCCCTGGGTGTCCAGCGAGCCTCGAATGATCTTGTAACGAACGCCCGGCAGATCCTTGACCCGGCCGCCGCGTACCAGAACCATCGAGTGCTCCTGAAGGTTGTGGCCGACACCTGGGATATATGCGGTGACCTCGACCCCAGAGGACAGCCGGACACGAGCGACCTTGCGTAGCGCCGAGTTGGGCTTCTTCGGCGTGGTGGTGTACACCCGAGTGCACACGCCACGACGCTGAGGCGAACC
>DATLQP010000352.1:0-2208 GCA_035535155.1 Propionibacteriaceae bacterium
ATTGCGCAGGTCGTCCAGGCTGGTAGTGCGGCCGATGTTGCGGATCAGATATTCGCGCGCATATTGGTCCGTATAGCCTCCCCCGGTATTGACGCCGAACTGCATCAGCGCGCGCTCGAGTTGGTCGTAGCCGACGCTGAGCGCCCGTAGCGCCGCCGGATTGGGCGACACGCGGTATTGCCGGACTTCGCCTCCAATCGGGATTACCTGCGCGACTCCGGGAATGGCGAGCAGGCGTGGGCGCAGTGCGAAGTCCGCGGTTTCCCGCAGCTCCATCGGACTGGCGCGGTCGCTGGTCACCGCGATCAGCAATATTTGTCCCATGATGGAGCTGATCGGGCCCATGACGGGGCTGCTGTTGGCGGGAAGCTGGTCGCGGATCACTGCCAGGCGTTCTGCGATCAGCTGACGATTGCGGTAGACGTCAGTGCCCCAGTTGAACTCGACATAGACGATCGACAGGCCGACCCCCGATACCGAGCGAACCCGGATGACGCCCGGCACGCCGTTCATCTGAGTCTCGATCGGAAAGCTCACGAGCTGCTCGACCTCCGGCGGGGCCAGGCCCTCCGCCTCGGTCATGATGGTGACGGTCGGGCGGTTGAGGTCGGGAAAGACGTCGACCGGCAGCCGCGTCACTGCGAACGCGCCGTAGACCACAAGCACGGTCGCCAGCGCCAGCACGATCAGCCGGTTGCGCAGCGATTGAGTGACCAGGATGTTAAACATGGCTGGGCCTCGCTAACGCACCTGATCGAGGAGCTCGGCGCCCTGCGTCACGACGCGCACGCCAGCCTTCAGACCGGAGACGACCAGCACCCGTTCGCCGTCAAGCGGCTCCACGCGCACCGAACGCGGCTCGAACCGCTCGGCCGAGCTGTGCTCGAACACCACATCCTGACCGCTCTGGCTGCGCACGACGCTCGCGCGTGGAACTGCAATGCCTTGCTTCTGCTCGGAGGTCGCGGATAGCACGGTGACGAACTGGCCGGCACGCAGACCGTTGGTATCGCCCTCGATCCTGAAATGCACCGGTACCGCCTGGTTGCGATCGGCCAAGCCGGCGCCCTGATAGCCCAGTGGTAGAGTACGCCCCGCGCTGGTCTTGGCGATCGCGCTCTGGTCGCCGGTCAAGGTATCGAAGCTCAGCGCTTCGACCCACAGTCGCGTCGGCTCCATGATCTGAAACAGAATGGCGCTGGGCTGCGCCATCTGTCCGGCAACGGCATTGATTTCCGCGATCACGCCGGACACAGGAGCAGCCAGTGCTTCGGGGTCGGCCCTCACCCGATCGAGTGCGCTGCGGCGATCTTTGAGTCCCTGCAATTCGATGCGGGCTTCATCGAGCTGGACCTGCGTGACCACGCCTTTTTGCGCAAGTGGCTCGAATCGAGCGATACGGCGTTCGACGAGACTGATCTGCTGGTCGAGCTCGCCTTGGCGCTGGCGCATGTCCGATACGTCGACCGTCTGTACGGGTGGAGTCACATAAGCGAGGACGTCGCCCTTGCTGACGCGCGTGCCGAGTCTCGGAAACCCGGCATCGGGCGCGGAAAGCCGTCCTCCCACCGAGGCCTGGACATAGGCGCTGGCATTCGGATCGGGGATGATCCGTCCCGGCAGTTCGATCGTGCGGGGGTGAATGATGCTCGCCGTGATGTCGGTCCGAACGGCAAGCAGGCGCTGCGTCGGCTTGGGCACGAATAAAGACCCGTCCGGCAAGCGTTTGGCGAGATCACGCTCGGACGATCGCGATGGCGCCGGAGCTGCATGATTGTCCCCCTCATGCGCGCCTGCGGCAGTGCCGACCAGAGCGACGAGGATTGCAAGCAGCGCCGCGCCAGGAACTCGCCTGCGAAGCGCGAACAATCCCGTCACCAGCACGCCCAGAACGAAGCCGCCGGCGGCCGCGCCGATGAGGGCAGGATCGGTGCGCCCCATCCTGTCCTTCCAACCGCTGAAGAATCTGCCGCCCGTTGAGGTGGCCGTTGAACCTTCCGCGTCGGTGCCGACCGTGGGAGGCATGTGGAGCGCGGCGGTCAGCACCTCGGTTGAGCCGCCGCTCGCAACCGTGAAGATGAGGTCATGACGGCCCGGCAGCGCCGACCAGGGCGCAGCGAGCGTGTATGTGCCGTCATGCTCTGCGACGGCGTCCACGCTGCCGATCGGAGTCTCGACGGTAACCGTCGCGCCGGTGACGGGATCATT
>DATLQP010000353.1:0-12404 GCA_035535155.1 Propionibacteriaceae bacterium
GGCCTTGCTCATCTCGGCCGCAAATGCCCGGCGGCGCCAAACTTCGCGGAAGTACGGAATCAGCGGAGGCAAACCGGCCCGATGGGGTCCGTAATGGTGGTAGACGGGCTCGAACTCCGCGTGTCGCGGGCGGCTGGTCGCGGTCATCGCGACACTGTCTTCCTGACGCCCATCGCTGCTGATCTCTCGTACCTTCACTTAAGTCGTCTCATCTGGTCGTGCGTGGCTTGCCGGTCTTACGCGTCTTTCGCGGTCGTACACGTCTTTGGGCGCACCTACGGCAACCACGGATGAATAGTCTGCCATGGTCGGCGCTGCCAAGCCGCCATCGCCAACCGGCGTACCGGGCGCCCCAGCTGGGGCCAACTCCCAGCTTTCGGGTACCGAAGAGGACGCAGACGGCAATGCCGAGGGTGCGTGGGGAGGCAACCACCCACGGCTGACAGCGAAGAGAAATTCAGCCGTTATCGGGGCCGCTAATTTCCGGCGGCCTTATAGCGCTGGAGTATCACGGCCGGGACGCGCCCACGGGTACTGACCTGAATGCCATTCGCCTCGGCCCACTTCCGCACCGCCTTGGTATCGACGTGATTGGATGAGACGGGCTTGCGCGCTCGCGTCGCACCGACTTTCCGGCCATGTTCGATGAAAACGCTGAGGCTGTTTCGCAGCCGGTTGGCGTTGCGCTCCGAGAGATCGATCTCCCACTCAACACCGTCTAGAGCGAAGCTGACGGTCTCAGTCGCGGCCGAGCCGTCGAGGTCATCTTGAAGAGTGGTCACAACCTTGGTCGCCACGATGGTCCTTCTTCCCGAGTTCACTGGATAAGCATCTGAGGCTTTTATACCCACCATCGTCAAAATGACATGACAATGGGATCAATAAATCCGGCATGTCTAGGTCACCATCCTCATCTTGGCGATCCAGAGGAGGTACCGCAATATGCCGTGAATCATTCTGTGATCTAGAAATTGCCTACTTGGCTTCTCATCGCATCGCGCGGGTTCATGATTGCTGATCGGCCCACCAGACCAGCAGCTCCTCCCGGGCACGGTCCTCGCCGAGCGGACCCTCCTCTATCCGACGTTCCATCAGGAACGCGTATCCACGACCGACGTTGCGGCCCTGCGGGATGCCCAAGATCTCCATGATCTGCTTCCCGTTGAGGTCGGGTCGAATCGCATCCAGCTCCTCCTGAGCCGCCAGCTCCGCAATCCGGCGTTCCAGGTCGTCGTACGCCCTGCGCAGCCGTTCCGCCTTCGCCACATTGCGGGTCGTGCAGTCGGCTCTGGTCAACACGTGCAGCCTGGTCAACTGGTCACCGGCATCGCGGACATATCGTCGAACCGCGGAATCGGTCCACACGCCGCCGGGAGCCTGGCCCTCGCCGGCGTAACCGTGGAAGCGCAGATGCAGCGCTACCAGATCCGCGACGGCCTTGACCACGTCGCCGCTCAACCGTAGTGCCGTCAACCGCTTCCGGACGAGCTTGGCGCCGACGACGTCATGGTGGTGAAACGACACCTTGCCGTCCGGCTCGAACCGTCGAGTCGCCGGCTTGCCGATGTCGTGCAGCAGCGCCGCCAGCCTGATGATGAGATCCGGCCGGGCCGGCAGCCGATCCTCCAGGTCGATCGCCTGTTCCAGCACGGTGAGGCTGTGCTGATAGACATCCTTATGCCGATGGTGTTCGTCCCGTTCCAGTCGCAGCGCAGGCAGCTCAGGCAGCACTCTCGCCGCCAACCCAGTGGACACCAGCAGGTCTAGACCAGCACGTGGCCGGTCCGTCAGCAGCAGTTTGCAGAGTTCGTCGCGCACCCGTTCGGCAGAGATGATCGAGATCCGGTCCGCCATGCCCCGCATCGCAGTGATCACGTCGGGGGCCGGCGTGAAACCGAGCTGGGCGACGAAGCGCGCCGCGCGCATCATCCGTAGCGGATCGTCACTGAAGGAGCTTTCCGGCGTCGCCGGTGTCCGGATCACCCGGCGGGCGAGATCGCCTAGTCCGCCGTACGGGTCGACGAACCTCTTGTCCGGGATCGACAGCGCCATAGCGTTGATCGTGAAATCGCGGCGCAGCAGATCGCCATCGAGCGTGTCACCGAATGCCACCGCAGGCTTGCGGCTATGACCGGCGTAGACATCAGAACGGTACGTAGTGACCTCGACCACCCAGCTGGCATCGCCGACCTCAACCTTGCAGCCGATCGTCCCGTACTCCTTGCCGATGGTCCACACGGCAGAAGAGAGCTTCCGCAGCAGCTTCTCGACCGTGTCCGGACGGGCTGATGTCGCAAAGTCCAGGTCGTGACCGAGCTTGCCCAGCAGAGCATCTCGGACACTCCCGCCGACCAGATAAAGTTCATGTCCAGCCGTATTGAACAGCTCGCCCAGCCGATCAGCGACTGGTGCGATTCTCAGCACTTCGGCCACCGCAGCGGCCTGCACCGAGTTCAGCTGGAAAGTGGACACGCTGAGCGATTCTATTCCTGGAATTACCATGAGTGGGTGGGGAGGTGGTATGCGGTGCGTGCGGCCCGCGTACTGCTGGCAGTCGCGGTTTCCGGTCTGTGCATGCTTCTTATGCCCCCGCCCGCCACCGCCGCGGAACCTGTTCCCTCGGTCTCCATCACCATCACGTCGATGAGCCCTGACCTGCCGACCCAAGACGGCGAGATCACCGTCACCGGCCGGGTCACCAACATCACCAAGGAGCGGCTCTATCGGTTAGAAGCCCTCTTCTGGAGAAACCAAGCACCCATTCTCGGCCGCGCAGGTCTGGAGCAGGCGTTGGCGTCTGCTTCCAATGACCCCCTCGGCGCTCGATACACCGGAGTCTTTCAAGATCTCACCACACCCCAGAACCCCTTCATTGCACCCGATGCGTCAGTCGAGTTTTCGCTGCGCGTCAAGGTCTCAGACTTAGAGCTCTCCCCCACCGACGGCATCTATTTGATGGGCGTTCATGTCCTGCACCGGGGCAATAACGTTGCGGTGGGACGGGCGCGGGTGTTCGTGCCGGTGATCGCCGGCAAGCCCAGCAACAAGCTCACCACGACGACAGTCGTCGCCCTCAACTCCCGCCCTTCTCTGGTGCGCAAAGGGATGTTCTCTGATGATCATCTCGCTGCCGAGGTCGGCCAAAACGGCCGACTGACGGCCTTGCTGAAGGCAGCGAACACGAACAAAACCACCTTCGCCGTAGATCCGGCGCTGATCGATGAACTCAAGATCATGTCGGCCGGCTACCAAGTGCTGGACTCCGAGGGGACCACCACGGCGGGCACCGGGCAGGCCGACGCGGCCAGATGGCTCCAAGGCTTCGAGGCGCTGCAGGCCTCACACGACGGATATCGATTGCTTTACGGCTCGCCGGACGTTGCGGCGCTCGTCCATGACGGGCAAGAGAGCGTGCTGAACGACTCAGCGACCGCCAACAAACTGGTCGAATCCACCCGATCACTACCGCTGCTGGTGCTGCCTGGCGGAGGTGCTGCTGATGCAGCCGTTGCCAAGGCCGCTGCGGCTTTGCACCCTGATGCGATCTTGCTAGCCGACACCTCGGCGCGGGGTCCGGCGCCTGTGCTCGCGGGTCCGGATGGCGTACCGATCATCAGATTCGCAGCAGCTGCCAACAAAGGCGGACCCGGACCGGACCCGCGGGAAACCGCCATCCACGTTCATCAACGGATGCTGGCGGAGAGTTGGATCGAGGCCACAGCAGCACGAGACGGCCTGGACCACGGAAAGGTTCGGCTGATCAGCAACGCCGCCCAAGCAGCGAGCAGTGATCGAAATCTCCAGGCGCCGTGGCTGAAAGAGCGCACCTTGAGCGAGTTGCTCAAATCCACACCGGCGGCTTGGGCAGAGAAATATCGCTACAGTTCCGCGGCACGAGAGGCCGAACTTACGCCCGAACAACTCAGCAGCTTGAGAAAATTCGACTGGAGCAATGAGACCTACGGCGACCTATTGGTCGATGCCACCAATGCCCGCGCCGACGGCAGCGCGGCCGTCGCCCGGGCTGCCAGCGTGAAGTGGCGCAGGCACGACAAACCCCGGCGAGCTTTCATGGGTCCGCAGCAGGCAGCGCTGGACGAAATCTTGCTGAACAAGATTCAGATTCGCAGTAGTGCACGGGTCCAGACGGTGGCACAGCAAGGCGTTGAGTTTCCGATCACGATCAAGAACACCCTGGACGCCGACGGGTCTGGCCCGAATCCCGGCGCCGTCAAGGTGAAACTGGTGTTCAACTCAGAGAACAACCAGCGGCTCACGATCAAACCGATCAAGACGACCGAGATCAAGGCGCAGGACACGTTCACCGCCAATGCCGAGGTCACCGCCAAGGCGAATGGCATCGTGCCGGTCACTGCACAGCTGATGACGGACTCCGGCCGGCCGGTCGGGCACCCGTTCGACATCGAGGTGCAAGTCACTCAGAACGGCACCACGGGTTGGGCGATCGCGATTGCCGCCGGCATTGTGCTCGTCGCCTCTACTTTCCTGCGTATTCGCCAGGTGGCCAAGGAACGGACCAAGGCGACGAACGGTAAACCGCCTGGCCCGACAGCGCCCGGCGACGGCCCTCCAGACACCCTTCCCGCGCTGAGTTCGGCACCGGCCGAAAGACTTGATGTCTGAGACGTCGACCCCCAAGATCATCCCGTCGGAGTCCGACCCGGGGCCATCGACGGAGGAGCGGAGGCACACCAGGCGACTGGTCTCGGCAAGCGTTCTGATGGCCTCAGGTACGGCCCTGTCCCGGGTTATGGGGTTCTTCCGCCTCATCTTGCTGGTCTACCTGTTTGGTAACGGCACCCGGCAGGCTGAGATGTTCACGATCGCGACCACCGTGCCGAACAGCATGTACATCCTGCTGGCCGGCGGAGTCCTGAACACGGTCCTGGTGCCGCAGATCGTGCGCGCAATACGCGGTGACGCCGACCGCGGCAAGGCCTACACCAACCGGATCATGACCGCCGGCCTTCTTGCGCTGGGCTTGATCACCGTGCTGCTGACGCTGGCCGTGCCGGCGATCATCTCGCTCTATTCGGCTGCTGGCTGGAAGTCCCCGAAGCTGGATGACCAGTACCAGTCGATGATCATGCTCGGTTACTACTGCATGCCGCAGGTCTTCTTCTACGGCGTACATGTCCTGGCCGGGCAGGTGCTTAACGCACGTGATCGATTCGGGCCGATGATGTGGGCTCCGATCGCGAACAATGTCGTCTCGATCATGGTGCTGCTGCTGTACCTGATCGTCTTCGAACGGACCAGTACCGGAGCGCCCTTCACCACAAATCAGGCGCTGCTGCTCGGCATCGGCTCCACACTGGGCATCGCGGCGCAGGCTGCGGTCTTGATTCCGTTTCTACGTGCCAGCGGGTACCGCTTCCAACCCCGCTTCGACTTCAAGCACACCGGGCTGGGCAAGACCTTTCGGCTGGCCAAGTGGACCCTCGGTTTCGTACTGGTCACGCAGGCCGCGCTGGTCGTGGTCAGCAGGCTGGCAAGCAGCGCAACCGTCGGCGGCAAGGGCGCTGGGCTGACCGCGTACAGCAACGCGTACGCGATGTGGATCCTGCCGCATTCCTTGATCACCGTCTCGTTGGCTACCGCCATGTTGCCGACGGCGTCGCGGCTCGCCGCTGCCGGTGACCGATCCGGGGTTGCCGCGGAAACTATGCGGGCCATCCGGCTGGCCGTGACCGCGTTACTGCCGGCGGCAGTCGCGTTCTTGGCGTTAGGGCTGCCGCTGGCCCATCTGGTGTTCGGTTTCGGGCAGGGTGCCAAGGACGCCTCGTACGTCGGCGGGGCCCTGATGGCTCTGGCCATCGGGCTCGTACCCTTCACCGTGCAATACGTGTGTCTGCGCGCCTTCTACGCGCTTGAGGACACCCGGACCACCTTCTTCTTGCAGTGCTTGATCGCCGGCGCCAATGTCGTCTTCGGGGTAGCTGTCGTCCTCCTCCTCGACAACCCGGCGCTGGTTGCTACGGGCCTGGCCTTGGCGTATTCGGCGGCATACCTGATCGGCCTGCCGGTTTCCTTCTCCAGGCTACGTCGCAAACTTGAAGATCTTGACGCCGAAGAGCTGGTGCGGCATTGCGTACGGCTGATACTCGCGGTGACTCCGGCGGCAATCGCAGCGTGGCTGATCACCTGGGTGTTCACGACGCAGTTTGACTCGAAGTGGATGTTGGCCCTGGGTCTGGTGATCGCCGGCGTGGTCGCGGTCGGGCTGTTTGTGCTGCTGGCCCGGCTGATGCGGATCAGTGAGGTGACCCAGATCATCGGCACCGTGCTGAGGCGTGGCAGCGATTCCTCACCTGAGGCGCGGGAAGTACGAGAGGAGTCTGTGATCGAGGCCAGCGCTGATCGGTTCGGAGATTTTACGCCGTCCGGCGATTCGCCAACGGTGATCAGGCCGCCTTCTCCTAGCATCGAAGAAGCAGTTGAGGAGAATCCAGAATCCATGGTTCAGGTGGCGGCTGACCAGGGCGTCGAGCCCACCTTCGGGCAGGGCGGCGAGAGTTCCCGGGCGGCGGCCCTACCCGCCGGAACAGTACTGGCGTCTCGATATCGTCTCGAAGAGCTGATCGCCGAATCCCAGCCGACGGTGACTTGGCGGGCGTTCGACCAGGTGCTGTCGCGTTCGGTCTTGGTGCACCTGCTGGCGCCCGGCGATCCCGGCGAGGAGGTGCTGCTCAGCGCGGCTCGTAAGGCATCAGTAGCCACCGATTCCCGCTTCCTTCGAGTGCTTGATGCCGTACACAGCACCGACCCAGAGGTCGGCTCATACATCGTGTGTGAGTACGCGACCGGCCAGTCGCTCCAGGTGATGGTGAACCATGGCCCGCTCTCCGGCCTCGAGGCGGCCTGGATCACCCGCGAGGTCGCCGACGCGCTCGCCGGCGTACACAGTCTCGGCCTCTACCACCGCAGGCTCAGCCCGGAGACAGTGATCATCACCCCGAGCGGCAATGTCAAAATCGTCGGCCTGTTGATCGAGGCGGCACTGCGACCGGGCGCGGACACCGGGCTACCTAACGCGACAAGCCCCGAGCAGGTCGATGTGACCGACCTCGGTCGACTGCTCTACGCCTCACTGGTGTGCCGCTGGCCCGGCGGCCCGGCCTTCGGACTGCCCAACGCCCCGATGGTGGGGCGGCGCTTGATGAGCCCGCGCCAGGTGCGAGCTGGCGTCTCCCCGGCATTGGACAATGTCTGCGATCAGATTCTCAGCGATCCGCCGCGGCATCATGGGGCACCGATCAGCACGGCTGGCGGCCTCGTCACGGCGCTCACGAAGGTTCTCGGGAGTGCGGACGCAGCACCCGATCTGGAGCGCCGGCTGCGACAGCCGATCCCCACCGTGGCTGGAAAATCCGAATCGCTCGACGCGACGGCTGGTGCCCAGCCCGTTTCCTCGCTCTTGGACCAGACGACCGCGCGGCAACGCGCTATATCCACCCGCCAGATTCCCGCCGCCAGCGCACCACCGACCACCGCGCAGGCCAGAGTTCGAACAGGCGGGCGACCCTCCGGACCGCCGACCGCGACCCGTCCAGCGCAGGCCGGACCGGCGGGCCGGTCGCCCGGCACCCAGCAGCGGCGGCGGCGCTGGATCGGCCTACTGCTGGTGCTTGCAGTGCTGCTGATCGCAGCAGGCATTATCTCCGCGCTGATCTTGGACCGCCGCATCTCTGCGGCACCTGCATCGCAAACTTCGAGTGATCAACGAAGCAGCACACCAGCAAGCTCGACCGCGCAGCCGACTAAGTTGATCATCGCAAATGCTCGCGACTTCGACCCGCAGGGCGATGACCAGACCGAAAATCCTGACGAGGTGAAGTTCGCCTATGACGGTGACTCGGCCACGCGCTGGCGTACCGTGCAATATTTCGGCAATCCCAAACTGGGCAACCTCAAGCGCGGCGTCGGCCTCGTTCTTGATCTTGGGACGCCGCAATCGGTGCGGTCGCTGCAGCTGACCCTCAGCGGCACCGGTACGAGCGTCCAGTTCCGGGTGCCGAAGTCCGATCCGCCCCAGACCTCAAAGCCGCCGATGCGCTCCGACAAGCTCTGGCGCACGGTGGGCGCCGAGTCGAAGGCAGGCGGATCGGCGACACTGACCGCAGATGAGGATGTAACCACCCGGTACGTCTTGGTGTACCTGACCTCGCTGCCGAAGGAGGGGACGGGCTATCGCGGCGGCATCTACGAGGTCGAGGTCATGGCTTGATCGAAGGTGGAACTGAACCCTGGTGGATATGGAGGGATACTCGGTCGAGGAAGCGGCCCGGATTCTGGGCTGCGCGCCGGGCACGGTGAAGAGCCGGTGCGTCCGCGGCCGGGCGCGCTTGCTGCCACTGCTCAGTCACCTCAAGGCGGAGGAGGGTTCATAGTGGCTCATCCGCTCGAGCAGTCCTACAACTGGCGAACCCCGGCGACGTTCGCCAGCATCGCCGCCGTCATCTGTGTCGGAGCGCTGGTCCACGGCCAGGTCAGTGGCTGGTTGCCTGCGCTCGTCGTGGTTGTCGCGCTGTGGGCGCTGGTCGTCGGCGTCATCTATCTGCGCACCAGGGCTTATCTGATGGTCGACGGCGCACGGCTCACGGTGCGACGCTTCCGGAGATTTGTCACGATCGAGGCCGTGGACCTGATCGGAGTGAGTGAGTTCTTGACGCCCAACGGCCCGAGTTATCGGCTCACCGCACGCGGCTCCGACGGACACACCACACGCGTCGTGGCTCCGGTGGCGCTGCTGCGCGGTGGGCATGCGGCCCTCTTCACATGGATACTGACTCGAGCACCTCAGGCAAACCTTGACAACGGTTCTCAGAAGACCGTGGCCCGGCTGAAGACCCGGGGACTCATCACATGAACGTGCAGCACTTGACGATCGATGGGGTTGTGCCCAGAAGGTGACTGACGGCCGCATCACCGGGTGACGATTCCACGAGCACAAGAGGCTCATGTGACTCGAGCTTGGGCGATCCTCGGGTCGCCAGTTCATTGGAATACGTTGCCTACCAAGGCCGTTCTGCGAAGGTAGGGTTACACGCCAGCATCAGTCAGGCATGAAGGGAACAATGAGCAACGAATCCGTACGGGATGTCATCATCATCGGCAGCGGGCCAGCCGGCTACACCGCCGCTATCTATGCGGCCCGAGCGGATCTGAAGCCGCTCGTCTTTGAAGGCGAGATCGACGGGGGTGGCGCGCTGATGACTACCACTGAGGTAGAGAATTTTCCCGGTTTCCCCGACGGCATCATGGGGCCGGAGCTGATGGACAAGATGCGCTCCCAAGCCGAGCGATTTGGCGCGGAGCTGGTCACCAGGGACATTGCCGAAGTCGATCTGACCGGCGACATCAAGATCGTCAAGGATAGCTACGGCGACATGTTCTCGGCGCATACGGTGATCTTGGCTATGGGTTCTGGCTACCGCAAGCTGGGGCTCAAGGGCGAGGACCGGCTATCCGGCCACGGCGTCTCCTGGTGTGCGACTTGCGATGGCTTCTTCTTCCGCGACAAGGACATTGCAGTAATCGGCGGCGGCGACTCAGCGGTCGAGGAAGCGATCTTCTTGACCCGATTCGCCAAATCCGTGACGATCGTGCATCGCCGCGAGGAGTTGCGCGCCAGCAAGATCATGGCCGCTCGGGCGTTCAAGAATGCGAAGATCAACTTCGCCTGGAACTCTGTGGTTACTGAGATCCATGGCGACAAGACCCTGACCGGAATCACCTTGCAGGATACTGTGAGCGGTGTCGAGCGTGAGCTTCCGGTCGCTGGCTTGTTCATTGCCATTGGTCACGATCCGCGGTCGGAACTGGTGAAGGGGCAGGTGCATCTGGACGCGGACGGCTATGTGATCGCGGAGGGCTCGTCCACCAAGACCAATCTGCCGGGCGTTTATGCATCGGGCGATTTGGTCGACCACACCTACCGGCAAGCGGTCACGGCTGCCGGCACGGGATGTGCGGCCGCCCTCGACGCGGAGAAATACCTGACGGCGCTGCACCACGCGGACCATCCGACTTTGGCCACGGACGAGGCCGCCTTGCTGACCGGTGCGGCCAGCTAAACGTCTGGCTCGGCATTCGAGTCGTTTGTCAGCGGCAGCCAGCAGACTGAGGTGCAGAGAGGAGATTTCATGGGTGCAGTAAGTGATGTGACAGATGCCACGTTCAACGACGTCGTCCTGAAGTCCGAAAAGCCCGTTGTGGTGGACTTTTGGGCTGATTGGTGCGGGCCCTGCAAGCAGGTGTCGCCAATCATCGAAGAACTCGCGAATGCGCACGGTGACAAGGTGAGATTCGTCAAGATGGACACCAACACCAATCCCGTGACCCCAGCCAACAACTACGTGCTCGGTCTACCGACGATCCAGGTCTATGTCGGTGGGGAGCTCGTGAAGGCGTTCAAGGGTGCGAAGTCCAAGTCAGTGCTGCTCGGCGCGATCGAGGAATACCTGTAGGTCGGCCATCGCCCCATGCCCCTCTCCGAGCAGCTAAAGCTGCCTAGCAGCTACGGGTCACCCAGCCGGATTCTCGACTGGGCTTCAGTAGAGCAGCGGCTGGTCGACGCTACGCGCTTCGGCTTCGAGGTAACGGACTGGGTTGATTCAGAAGAAGTCCGGGCAGAAGGGGGGCTGGGACCACCCAAACGCAGCGGCGGCCGCGGCAACGGCGCCCTTGGTGCGTTCGGTGACCAGGCCCGCCCGCGCTAGAGCCTGGAGCGGAGTTCCGCCAAGGTAGATGGCGCTCAGCTCGCGTACATCCATGATCAAATCCGGCCTACGACGGCTCCTGGTCACCTCCGCACCGTCGGTGCCGCCCTCCAGTCGGATGGAACCGGTGTTGCCGCTCAGCAGAGCGTCCTCGACCCTGATGATCACGTCGAGCTCACTGAGATAGCGTCGCGCCGCTAGCGCGCGCGGCACATCGACCAGTCGCGCGTACGTCCCATCCTGCACATCGGCCTTCACCGAACGAAGATCACTGACGAGGTATCGGAGCGGCTCATCCGGCGCACTGTCCACGCTGAACGTACGCACTAGGTCAAGATCAAGAACAAACCGCCACAACGCTGCCCGTGCGGCTGCGTTGTTGGCATCGATCTCATCAATGATCACCTCGGCGGCCGAACCCGACTCTTCCCACTTGTTTTTGACGCGAAACGATACGCAGCCGTCCGGCCGGCCACGCCGGTCGTAATGCAGAGCGAATCGGTACGCCGACGCCCCATGCCGCCACTGCTCGGGATCGTGCCACTTCACCACCCACCAGTTGTCGTCCCGATTCAGCGCACCGACCCGGTCTGGCAGCAATCCCTGATGAAGCCGTTTGATGATCGGAATCGCTTGATCGCGCTCCACCTCACCGACCGAACCCGGACCAAGATCAACATCGGGCCGAAAGGCAGTCGCTTTGGTCTTGCCGGTCAGATGCAGCCGCGGGCTGGCTGGGCCGTAACCGAAACGGCCGTAGATGGCCGCCTCCGAAGCCCAGAGCAGCGCGATTGGCTCATTGCCGCGCTTGGCGACGTCCTGTAACTGATGCTTCATCATCTCGGTGAGCAGGCCGCGACGGCGATAGGACGGCTGCACCGTCACCACCGTGACGGCGGCAGCGGGAACCGAGCCGCCCGGAACGGTCAACGTCCTGCTGTACGCCCCGCAGGTTGAGATCCATTGGCCGTCGACCTGGAAGCCGAAGCTGCGCTCGGCCTCGAACACCTTGCGATGGGGCACCCACTTTTCCGGGACGTATTCGTCGTGGAAGCCGCGCAGAACCGCTCGGAAAAAGTCCTCGGTGCGCTCCGGCGTGGCGTAGACCAGCTCACGCTGAGCGAGGTGCGGTGGGGTGGCGCGCGCAATCGTTGAGCTCGGGGTCACACTGGCGAGCTTGCCTGAGAAACCAGCGACACGCCATGCAGCCGGGCGCCGACGGGCGTCGGAAGCTCGACCGTACGGGTCACCGTGCAGAGTCGATCATGAGACTTGCGGATTGCTATCTCCAACACATCGGCCGCAGCCACCCCGCCCTCGGTGTCTGGGAACTCGACGTCGAAGTCGACCTCGATACCGGTGAGACGGTTGCCGTGCCGGTCCTTGGTGTACTGGCCAGAGCAGTTGAGCTGGAATCGGCTGGGTTCGGACCGTTTGACGGTTATGGCATCGACATCCATCGCTGTGCATCCGGCAATCGCGACCAGCAGCAGCTCGATCGGGCTGAACTCCCCCGCTTTGGAGTCGCCGAACGAGAGCGTGCCGCCGCGGGAATTCGTTGCCTGGAAGTGAAGCCGGCTCAGCCGGGACAACGTGACCGCACGGTGCGAGTTCCCACTCATGCGCCCACTCTTGCAGACAGTCAGGACATCTCGGTGAGTC
>DATLQP010000354.1:0-2303 GCA_035535155.1 Propionibacteriaceae bacterium
CTTTGGTTGCTCACTCGCTACGAGGACATCCGATGGGCATTGGGCGAGCCGAGGCTCTCCTCAACCATGCCGCCGCCTGCCGGACACTCCGCTGGGTCATCCGACCTGCTCGCTGACATGTCCACCTTCGTGAAATCCAGCCTGGTTTTCACCGATCCGCCGGACCATACCCGGCTGCGCCGACTTGTCATCGCGGCGTTCGTTCCTTCGGTGATCAACGAGTTGGCCGGGCCGATCAGCATGATCACCAACCGGATGCTTGATGAGCACGCTGACTCGCTCGATCTCGCCGCGCACCTCGCGGAACCCATGCCGATCGCCGTACTCGGGCAGCTGCTCGGGGTGTCGCTGTTGGAGTCGGAAGGCGCTCAACTCAAACAGTGGTGCGATGACTTCTTGCTGCCATTCGGGCGTGACGTCAACACGGTGAGCTCAGATGAGCTGGCTCGCGTCAAAGCGGCGGCCCAGGGTCTGCACGGATTTGTCGACACCGTCCTGAGCCGTCCACAGCCGGCGGCACCGACGATGTCGTCGGCCGGTTGCTCGCCGGGGAGTCGCAGGACCGGCTTTCTGAGCAGGAGCTATTCGCCAACATCGTGCTGCTGCTCATTGCGGGGCACGAGAACTCGACGAGCTTGATCGGCAACGGCGCGGCGATGCTGCTTGAGCTTCCGGACATCCGCGCCGAGCTGGCGCAGGACTCATCCCGCTGGCCGGCGGCGATCGAGGAGCTTATGCGCCTCGTCAGCCCTAACCAGTTCATCCGACGCCAGGCCCGGGAGGATGTCATACTCGGCGAGCAGACCATCCGTGCCGGCGACGCCGTGATGTTGATTCTCGCCGCAGCCAACCGAGACCCCGAAGCCTTCCCGGAGCCGGACCGGTTCGTGTTCGACCGCCCAAACAGACAAACCGTCGCACTCGGCCATGGCATCCATTACTGCCTCGGGGCGCCGCTCGCCCGGCTCGAAGGCCGCATCGCCTTGCAGACCGTATTCGAGCGGTGGCCGGCTGTCCGCCAGGCCGGAGATTTGGTGTATGCAAACAACTTCAACGTGCGGCTACTACATTCTTTGCCGGTTGCCACAGGCTGAACGCATGAAATTCGGTCGCGTCCGGCGTCACCGATCGTTAGCCTTCAGGTCATGGCGATGATCTTCATGGTGCGTCGTGTCCGGGCGGCGGCCGTGGGGCTGGCACCGGTTGGATCCGTACTGGGCTGAGCGGATCGTCGCTGCCGCGGCCATTCGGCGGAGCGAACTGGTCGTCGATCTTGGGGCAGGCACCGGCGCGCTCACTCTGCCACTTCTCGAAGCTGGCGCCAGCGTGATCGCAGTCGAATTGCATGCAGGACGGGCACGTCAGCTTCGGGCAATGGTGAACGGTCATGCTGCCTCCGTGGTGGAGTGTGACTTGGAGGATTTCATCCAGCCGGGGAGGCCATTCAGGTTGGTGGCCAACCCGCCTTATGCGCTCACCGCCGCGGTATTGGCATTCGTGGCCAGAGCGTCGCACCTCATCGCTGCAGACCTCGTCCTGCAGCGAGCCGTCGTACGTCGCGTGGCAGAGGAAGGGCGCCGAGACCTGCGACGTTTCCGAGCCAGCCGCGGTCTGCAAATCCCTCGCGACGCCTTCCTGCCGCCTCCACCAGTCGACTCCGCCGTCCTCCAACTCCGGCGCCGAAGGCACTGAATTCGACAAGCCGCGGAAGAGGTAGCGGACATCCCCCGCAACCAGCATCGGACCTCCCGACGACCCGGCGACCAAGATCGCCCTGCGAGGAAGGGAGCGAGCGGGGGCTGTAGGGCCGGTGAAGAACGTAAGAATCTTGAAAATCAGGAATTACCAAGGTGCCTTTTTGCGCTCAAGGTAACCGCGGTCGTTCTGAGCCGGCCCTATAGCCCCAGCTCCCGACCGAGAATCCAAAGGAAGCGATCTTTGGTCGCCACAGTCACGTACGGAAGAGTGAGTCCGATGCTGGTCGCGAGGGATGTGGAGGTGCGCGCGGGTGCGCGTCTTCTGCTGGATCATGCCTCGTTTCACGTGGCGGCCGGCGACAAGATCGGCTTGGTGGGCCGGAACGGAGCGGGCAAGACCACGCTGACCAGGATCTTGTCCGCCGAGGCTCAGCCGGCCAGCGGAACGATCAGCCGAACGGGCACAGTCGGATATCTGCCGCAAGATCCGCGGACCGGCGATCTTGATGTACTGGCCAAGAACCGCATCCTGTCGGCACGGGGTCTCGACTCAGTGGTTGATCGATTACGCCGCGCTGAGCTGGCGATGGGTGATGACTCGACCGA
>DATLQP010000355.1:0-4900 GCA_035535155.1 Propionibacteriaceae bacterium
AGAAGCCATCCTTCGCGCCGCAGATCACCAGTGTCTCGGTTTGGATTCCTGGCAGGCGGCTGCGGACATCGAAGCCATCCTCAGCTTTGATCATGGCCATGGTGTCCGTGGGATTCTCGACGTTGATCCAGCGGGACGCCAGCCTTAACGGAGGCCTCAGGGCCGCTCTCAGCCAGCGGCGATGCACCATCCCGTCAACGAGTTCCTCGGCGGCGAACCGGCCCGTCGTCTCCAAGCTCCGCAACATGTTGAGCTGTGCGCGGCGAGCGACGGGACCGAGTGTGTAGGCCGTGCTGGCCACTACCGCTCGCCGAACGACCTCTGGGTGGTCGGCGATCAGCTGCATCACAATCGACCCGCCGGTCGAGTGTCCGAGCACGTGCACGGGCCGGCCGAAGTGCTCTGCCAGCGCGGTTGCATGGACGGCGGCGACTTCTGGCCAGGTGATATCAATGCTCATTTCCGGCCAGCGGTTGGTGAAGAACACTTCGAAGCCAGCGCGGGCGAATGGCCTCACGGTGTGCAACGTCAGCTGTCGCTGAAACCCGGGTGGCGGGTTGTGGTGGTTCGCTGTGCCGCCCGGCAGGTAGATCAACGGCTCCCCGTCTCCCAGAGCAAGGTAGGGCAGGCCCCCGGCGAAGACGCCCTCCCGGAGCGCTGCGAGCTCAGCCGCCATCGTCGAGCACTTCTCCTGCATAGACCTCATTTGGAGTCTGCCATCCCAGCGGCTGCCAGTCCGCGTGCCGGGGCAAGTGGCTTCCTAGTCGACGTTCCCCACCAAGGTGCCACCGTCCTCGTGAAAGCCGACCGGATCGTCGGCGTCGAGCCCGCTCGGTATGGCCCAGGGATGCCTGATTGCCTCCTACCCCTGACGGCCGCCCGGCTCGATATAACGTGAACGGCCTGTGGGGAAGCGGTGTCGACCCGGTCTATTTCACGACCGGCTGCCGCAAATGCGGTGGACGGCGCTGGGTGCGGGGATAGTCACGCTGTCACCTGCTGGGCATAGGCCGCGACAATGGGTGAGTGGAGGATGAAGCACATGGCAACACTGTGGTCCTGCCCTAAGTCGGACTGCCCACCGACCGAGATCGCTCCGGTAGACGTGCCGGAATCCGGCGAAGCGGCCGGCGCTGAGTCGGAACGTCCCTTCACGACAGATGAGGTTGCGGCGCTGCTCAACGTTCCGCTTGACACCATCTACGAGTGGCACAAGGAAGGCACAGGGCCTCCGGGGTATCAAATGCATAAGGAGAGCCACTACCGAAGGAGCGACGTGGTCCGATGGTTGGCGGAGCAAGGGGTAACGCTGGCGGTTTGCCAGAGCGAGTGCGATATGAGCTATACGCGAAGCGCGTTCAACACGATGCCAGGCCCGTAACCCGCGTTCCCGCTCTGACACAGTCCTGCGCCCCTAGGAGGGTGGGTTTGCGGGACGAGTCGGACCGGAAGAGCACCCGCCCGCGTGTCCGGCGGCAGGAGGAGCGAGGCACTTGAGTCGTTGAGCAGGACGACGCTGCAGGGCAGATTGCAGACCCAGATGCGACGTTTTGCAGCAAGGTGGGGTAGGGCGGCATACCGACCGGGGTCACGCCTCGCGGGTTTTCGGCGAGCTTTCTTGCGTCTTGGCCGGGTTGCGCTCGACGACCGGGCCCAGGATCTCGTCGATCTTCGCCAGGAGGTCCGCGTCGAGCTTGACGTTGGCGGCGGCGGCGTTGTCTCCCACCTGCTCTGGCTTTGAGGCTCCGATGATCGCAGTGGCGACGTTGTCGTTCTGCAGCGTCCACGCAACGGCAAGCGCCGCCATGGATAGCCCCGCCTCCTCCGCCAGCGGCTTGAGCTGCTGCACCAGCGCCAGCACGTCGTCGCTCATCCACCGCCTTATCATGTCCGCACCGCCCTTCTCATCGGTGGCACGCGACCCGGCGGGCGGCTGCTCGCCGGGTCGGTACTTACCGGTCAGCACCCCTTGGGCGATCGGCGACCAAACGACCTGCGAGATGCCCAGCTCCTTGGAGACGGGCACGACCTCGGCCTCGATCACCCGCCACAACATGGAGTACTGAGGCTGATTGGATATCAGCTGGAAACCGAGTTCGGTCGCGAGCTTATGCCCCTCCCGCAGCTGGTCCGCGGTCCACTCGCTGACCCCGATATAGAGCACCTTGCCCATCCGGACCAGGTCGGCGAAGGCTTGCATCGTCTCTTCCAGGGGCGTTTCCACGTCGTAGCGGTGCGCCTGGTAGAGGTCGATGTAGTCGGTCTGCAGCCGGGTCAGCGAGCCGTGGGCCGCTTCCATGATGTGCTTGCGCGACAGCCCGACGTCATTGTGCCCGCGTGGCCCGATCGGCCCGAAGACCTTGGTCAAGATCTCCAGCGACTCCCGCCGCTCGCCCTTGAGCGCCTCGCCCAGCACGGTCTCGGCCTTGGTGTTGGCGTAGACGTCGGCGGTGTCGAAGGTGCTGATGCCGCACTCGAGGGCTGCCCGGACGCATGCGGTGGCCTGGTCGTTCTCGAGTTGCGAGCCGTGCGTCAGCCAATTGCCGTAGGTGATCTCGGAGATCTTGAAGCCGGACTTGCCGAGGTAGCGAAAGTTCATGCTGCCAACCTAAGCACGGCACTCCGGCCGCCCGCCAGCGTCCAGCTCCTCGATGAGGTTCCGCTGGCGGCACGGCTTGGCACCCTGGTCAGCCCATGAATGTGGCTAGCATGAGTTGCCGCCTCTAGAGCAGGCGGTACCTGACGAAGAGGCCCCGACCGAGGTCGGGGCCTCTTGCTTGAAGTCAGCAGGCGCCGGTATCGACTCACGGCCGCATTACTCGGTCGGCTGAAATTTCCGCGGAGCGCTGATTGGCGTGTTCGGCGACGATGCCACGATGTGCAAATGGCCGCTCGGGTTCGATGGATTTATGTAACCACCAGCGTGTCACCAGCTCGACAGGCGGCCAGGGCCAGCCGCAGACCGGGTCGGTCGCGGTTGGCGCCGGTTAGACCGTGATCGACGTAGATGCGGTCATCACCGACGCCGAGCGCGTCTAGGCCGATGCGCTGGGCGGTGAGATCTTGTTGCTCTGTTGATACGCGTGCGTATCCCACCAATAGTTCGTTCATCCTCCCGCGATTACCTAGCGGGCGGCAGACGTCAAGACATTTCGGTTTCGAACTGTCCCTGGCGCATGTCTATGGGCCGACGCCATGCCGGCGGATTGTTCCCGTAGGTCGGTCCGCTTGCGAGACCGACGTGGCAGAGTGCGCGCCGTGGATCTCATTTGGGAGCAGGTCGTCGTCGACGCTCACGATCCGGTCGCGCTTGGTCGATGGTGGGCCGACGCCTTGGGCTGGGTTGTCGTGGGCGACGCCGCGGACGAGTTCGAGATCAGGCCGACTCCGGATCGGGTGCCGGGCCTGTTGTTCGTGCCGGTTCTGGAGGAGAAGGCAGGCAAGAACAGACTCCATCTTGACTTCCGTCCGATCGATCAAACCGCAGAAGTCGAACGTCTCCTTTCCCTCGGTGCTCGGCGGGCCGATGTCGGGCAGCGTGACGCGTCGTGGGTTGTACTCGCCGACCCTGAAGGCAATGAGTTCTGCATCCTTCGTGGACGGGTTCGGCCCGATTCCTAGGAGCCGGCGACATAGGACCACTCGCCGCTCCGCTTCCAGGATCTCAGTGTGGCGTCGGCGGTGGCCGTACGATCGCTTGGAGTCGCCCACGACGATGAGTGTTGTCTCGCCATCGCCCACTAGCTGGTCGCAGAGCTGACTGCAGAGGGTAGGGGCGCCCCGTGTCAAGCTCAAGGGTGAACCTCATCACGATCATCGTCCGTCGCTCCGGTGCGGCGAGCTGGAAGCCATGCTGATCTACTCGATGAGCGTCTCGATGGACGGCTTTATCGCCGACGCGAGGGCGCGTTCGGGTAGACGCCCCCAGCGAGGAGCAGTTTCGTTTCCACATCGGGCAGGTACGCGAGCTCGGCGGCTATCAGTGCGGCCGCAGCTTTACGAGACGATGGTCCACGACAGTCAACGAGAGCACCAGCCCTCAAGACCAATAAGGAGGTTGCAGGATGTACGGGGTCATCACCACCGTCCCAGCACCCGTCGAGATGTACGACACAGTGCATGGCGAGATTCTCCGGCGGGTCGGTTTCATCGACGGCTTGCTGGTGCATATCGGGCGTGCCACGACCGACGGCTTCCAGGTGCTGGAAGTCTGGGAGTCAAAAGAGCACTACGACCGCGCCAATACTGACATCGTCTTTCCCCTGATGCGGGAGCTGGCTGGCGATCAGCCTCCACCCTCGACGGAGCCGGCAACGGAAACTTTCGATGTACGCGGCCTCGAAATCCCCAGCAGCAACATCATGATCTAGCCGACCGAGCGTGAGGCCCGTTCGCCGACGTCTGGTGCGCGATCCCGAAGGTCGTCTTCAGCCGCACGCTCGACAGCGTTCAGGGCAACGTCCTGCTCGCCGAGGCGTCGGTTGGCCGAGGAGGCCGCTGCGGCGCTCGACCGACAAGCCGGGACGCGCGACTGACCCAACCGTCGTACCGGGTCCTCACACACATCGAGCGAGGACCGGTACGACTGCGGCCCCCATGGAAGAAGGGGCGGCGGGTTTGGCTCCAGACCGCTCCGGGCATAGTGCCGGTAGGTCCATCTGGGTTCCGGAGCCCGTCTGGACTAGGTCTGGCGGTTCAGACCAGAGCCGCCAGACCACCCCAGTCCCAGGCGACCGGTGGGGCTGGCTGGCGGCGCTCCTCCTCACGCTCATGCGGGACTCGGCTCGTTCGGGCCAGCGTCGAAGAACTGATTCTCGCTGCACGACTGCAGCCCCGACTATCAGGTAGTTAGAGCCATCAGGAACAGCGAGGCAGATTGCGGCGATCGCGTTCAGCGTTG
>DATLQP010000356.1:0-5640 GCA_035535155.1 Propionibacteriaceae bacterium
CAAGCGGATACTTGCGCAGTAGGCCCCGCGCAACGGGACAGAGCCCCTAGTCCGCCAGGTAGAAGGGAACTCGCATGGGTGTCACCGGATGGATCGTTCTCGCGATAGTCGTTGTGGTGATCCTCGCCGTACTGGCGTTCGTGTTCGTGAATCGCCGGGCTTCGGCGCGCCGCGCTCGCGCCGAGAAGATCAGGCAAGAGGCAACCGAGCGGGCCGCGGAACTGGATCGTAAAGAGGCCGAGGCAAACGCCATGGCCGCACAGGCTCAGGACGCTCGCACCGAGGCAGACCGGCTCGAGTCGGTGTCTGCCGAGCAGCGTCAGCGCACCGCCGAGGCGCGCACGGACGTTGACGATGCACTTCGCAAGGCCGACCGCATTGACCCTAACGTGCGGAACCGCGGCGGAGATTCCACTGGTCGCCGGCGAGCCACGGATGAGGCGCCGTACGACGATGATGTCGCGGCGGATCGCGGTGCACGCGAAAACGACGTAGCTGGGACCAGGCGCGATGTCGGAGGCGACCGGGTAAGAGACGACGACCTTGGGCGCGACGATGTCCAGCGCGACGACCTCGGGCGCGACGATGTCCAGCGCGACGACCTGGGTCGTAACGACGCTCGCGGTACTGACATTCGCCGCGACGACGTGACAGACAGCACGGCTGACGACAGGTACACCGACCCGCGGCGCTGATCCCGCTGATCATGTGAAGGAATGGAGCTCCGGCCGCCGCTAGCCGAACCAATCGCGCAGCTCCGCGGCCGGCCCACCATCGTCAATGGTCTTGGTCACGTCGTCCGCGGCGGCCTTGACCTCATCGGGAGCGTCACCCATGGCGACTCCTCGTCCCGCCCAGCGCAGCATCTCGATGTCGTTTCTGCCATCGCCGAACGCCAGCACGTCGGCCGCCCCCACGCCGAAGCCGGCGGCCACTTCGGCGAGCGCGGTCGCCTTGTTCACCCCATCGGGGGCAATGTCAAGCCAGCTGCCCCAGCCCACGAAGTAGGTCACGCCATGCATGCCGAGGTGCCGGGCCAGGTCCAGGAAATCCTCCTCGGAGCGCGTCGGATCTCTCACGATCACCCGCGTAACCGGCCGTGAGCTGAGCTGCTCGGCATCCTCGATGATCAGCTCTCCGGTCAGGTCGTCGCCTGGGAAACGCTCGTTGAGCCGGTATCCGCGACCGATCTCCTCGACCGCGATCATTGTGCCGGGCGCGAAGTCCTCGACCCGGGCAATGACAGGCCGCGGGTCGAAGGTGATCGCCTTGATGATCTCCTGAGGGGGATAACGCACGACCACCGCGCCATTGGAGCAAACAGCCGGTCCCGACGGTAATGCCAGCTCATCGAATACCGGCTTGGTGCCGTGCCATGATCGCCCCGTTGACAAGACCACCGGCACGCCGGCCTGCACGATCAGCGCAACGGCTTCGGCCACCGTTGCCGGCATGAAGCCGTTGCGGTCCACCAGAGTGCCGTCGATGTCCAGCGCGACCAGGCGCGGACGCCACGTGCGATATGCGCGCTGAGCTTGTCGAAGCGCGGGGTTGTGCCCTTCGACATGCTCAGGGCACATCGACGTGCTCAGCTGACTGTCTCAACGCGGGCTCAGAGCCTCTCGGCCTCCCAAATATGGCCGCAGTGCCTCCGGAACGCGTACCGAACCATCAGCCTGCTGATGATTCTCCAAGATCATGATAATGGTCCGGGTCATGGCGCACAGCGTGCCGTTCAAGGTGGCGACCGGCGCCGTGCCGGCGTCGAAGCGAGCCCGGATATTGAGCCGACGCGCTTGGAAATCGGTGCAATTGGACGCCGAGGTGATCTCCCGATAACGATCTTGAGTTGGTAGCCAGCCGTAGCAGTCGTACTTGCGTGCCGCACTCAAACCAAGATCACCTGCGGCTACTTCGAGCACCTGGAAGGGGATCTCGAGCGCGTTGATGAAGTCCATCTCCCACTGCAGCAGCCTCTGGTGTTCCGCCGCCGCCTCGTCTGGAGCGCAGAAGACGAACAGCTCGACCTTGTCGAACCAGTGCACCCGAAAGATGCCCCTGGTGTCCTTGCCATGAGAGCCCGCTTCGCGCCGATAGCTCGGGCTGTAGCCGGCGTAGTGGCGCGGCAATGTGTCAACGTCGAGGATCTCGTCGGCGTGGTAGGCGGCGAGCGGAACCTCAGCCGTGCCGACCAGATAAAGATCATCTTCTTCGAGATGGTAGACATCTTGCGCGGCCTGACCGAGGAAGCCCGTGCCCTCCATCGCCTGTGGCCTGACCAGCGCGGGGGGGATGAACGGAATAAAGCCGTTTGATATCGCGGTGCTCATCGCCAGATTGACCAGGGCCAGTTCGAGCTCTGCCCCCTGGCCGGTGAGGTAATAGAAGCGGGACCCAGACACCTTGGCACCCCGTTCCACATCGATGGCGCCGAGCAGTTGGCCAAGCTCTACATGATCTTTCGGTCGGAAGCCCTCGGCCGCGAAGTCGCGTGGCGTACCGACGGTCTCCAAGATCACATAGTCGTCCTCCCCGCCGCGTGGAACATCGTCGAACACCAGATTCCCGACCTGTCGCACCATCTGGTCAAAGGCGATGCTGATCTCATTCTGAGTGGCCTCGGCCTTCTTGACCATGTCGGCGAGTTCCCTGGTGCGGCTTAACAGTGCCGCCCTATCCTCACCTGCCGCCCCCGCCACGTGCTTGCCCAGCGCCTTCTGCTCGGCGCGCAGCTCTTCGAACTGGGCAATGGCATTGCGACGCGCTTCATCTGCTTTGATCAGGTCGTCTACCAAAGACTCCGATTCGCCGCGAGCCCGCTGCGAAGCTCGTACCCGGTCTGGATCGAGACGGAGCACCTTGACATCAATCACCGGGCAAGCGTAGCCACCTCGGTGCGCAGAGGCGATTCGATTGTGATCCGGCAATAACCGACCCTCCTGTTTGAATACGGCTGCAATGATGAAGCGGTTATGGTCCGCCGCCCCCCGACCCGATCGTCGGTCCTGATCGCGATCTTGTTGTTGCTGGCTTTCGCCGTGTGGACGTGGCTCACCTTCAACTCAGCAGCGTTCTTGGCGTTTGATCAACGTACGGTGGCGCCTCCGCTGGATCCGAGTTCGAATACTGCAGAGATCGCCGCAGCCTTTGCACTCTTGACCTGGCCCGGCTTCGAGTACGCCGCTTTGGCCGGGATTGCGGTATGGGCGATACGACGCCGACTACGTCAGCTCGCGGTGGCTTTGGTGCTGGTGATCATCTTCGGTTGGGGCGGAGCGGGTCTTCTGAAGATCATCTTTCAGCGACCGCGACCGGAGCACGCGCTCGACCTGCTGACCACGACCGGATATGCCTACCCGTCGGGTCACATGACCGGTGTCATGGCATTTTCGATCGCCGTTGGAGCGACCTTCGCGGTGACCAGACAAACGTTCCGGGCGCGGGTTTTGTGGCAGGTAGGCTCCGGCCTGCTCATCCTTGCCGTCGCGTTTGACCGCTGGATCACCGGCGGCCATTACATCACCGACATCGTGGGCGGTGCACTGTTCGGCGCACTCGCCGCAACAGCTGCGCTGCTGGTGGCCGGTGTCAAGGTGCCGATTCCCCATGAGCTCGTCGGTGAGATCGTACGCAGCCGGGCTGCTGCCGAGGAGCCGGCCGACGTACCGTTGCGGCGCGCCGCGGTGATCTTCAACCCGGCCAAAGTCACCGACTGGATCACCTTTCGGCGGCACGTGGACTACGAGCTGAAGAGTCGAGGCTGGGATCGGGCGCTGTGGCTGGAAACCACCAGCGAGGATCCTGGCCGGGCGATGACCGAGCAAGCCGTACGCGAAAACGTCGACCTGGTGCTCGGGGCGGGCGGCGACGGCACCATCCGGGTGATCTGTTCCGGGCTGGCCCACACCGGAATCCCGTTCGGACTTATTCCTGCAGGCACCGGCAACCTGCTGGCCCGCAATATTGGCATCCCGTTGGACGAGGTGGCGGCCCTGGGTGTTGCCTTCGATGGCGCCGACAAGGCGGTGGACCTGGTGCGCGTCAGGGTTGATGATCAGCCGCCTGATCATTTCGCGGTGATGGCCGGCATCGGTCTGGATGCGGTGATCATGGAGGGCACCGATCCAAAGATGAAGAAGGCTGTCGGTTCGGCCGCCTACTTTGTCTCGGCGGCGCAAAACGCCAACCATCCTGCGATGCATGCGACCATTGCGGTCGATGATCAACTGCCATTCAGGCGCCGCGCCAGCCTGATTGTAGTTGGTAATGTCGGTCTCTTGATGGCCAACATTCAGCTGATTCCTGATGCCCTTGCCGACGACGGGCAGTTGGACGTGCTCGTCGCCTCGCCGCGTACGCTGCGCGACTGGATCAGGCTGACCACCCGCGTTTTGACCCGGCGTCGGCAACCTGATGATCAGCTCGATCGGCTGACCGGGCAAAAGGTCACGATCTCGGTGGAGGAGCGTGATCAATTTCAGCTGGACGGCGACACTGTCGGGGAGTGCACGACATTGACCGCTGAGGTAGTGCCGGCTGCGCTGCAGCTGCGGGTGCCAAAGCAGGTTGGCGAGCTCGCGATCGGCAACGGCCGGGTGACCACTGTGAGTGGCTCCGGGCGGGACCAGCTGCCAGGTGCGCAGGCCGTCAGCCGTGCAACTTCTGCAGCCAGGTCGCGGCTGCGGCGTACTCCGCGTTAGAGGTGCCCTGCCTGATGATCGACTCCGTCAGGTCGGCCCGAGGGTAGCTGCCGAGAAAGACCACGTCACGGCAGACCCGATGCAGCCCCATCATCGCCTCGGCCATCCGCGCATCCTCGATATGACCTTCGGCGTCCACGCTGAAGCAGTAGTCACCAAGGCTCTTCTTGGTCGGGCGCGACTCGATGCGGCATAGATTGACACCCCGGCTAGCGAACTGTTCCAGGATCTCCAGCAGCGCGCCTGGATGATCATCGCGCATGAACAAGACCATGGTGGTCTTGTCCGCGCCGGTGGCCCGGCCAACCGGAACTGGCCGCGATACCAGGACGAAACGGGTGACCGCATCCGGATTGTCAGCAATGCCGCTGGCAAGCGGCATCAGCCCATGCAACTCGCCGGCAACCTGTGCGCAGATCGCCGCATCGAATCGCGAGTGCGGATCGGCCACCTCTGCCGCCGCGGCCGCCGTTGAACCGCCTTCGGTGATGATCGCTTGCGGCAAATTGACCGCCAGCCAGTCGCGACACTGTGCTGCCGCGTGGGGATGGGTGAGCACCCGGCGTACGTCGTGAAGTTGGATGCCGTTTCGTGCGAAGAGGGTGAATTGAACGGGCAGCAACACCTCGCGGGTGATCCTCAGCGGCTCGCCATAGGTCAGGTTGTCAAGAGTCGCGGACACCCCGCCCTCGACGGAGTTCTCGATCGGCACAAGGGTGGCAGCGACGTCGCCATCACGGACAGCCTGGAGAGCCAACCCAACGGTCGGGTACGGCGCAGGCTCGTCGGGCAGTGCAGGAAGCGTGAGCAGCGCCTGGTGGGTGAAGGTTCCGACCGGTCCGAAGTAGCCGTAGTGGTTCGGCGGGACTGCGAGCACCGGCTCAGGTTATCTCTGCGTGACGCGGGCATCTGACCATTTCTCACGCGAATCGCACCTGCG
>DATLQP010000357.1:0-3694 GCA_035535155.1 Propionibacteriaceae bacterium
CGTTGGGGCCCACCGACGGGAGGACCATTTACCGTGATTTGGCGGGGAGCCACAGGGGACCCGCACGGCCGGTGGGTCGATTCAGCACTTCGCGATATTGGCAGCGACGAAGTATTGAAGGCAGCCGAGGTCCGGCTTGGGGACTCCAGCCTCAGCAAGCTGCGCCCACATTATTCGAATAGCGCAGATGCGTAGCCAAAAGGCGCACCAGCGTCTTTTACTGGGACTTACAGAATCGAATCAGTCGAGTCTGACCCGTAGCCGAGTCCGAATGGGCGGCGTTCTCCTCCGGTGAGCGATTGCCGCGCTGGACCCAGCGTGCGCTGGCCGATCTGGGCATCCAGGCATCATGTCGCTGTGGTTGTCCAGCAACACTCGCTCCTACGGCGCACTCAACCTGTACGCGGACCGGAATCAGATAGTCAGCGCTTCAGCTACCCAGGCCGACCCGATCGACCCGACGGTGGTAGCGCATGCCGGCCAGTCCGCCCAGCAGTGCGCCGATCAGGCTGGCGGCGACAACGCCGATCGCGACGATGATGCCGCCGGTGGTCAGCGTGCCCTCATTAAGAGGGAGGCGGGGGAAGCTGTTGACCCGCGCAAGTGGGTCGAAGCGGGCGCCAGCCAGCAGACCGGCAGCCGCCGCCAAGATGGCAATGAGCACGGCCCATAGCCAGACGCCCAGGCCCTGCTTCAGGCCGTTGAATCGGGCCATCCTGCCGGCCACGTATCCGCCGGCGAGGTAGGACACGAAGATGATTGCCAGCAGAACGATGCCGCCGATCAGCCCGACCGACTCTGTCCCGGCGGGGGTCGTGCCTGCTGTCTCAACGTTCTGGCTCAGTCCAAGCGCGGCGCCGACCCCGGTCACGATCGCGGCGAGCAGTACGGCGGTACCCGAAGCAGCGAGCCAGCCGAAGAAGCAGCTGCCGAACTTCATTCCGCCGAAGGCCTCTTTCTCGCGGCCCACGACATCGCCTCGGTCAGATCCGAGCGTGGTGTCGTCGGCTACGGTCCCAGCGGGAGCCGCAGGGGCCACCGGTGTCGCACCGGCAGATGTGGCCGGAGCGTCTGAGGTCGTGTCATCGGCGACGGGACGATCACGGACGTCATTGCGGCCAGGTTCGGCATTCGACGGATTGTCGGGATGACTCATTTCAGCCTCCTTGAGAGAAGGGACATGACGGACAGGCCGTCTGGCGGCATCCATCGTGCTCAAATTTCTTACCCGCCAAGCAGCACCAGCAATCATCGCGCTTCTGCCGCCTCTTTGAAGGCCAAATCCCAGTCGTGGAGAAAACGCGGCAAGCCATAACGGTCGAGTGCGGCGCGACGTGCGATCAGCCCGCGCCGCCGCGCCTCGTTGGGATCGGCGAGCAGGGCTCGGGCCGCTGTAACGAGTTCATCGATGTCGGCAGAACGCGCACCTGCCGTCATAGGTACTGCTCGCGACGCTTCGGTGGCGTCCAGAACGACAACTGGCATGCCGAGCAACATCGCCTGGATGAGTGAGAGTCCGAGTGAGGTCCAGCGATTGAGGTGGAGATAGACCCGGCGCTCGACCAGCGCGTCGTAGAGCCCGTCGGGGTGGAGGTTTCCGGCAAAGCGCACACCTTGGTGAGCCGGGCCCAATGCCTCTGGCAGCTTGTCGGCGTCAATACCGAACGCGTCTACGTCGCAGTCAGCAAACCTGGGGAGCAGGTCGGTACCGGTGACCCGCCAGCGGCGTACCGGCTCGTTGACTACGAACGCGAGCCGCGCCAGACGGCCGGTGTAGCGCAGGCCCGGGTCGACTACGCCGTGCTCGATTACTCGGGTGGGCGTACGGCCGCAGTCCCAGAACAGCTCGTTGAAATGCGTGACGTGCACGACGGGTATCCGAGGTTGGTCGGCGAGTGGGTGCCTGGTCGAGGGCACATCGGTTTTGGGAGTGTTGTGCTCGAGGAAGATCGTCGGAAGGTCATCTCCTGGCCGTCGGCCGAGGTTTTCGGTGCACAGCGCGATCTCCTCAAGCCGCTGGAGCAGGACGAGATCGGGGGGCAGGTCGCGCAGCTCCTCCGCGGTCACCTCGTACGCGTTGCCGGGCGGCGAGCTGCCATAGCGCGCGAGCCCACCGCGACCCGAGGGCTCCGGCGGCAGGAACAGATACTCATGCGTACCGGCGACGAGTGAGTCGGTATAACCGCCATGTACGTCCCACATCAAGATGCGCATCGCTGAGCGCCTCCCCCGACCCCTTCATTCCGGACATATTCGAGAACGGTTTGCCCTGACGGACTCGACAAGGTCTGCACGTTTTACTGACGGTGTGCACAGGTTGTAACCCATGCACACCGTCAGCTCGCTACGTTCACGTACGCTCCGCGACGCCCCTTATCGAGATCCGACGCGGGGCATCTGACATCAGCTGGAGCGCTGCTCCTGCACCGTCTCCTTGGAATCTGAGACCTGGCCCTTCACGTCCGTGGCCGCCGACTGGCCCTCTTGCTTGACGTTCTGGACACCTTCCTGAGCGGTCTCCTTGACCGACTGGGCAGCCTCCTGGGTCGGCTGCCTCAGGTTGTCGGTCACATCCCTGGCCACTTCAGAGGCCTTCTCCTTGACCGGTCCGAGATTTTCCTGCAGCGAAGACACGGCCTCCCGCTCCTTCTCCGTGGAAGGAATCAGCGAGGAGACCAGCATCCCCAGGCCGAAGGCGATCACGCCGGCAGCCAACGGATTACCCTGGGTCTTCCGCTTCACCGTGTCAGGTGCCTGGCGCACTGCCTCGCCCGCTCCGGATGCCGTATCGCTCACGGTCTGCCTGGCCTGATAGGCCTTGTCAGCGACCGCATCCTTGGCTTGATACGCCTTATCCGTGACTGCATCCTTGGCTGCGTACGCCTTATCTGAGACCGCGTCCTTGGTTGAATAGCTGTCGTCGTCGTCGCTGCCCATCACCCGGTCCTTCAGCCCGACGGCGGCATCCTTGACCTTGTCGACCTGCCTCCGAGCCACGTTCTGCGGCTTGACGGCATCCGCCAGCTCATCGACGTCGTTGCTCAACGCAGCCCGAGTGCGCTCGATATCCGCCCGGATCTCATCCGGGTCGTTGCTGGTAGTCATCTGTTTCTCTCCTCTTGTCCTTTGAGTGCATTAGGGACCTGGCGAACGGTCTCAGTCGTCTGCGGCAGCCCCTCGATCTTCTTCATCTGACTGCGTGCGACCGCATAGAGCACGGCTCCGGCGACCAGCCAGATGGCGGCCACGATGACCGCTCCCCAGCCGGGCCCAGTTCGGTCGCTGATCGCTACCCATAGGGCGAGCGACAAGAAGAGGATGACCAGGAACGCCGCGATCGCAGCGCCGGCGAACATGCCGACTGCCTGCCCGGTCCGGTTGGCGGCCTGGCGTATCTCGGCCTTGGCCAATGCCAGTTCTTGCTGGACCAGGACGGAAAGGTCCCGCGTGACCTCGCTGAACGCCTCACCTATGCTTCGTGTCCCGCTGGAGCCTTCTGGTGTATCGAAGTATTCGCGCCGCGGAGGCGCTTGACCGGTGTCCGTCATCGCCGAACGTCACCTCCGACTGGCGGTGGGTAGGAGGGCTCCTCGCCGGCCGGCGTCACGTCCGGGTACGACGTGCCGGTGGCCGTGTCAGGGGCCACCGAATAGCTCGTGGCACCCACGTCCTCGCGGTAGCGAGTGCCGTAGCC
>DATLQP010000358.1:0-4995 GCA_035535155.1 Propionibacteriaceae bacterium
GGGTGTTGCGGACCCATGTTCACCACGATCCGCTCGTCGCCGCGCTCGGCCTGCTCGGACACCAGCGAGTCCCAGTCTTGTCCAGTCACGGTGTAGACATGGCCCTCGGCCGCCTCGCCGCCCGCGGCGAAGGGATCCTGCTCTGCGGAGGTGCCCCCTGCGCTTGGCGAAGCGGCGGTCGCTTCGTCGGTCGTGCTCATGAGTACGACCTCCTTTGATCTGGGGGAGGAATGGTTGCGCCCTTGTACTCCACCGGAATGCCGCCCAGCGGGTAGTCCTTGCGCTGTGGGTAGCCGGGCCAGTCGTCCGGCATCAGGATCCGGGTGAGGGCCGGATGGCCGTCGAAGACGATGCCGAACATGTCGTAGGTCTCCCGCTCGTGCCAGTCGGCCGTCGGGTAGGTAGCCACCACCGATGGAATGTGCGGGTCGCTGTCGGGCGCCGAGACCTCGAGCCGAATGCGCCGATTGTGGGTCATCGACTGCAGGTGATAGACCGCATGCAGCTCGGCTCCCTTGTCGGCCGGATAGTGCACGCCCGACACGCTGCTGCAGAACTCGAAACGCAAGTGAGCGTCGTCCCTGAGGTGCTGGACAAGCTCTGGCAGGTGCTGCCGTTGGACATGGAAGGTGATCTCGCCGCGATGGATGACGACTTCGGTGATCACGTCGCTGAAGTTGGGAATCAGCGCACCGATCCGGTCGTAAACCTGATCCCACCAGCCGCCGAACGGCGGGGTCGCCGCAGCCGGAAATTCCACGACCCGGGTCAGGCCGCCATAGCCGGACGTGTCGCCGCTGCCCTTGACCCCGAACATGCCCCGCCGGACCTGAAGCACCTCGGCAGTCGGCTCCGTCGTGGCTAGTTGAGCTTCATCCTCCTCGGCTTCTGTCGCGGCGGAATCGACCGGCGGGGCTTCTCCGGTGAGCGATTCCGGCTTGGTTCCGGCATCCGGCTCGGATTCACCTTCGGGCTCCGCGCCCTTGATCGGAGCCTTGTCATCCGACTCCTCATGTATCTGCGCTGAGCTGATCGAAGCGTCTTCATCGCGCCCTTCGACAGGCTCGGGGCTCGTGTCGTGAGGCTCAGGACTCGTGTCGTGCGGCTCAGGGCTCACGTCGCGGGTGTCGTCCGTCATCGGAGCAGACCCTTCTGCTCAACAAGCGTCGGCGCCTCCAGCTGCCGCTGCTCCTCCTCCTGAGCGGCTTCAATCGCATTGATGCCGATCGGAGTGTTCCGGACCTTCTCGCGCAACTTGAACATCGCGTCGATCAGCATCTCGGGGCGCGGTGGACACCCGGGCAAGTAGATGTCGACGGGGACGACGTGGTCAACGCCTTGCACGATCGCGTAGTTGTTGAACATGCCGCCGGTGCTGGCGCATACGCCCATCGCGAGGACCCATTTCGGGTTGGGCATCTGGTCATAGATCTGGCGCAGCACGGGCGCCATCTTCTGGCTCACCCGGCCGGCAACGATCATCAGATCGGCCTGGCGAGGCGATGCGCGGAACACTTCCTGACCCCACCGACCGGAGTCGTACCGGGGTGCGCCATAGGTCATCATCTCGATGGCGCAGCAGGCCAATCCGAAGGTGGCCGGCCAGAACGCCGCGCTCCGCATGTAACCGAACAGGTTCTCCAACGTCGTCAGCAACACACCGCTGGGAAGCTTCTCCTCAACGCCCATCTCAGCCAACACTCCTGCTTGCTTGCATTCTCAATCCCAATCCAGGCCGCCGCGTCGCAACACATAGAAGTAGGCGATGAAGACGGCCACGACAAACAAGATCATCTCGACTAGCGCGAAAGTGCCCATCTGGTCAAACGCCACGGCCCAGGGGTAGAGGAAGACGATTTCGATGTCGAAGACGATGAAGAGCATGGCGGTGATGTAGTACTTCACCGGGAACCGACCACCGCCAACTGGCTGCGGGGTGGGCTCGATACCACACTCGTACGAGTCATACTTGGCCCGGTTGAACCGCCCGGGACCCACCAGCACGCTGGTCAGAATGGTCAGCGCGACAAATCCGGAGGCAATCACGAGCAAGATCACGATTCCGACGTAGGGACTCACCTGCCAGCTCCCGTTCCGACGATCTGCGAATTGATCATGCTGCCGGCGCAATCCTGGACAAGGAGTTGATCAACTTGTCCATGGCATCACCATCGTGGGCATCCGTCAGATTGGCGAGCATCTTCAGGGTGAACCGCATCAGTGTGCGACGGGGCAGTCCGTACTTCGTACAGACACGCATCACCTGAGGATGGCCGATCAGCTTTACGAAGGTGCGGCCCAGCGTGTAGTAGCCACCCAGATGGGCCTTCAGCTTGATCGGGTACGACTGCAGCGCGCGCTCGGCAGCCGGGCTACCCGGCCCGTGTTCATGCGCTTCGGCCATGGCGGTCGCCGCGATCTCGGCGGATTCCATTGCGTAGGCGATGCCCTCGCCGTTGAAGGGGTTGATCATGCCGCCAGCGTCACCGACGAGCAGCAGTCCTCGCCCGTACTGCGGCTGGCGATTGAAGCCCATGGGCAGGGCGGCACCGCGTACCGGACTGATCATGTTCTCAGTCCGGAAGCCCCAGTCCTCTGGGGTGTTGTCCAGCCAGCGGGTGAGCAAGTCCTTGTAGTCGGTCTTGCCGAAGGCAGCGGAGGTGTTCAGGATGCCTAGCCCCACATTGCAGGTGCCATCACCCATGCCGAAGATCCACCCGTATCCGGGCAGTAGCGCGCTCTTGCCAGGCTTACCTTCCCAGAGCTCCAGCCAGGACTCCAGGTAGTCATCGCGATGCCGCGGGCTGGAGTAGTAGGTGCGGACGGCGACCCCCATCGGCCGGTCCTCGCGCCGATTGAGCCCCAGGGCCAGGCTCAACCGCGTCGAATTCCCGTCGGCCGCAACGACAATCGGAGCAGTGAAGCGGCGGCCGTCCTTGGTGACAACGCCCACTATCCGACCGCTGCGGGAATCCATGATCGGCTCGACCACATTGCTGCGCTCATACAGTGAAGCGCCGGCGGCGACTGCGTGGTGGGCCAGCAGCTGATCAAAATCAGCGCGTGGCCGAACCAGCCCGTACGGAGGGAAGTCCTCCAGCTCGGGCCACTCCAGCTCGAAGGGCCGGTTACCGCCGTAAATCCGCAAGCCCTTGTTGTGCAGCCAGCCGGCTTCTTGTGAGGTGTCGATGCCGAGTCGGATCAACTGCCGGGTGCCGCGCGGGGTCAGGCCGTCGCCGCACACCTTCTCCCGCGGAAACTGGCTCTTCTCTAACAAGGAAACCCGCAGGCCGCGACGAGCCAGGTGCGTGGCGGTCGTCGAGCCTGCCGGCCCGGCACCGACAACGACGACGTCTGCCTCAATCGCCGGCGAGGTCGCACCATCTCCTACGCCGGGTTCCGCGTACGGGTCAGGCCCGTTCGTGGTGACCGACATGGCGTCTCCTGAAGTCTCCGTGGGACTTAGTGAAAAACTTCACTAAGTCTTCAGGCAGAGTCTACGACTTTCCGCAGTCGGCTCGTTGCCTCGGGTGCGAACAGATTCTGGGCCGGCTAGATCGCAACTCTGCAAGGAAGCACGACGCTTCGGCGCTGCGCTGGCGGGCAGTAATTGCCCCCTCAATGGGCGCGGGCTTGGAGTGGGCGCTTACTGGGCACTCGGCTGATCGACGCCTAGGTCTTGGTCGTCGAGCTGGATGTCGAAGCTCGCCGGAGGGCGTACAACGCTGAAGTAATAGCGCTCGCCACGCTCCCAGAAACGCTGCCAGTCCGGATCGTCGGCCTCGCGTTCCGCGTACCGATCCGCGCGTAATCCAGGATCGATGCCGAGGTAGACCGTTAAATCAATAAGCTCGGCCAGTTCCGGGCGTGCGGCGTACACGCCTTCGACGATGATCACCTCGGCGGCCGGGATGATTCTCGGCGGCGCGAGACGGCCGTCGTTGGCATCCCAGTCGTACGGCTGGAAGGTAGCTGCCTCCCCGGCTCGCAAGGGCACTAGCGCCTGATCGCGGAGCCGCACCCAATCGATCACGGCATCGACCACTGCGGCGTCCGACATTGCCTCGCGCTGCGCTGTGCTCAGGCTCGGGAGCGTGTCCCGGTAGAAGTCGTCGCCTTCCAGGACCGAGGCGCCAGACCGGAGCGCAACTGCGGTTGCCAAGATCGACTTGCCCGAGCAGCTGGGTCCGTCGATGGCAATAACAACCGGACGGTCGACCCCCTTCTGTCGCTCTGCCGCCAAATCCAGAATCGATGACACTGCCGCGGAGGACTGCAGCCGCCAGACAAGCAGTTGATCATGCGTGTCGATGTCCCAGAGCTCCGCCGGGGCGAGCTTCTGCGGCACCAATCCGGGTCGGAGCGCATCGAGCAGTCGTCGCGCTGATACGCCTGCAGCGCCGCGCGGCCCGGCAGCGGCCACCAACGCTCGCGCCCCGGCTGGTCGCAGCGCGAGCTGGAGCGGCTGCTCACGACCTGCGACATCAGTGCCGACCACCGCTTCGATGCTCGGCTCGCTTTCCAGCCTGCTGAGCAGAATCTTTGCTGCCTGACCGGCAAGCGGTGCGTCCCCGGGCAGTGTGACGATGGCGTCACCCGACTGCTCCAGCGCCCGACGTAGCCCGGCCACGAGTGCTGCTGCCGGTCCCCCACCGGCGGGCTCCTCCGCCGTGAAGATCACTGGCCGTGCAACCTCACGAACGGCGCCGACAACGATGACCGTCGTGACCTGTTCTGGCAGCGACATAAGCGCCCGGTCAAGCAGCGACTCACCATCCACCCGCTCAGCAAGCTTGTCCGGAGCAAAACGCTGCGACGCGCCACCGGCAAGAACCACCGCGGTGACGCGTCGCAACGAGGGCTGGCTACTCGTCAGGGTCAGGACTGTTGTCGCTCAGTATCCGCGTATCGCGAGCGCTGTCGAGGCCAGCGGTTGTCTTGGCGGCAGCGGCAGAGGACGGCGTGACCCTCTTGGTGTAGTTGTCCCTGATGAAG
>DATLQP010000359.1:0-7842 GCA_035535155.1 Propionibacteriaceae bacterium
ACTACTTGAACTTTCGTTTCTGCAGCCGCGTCATCTTCCAGTAGGCACATTCGCCGAGGGGCGATCGTTCCAGGCACAAGAGTCAGCAACAAGGAGGTTGGTATGGCCCTGCGGAACTACCTCGTTGGCGAGGTGGCGGAAGACTTTGCGGATGGTTTGCTCAGCCGGAGGGAGGCGGTGCGCCGGCTGGGCCTCCTCGGCCTCAGCTTGAGCAGTGCCACCACCCTGCTTGCCGCGTGCGGCGAGCCGACCGAAGGAGGGAATTGAGCCCCATCGCCTGCGGCGGCGAGCACGCCAACCGCAGGAGGAACGGGGACGACCAAGCCGGGGGAGTCGGTGCGCTTCGCCGGCCCGGCCGGCGAGTTGCAGGGAGCGTGGGCCGCGGCGAAGGACCCTCGGGGCGCCCTGCTGGTCATCCACGAGAACCGCGGCCTGACTCCGCACTTTTTTGATCTTGTGGGTCGGTTTGCGAGCGCTTCGTACTCCGCGCTGTGCGTCGACCTGCTCTCAGCCGAAGGCGGCACCGCCTCGTTGGAGGATCCAGCGGCCGCACCGACCATGCTAGGAAACGCCCCACCCGAGAGGCTGCTCGGCGACCTTAAGGCAGGCATCGACGAGCTCGAGCGCCGAGTGCCTGACGCGAAGGTCGGGGTGGTCGGATTCTGCTTCGGTGGTGGCATGACGTGGAATCTGCTCCAAGCTGGTGAACAGCGGCTCGCCGCCGCCGTCCCGTTCTACGGTCCCGCGCCCGAGAGCCCCGATTTCAGCCGTGCCAAGGCGGCCGTTTTCGCGATCTACGGGGAGCAGGACGAGCGGGTTAACGCGAGCCGTGACCGCGCCGAGGCGGCGCTCAAGGCAGCCGGGCTGACGTACGAAATTCGTACCTTCGCCGGAGCTGGCCACGCGTTCTTCAACGACACCGGCCCTCGCTACAACGCGCAAGCTGCCCAAGAGGCGTATCAGGCCGTGCTGGACTGGTACGCCCAACACCTGGCGTGAGAGAGGACAGTGGGATCCGGCCCATTCACCCGCAGGTCTGCACAGTTTTCTGACGAGCTAGAACGATCCTGTGACGATCTCGCCCGCCGGCTCGTAGGTTCCGATGACGACCCCTGTGGTGGAGACCTTGCTGTCGAGGAGCTTCAGCCCGGCGGGAATTGCCCCGTCCGAGAACAACCGCTTGCCTGACCCGACCACGACTGGGAAGACCCATAGCCGGTACTCGTCGACAAGGTTGTGCCGCAGGAGCGTCTGGATCAGATTGCTGCTGCCGTGCACTTGCAACTCCGGCCCATCCTCTGCCTTGAGTGCCGCGAGTCCATCTGCCGCGTCACCCTCGATCAAGACCGAATTGCTCCACTCCAACGTGGGACGACCGCGTGACGCGACGTACTTCGGTGCGTCATTGAAGACTTCACCGCCCGCATCCTCGGGCGCGGTCGGCCAGTACGCGGCCATGATGTCGTAGGTCTTCCGGCCGAGCACCATGGCGAACGGCTTGCTCGTCGCCTCGCCCATGACCTTGCCCATCAGGTCATCCCAATAATTCACCGACCAGCCGCCGTACGCGAAGCGGCCCTCGTCGTCCTCTTCCGGCCCGCCGGGCGCCTGCATGACCCCGTCGAGGGACAGAAACGTGCTCACAATGAGCTTTCTCATCGTCGGTCCTTCCCATCGCATTCCCAGGATCAGCAAGATATGTGCAGCTAGGTGTCGTCGCCGAGCCGGGGCTAGTCTTCGAAGCGTGGCCACCGCACTTGCTGACCGACCTACGCCGGTGAGCCGGGTGTGGTCGGGCGGCAAGATCATCGCCGAAGATCTGACCGGTGAGGACCTCAGCGACGTACTGGAGCTGCATTCCGACGCTTCCGCATGGTGGGTGTTGCCACGAGACCACGAGTACGGAGCGGTCGAGGTGCGCCACATCGCGCATGCTCTCGATCTTGACGAGCCGGCGATCAGGGATCTCCTCGCGGACGACAGGCGAGCCAAGTTCGATGTGATCGGTCAGGCTCGCCTCGTGATCACCAACGCGGTCTCGATCGATAAGGACAGATCACAGATCGTGGTGCATCCGGTGTCAATGATCGCAACCGATCGCGCCGTGATTTGTCTGGTCGATCCAAACCCGGATTTTCACCCCGCCCAGCTCTTGTGCCACAAGGAAGACGTGATCGCCAAAGGCGGCATCGATGCAGCCGTCCAGATGGTCGTTGCAGCCGTCATCCGCAGCTATCAAGAGGCCCTTCAGTGGCTCGAGGACGCCAGCGACAGCTTGGCGAGTGCACTGTTCGAGGAGCGGCCGCTCGACAAGCCCGAGCAGCTGTACGCTTTCAAGCTCCGCACCGCGCTCTCCCAGTTACGCCGGCTCACCGATCCCATGCGCACGGTGATGACCGACATCGTTGACAGCCCGCCCCAGAGTCCGAAAGGCAAGGGCGGCCGAGACGCCGGGATCGGCCGTCATTGGGTGCTCTTGTCGGAGCAGCAGACTCGGATAGCCAACGCAGCAGACGCGCTTCGCGAGGCCATGTCATCAATCTTCGATACCAGCCTTGCGCTGGCGGACGTCCGGCTGAACCAGATCATGAAGAAACTCACCGCATGGGCCGCAATCATCGCCGTTCCGACGCTGGTGACGAGCTTCGTCGGCATGAACGTGAGGTTCCCGCTGCAGGGCAGCCAGTCCGGCTTCTGTGTCTATCTGCTGCTGATGCTCACCGCAAGCGTGGTGCTCTATCTCGTCTTCCGCGCCAAGGACTGGCTCTGATCGGGCTCGTGCGGTCGCCCGTAGGAGTTAGGTAAGGTTACGTCGCAAGAGTCCCTGTGGCGATTGCGCCCAGGGACTTCAGTGTTCAATGGCACTGCTCGCGACGACGCCCGCAGTGCGGAGGAGTTCAATGGCACTGCTCGCGCTGACGCTCGCAGTGCGGAGGAATTCCCTACGCAGTAGGGAACGAGAAGGGACGGCGATCACATGCCGGCGATTGTGGTGGTGGGCTCGCAGTGGGGCGACGAGGGAAAGGGTAAGGCGACCGACCAGCTCGGCGATCGTGTCGACTACTGCGTCCGCTACTCGGGCGGCAACAACGCCGGTCACACGATCGTCGTCAACGGTCAGCGTTACGCGCTGCACCTGCTGCCGTCGGGAATTCTCAACCCGGACTGCGTACCGGTGATCGGCAACGGCGTCGTCGTCGACCTCGATGTGCTGTTCGCCGAGATCGAGGAACTGGCGGCACGAGGAGTGGACGCCTCGCACATGGTGATCTCTGCCAACGCCCACATCATCACCTCCTATCACCAAGTGATCGACAAGGTCACCGAGCGCTTCCTCGGCAAATCTCGGATCGGTACCACGGGACGCGGGGTCGGTCCGGCGTACTCCGACAAGGTCAACCGGATCGGTGTACGCATCCAGGATCTTTTCGACGAGTCGATCCTGCGCAAGAAGGTGGAGGCGGCTCTCGAGCAGAAGAACCATCTGCTGGTCAAGGTCTACAACCGGCGCGGCATTGACCCGGATGAGGTGACCGAGCATTTGCTGTCCCATGCCGACCGGATCAAGCCGCACGTGATCGATGTCAGCCGACTGCTCAACGACGCACTCGATGCCGGGAAGGTGGTGCTGTTCGAGGGCGCCCAAGCTCACCATCTCGATGTTGATCATGGAACGTATCCGTACGTCACGTCGTCGAATCCGGTTGCCGCTGGTGCCTGCGTCGGTACTGGAGTCGGCCCGACTCGTATTGACCGGGTGGTCGGGATCGCCAAGGCCTACACCACGCGGGTCGGTGAAGGACCGATGCCGACCGAGTTGCACGACGCGGACGGCGAGAAGCTGGCCCAGATCGGTGTCGAATTCGGCACCACCACGGGGCGTAAGCGGCGCTGCGGCTGGTTCGACGCGATAGTGGTCCAGACGGCGGCACGAGCGAATGCGTTTACCGATCTGTTTTTGACCAAGCTCGACGTACTGACCGGCTGGGAGAAGATCCCGGTCTGTGTTGGATATGAGGTCAATGGCGTACGGCACGACACCATGCCACTCACTCAATCGGAGTTCCACCATGCGGTGCCGATCTATGAGGAGTTGGACGGCTGGACCGAGGACATCAGCGGTTGCCGGGAGTTCGACGACCTGCCGAAGAACACTCAGATTTACGTGAACCGGATCGAGGAGCTCTGCGGCGCCCGGATCTCGGGTATCGGAGTTGGTCCGTCACGCGAACAGTCCATTGTGGTCAACGATCTGCTTTGAGCAGGTCTGGGAATCCGAAGCGCGGATAGAGGTCGTAGCAGTGGAAGCGCGTAACGACGTGGATGTAGTCGCCCATCAGGGTGAGGACGAACAGTCCTGTTGGTCGCGCAACGTCTTCGTCGTGATCGGCGGGGTCGCCATCGCCGGAGTCGCGATCGGCGAGATAGCTGGCAAATAGCGGCTGGCTATTGGCCCGACCGGGAAGTAGATATGCTCTGCGTCCGCTCCGGAAGGCGAAGCTGGCTTCGAGGAACGACCGAATCGCGTTCCGTCCGTGATATTGATGGGGCGCCGGCGGCATGGAGAGCCACGCATCATCGGTGAGCAAGGTGACGACGCTGTCGATGTCTGCAGCAACGTAGGCGTCTGCGAAGCGCCGGGCAAGATGACGCTCCTCGCCTGATCTGGGCGGCGGCCGATCAGGGCTTGTCTGACGCGAGCTTTGCAACGCGGCACGTCCGCGTTGCAGAGTTCCCTTCACCGCCGACCGGCTGGTGTTGAGCATCGTCGCAACCTCGTCGGTGCCGAAGCCGAGGACGTCACGCAGCAGAACCGTTGCGGCTTGGCGAGGCGGCATGCGTTGCAGACCGGCAACGAAAGCAAGCTCTATCGCCTCGGTCTGGCTGTACCGTGCGTCGGGGCCAGGCGCCGTGTCGGCGATTCCGTCGAGCAGGGTGTCCGGGTAGGGCTGCAGCCAGGTGATCTCATTGCGCTGGGTCGGCTCCGGCGGTTGGAAGGGTGGCGTCGGCTCAGTGGGAACTCGTCGGCTCGTGGAGCGCAGTGCATTCAGACAGGTGTTGGTGGCGATGCGGTACAGCCACGACCGTAAAGAGGAACGCCCTTGGAAGCGCGCGAGTCCGCGCCAAGCTGCCAGCAAGGTCTCCTGCAACATGTCCTCGGCATCCATCAGCGAGCCGAGCATCCGATAGCAGTGAGCCAACAGCTCAGGACGGTAAGGGTCGGTGAGCTCGCGAAACGCCTGCTCGTCGCCGACCCGCGCTCGCTCCAAGGTGGCCTGCTCCACGCTTGTCAGCATGCCATCGTGTGCCGAGACCTCCTCCCGGCGGCGTTCCGTTCGCGGCCTCGGCGGTGTCTACATACATAGGGAGGGCGTGAGGTCGCCCGCCATCTGAGGGACCAAGAAGGAGATCAGAATGACCGAATCCACCAGCCCGGCGCTCGAGGTTGCGCTGGCGTACTTCCATGCCTGGACGGGCCACGACCTCGACAGGGCGATGGAGTACGTCGCAGACGACATGGTCTGCGACGCGCCGGCCGGCCGACTGGAAGGCGCCGCTGCGTTCCGCGGATTCATGGGACCGTTCGTACAGATCCTCACCGGCTCGCAGCTCATCGCTGCCTTTGGGAATGACGAGCAGGCGGTCGTTGTGTACGACACCGAGACAGTGCCGGTCAAGACCGCGCCCGCCGCCGAATGCGTCACCGTCCGAGAAGGCAAGATCACCTACAGCCGCTTCATCTTTGATCGCGCGCCCTTTGACGCTGCTCGCCGGGCTCAAGCTGACGCAGCCACCTGACTATGCGCGCTGGGCGTGTCGAAGCGCATCGCCTCATGTCCTCCGACAAGCTCAGGGCACCTTCGGCGAGCCTGCATACAGTTGTTGCAGGCATGCAGGCGAGGGGGTCACGTGGCACGCAAGGCGACAGCGCAGGATGTGGCTGATCTTGTCGGCGTGTCACGCAGCGCCGTCTCGCTCGTCCTGAACGGTCGCGCCCAGGGGCACATCGCCCGCCACAAGCAGCAGGCGATCATCGAGGCAGCGCGCCGGCTCAACTACACCCCGAACGCGGTCGCACTCAGCCTGCGCAGTCGGCGCACGCGTACCATCGGCGTGTTGATCTGGCCCGGCGAGGGCGGATTCTCGTTGCCCATGTTGCACGCGACGCTGGAGAGTGCGACGGCGGCGGGCTACCTGTTGATCTTCATGGATACCGCCAATGATGATGATCATCAGAGCCGGGCGTTGTCCACGCTTCATGATCATCAGGTTGATGCCCTGCTGGTGATGGCTCCCGGTTTGATCAGTTACTCCCCGGTTGAGGTGATGTCAACCATCCCGACGATCTTGGTCAACTGCGTCGATCCGAACGCGGGTCTGACGAGCATTGTTGCCGATGAGCATGGCGCTGGCAGCGCGGCGGCGGGAGTCCTGATCGAGCGAGGACATACCAGCATCGGGGTTATCGCCGGACCGCGCGACGCCATGCAGAGCCGGCTACGTCTGGCTGGCATCGAGGAGACGGCCGCAGCCGCCGGAAACGTTGTGCTCTCGGTCGAGACCGCGACCCACCGCGACGTCAACTCAGGTTTCGACGCGGCCCGTACGCTGCTCAGCGCTCAGCGACGTCCGACCGCAATGATCTGCACCCACGAGCGGCTAGCGGTCGGCGCAGTCCTTGCCGCCGCGAACGCAGGCGTCCGCATTCCAGCTGATCTGTCGCTGGTCAGCCTGGATGACGGCGAGCAGTTGGCGTCGCAGCTCGTTCCCGCGCTGACGACAATCGAACGCCCGGATCGGGCAATGGCCGAGCAGGCCGTGCGGATGACGCTGCAGCGTTTCGACGAGGAGAGCGAGGAATCGATTTCCCAACTCACGTTCAGCTGCTTACCTGCGCTTCGTGACTCCGTTGTACCTGCGCGGCGGTTACGGCCCGGACCGTGTGGCCCAGCCGATACACGCTGACGTCGGTTCCATCGACGACCCATCCGCTACGGCCGGTCGGATAGGCCCGCGTGGTGTTGCTGACGCCGCCGCAGAAGGTTTCCACGATGCTGCCGTCGACCAAGATTCTCGCTGGATCGGTGGACGTGCCGTCGGCGGTGGACACAAGCGTGTCGCCCTCATCTCCAGTCAGCCGCACCATGACCGGCCCGCTCGCGATGAGCTCAAAGGCAGTCGCCTGAAAGGCCACGCCCGGCCGCCACGGAAGTCCTTCTAGGCGCAGCCCGGCAAGCTCGGCCGCCGGCTGACTACGGAGGACGCCATTGCGTACGGACAGCTCGCGGGGAAAGGTCAGTACGCCAGCCCAACCCGCTTCCACGATCTGCTCGGGGCTTCTGCCGAGTTCCCAAGCCCATCCCCAAAGCAGCGTACGGTCGGGGTCCGCCAGCACCTGCGGCGCATAAAAGGTTGGGCCCTCGTCGAGCACACCCCCTGAGCTCGCCTTGAACGTCCATCCCTCACCCTGAGCAACTAGGTCGCCCAGCAGATAGCGCACTCCGGCGGGCAGGTCGACGCCGGCAACATGGCGAGACAGCGAGACGAGCAGCACCCACTGGCCGTCGATCTGCACGAGATTGGGGCATTCCCAGATGTCTGCGGGGGCGATCTCAGCGGCGATTGGATCATCGGTGGTCAGCAAGGTTCCCAGCTCGGTCCACCGGCTGAGGTTCTCGCAGCCGTACAACTGAAGCCACGGCTCCCCCGAAGGCTGTCCGGCACCTTGCACGGCGTACCGGCGGCCCTCGTGTAAGAAGATGAACGGATCGCGAACCTCGGTGAATCCGGAGGTTTGCGAGATGCCTCCGACGGGCACATCCGCTTGTTGCCAGCGATTCA
>DATLQP010000360.1:0-4579 GCA_035535155.1 Propionibacteriaceae bacterium
GCCCTTGCAAGCGATGCTGACACGCGGGAACGAAATGCCGCGTTCGCACAGGGCCTGCAGCAATTGGGGTGGATCGAAGGTCGCAACGTCCAGATCGACTATCGCTATGGCTTGGGCAAGGCCGACAAGGTTCGCGAATACGCCGCGGAACTGGTCGGCCTCCAACCGGATGTCCTCGTCGTTTCCGGCGCTTCCGCCTTGGCGCCGCTGTTGCACGAGACCCGCACGCTGCCGATCGTATTCGTGTCGGTCGCTGACCCGGTCGGCGCCGGCTTCGTGGAAACCATGGCGCGGCCCGGCGGCAACGCCACCGGTTTCATCCAGTTCGAGTACAGTTTGAGCGGCAAATGGCTGGAGCTGGTCAAAGAGATTGCACCCAGCGTGACACGGGTGGCGGTGCTGCGCGATCCGGCCGTGACCGCCGGGGTCGGTCAATTCGCGGTCATTCAGTCAGTGGCATCCTCGATCGGGCTGGACGTGGGACCGGTGAACCTGCGCGATGCTGGCGACATTGAGCGCGCCGTCACCGCCTTAGCCCGTTCGCCGAATGGCGCTCTGGTCGTCACTGCGAGCGCGTTGTCGCTCGTTCACAGCACGCTGATCCTCGAACTCGCGGCGCGGCACCGATTGCCTGCGATCTATCCGCGGCGATCCTTCGTCGCCGCTGGGGGCCTGATCTCCTACGGGTTCGACGCTCTCGACCAGGTGCGTCGCGCAGCCGGCTACGTCGATCGTATCCTTAAAGGCGAGAAGCCAGCCGACCTCCCGGTGCAGGCGCCGACTAAGTACGAACTCGTGATCAATCGCAAGACCGCGAAGGCGCTCGGCCTCATCGTGCCGGATACGCTGCTCGCGCGCGCCGACGAGGTCATCGAATGAAAAGGCGCGACTTCATCACGCTGCTCGGGGGCGCGGCCATGTTGCGGCCGCTTGCGGCCCTCGCGCAGTCGGATCGGATGCGGCAGGTAGGCGTCCTCATGGGCGCGGTTGCGAACAGTCCAGAGGGGCAGGCCCGCATCGCAGCGTTTCAGCAGGGATTGCAGCAATTGGGCTGGACCGAGGGCCGCAAATGTACGCAGCGAGATCCGCTGGCCCGCCGCAGGCAATGCCGATGACATTCGCAAATACACCATGGAATTGGTTGCACTCACGCCGGACGTGATCCTCGCCACTGGCAGTATCAGCATGGCGCCGTTGCTACAGGCGACCCGCGCCGTGCCGATCGTATTTGTGCAGGTCGTTGACCCGGTCGGCAGTGGTTTCGTCGATAGCCTTGCGCGGCCAGGCGGCAACGCCACCGGGTTCACGAATTTCGAATACGGCCTGAGTGCGAAATGGCTGGAATTGCTCAAGCAGATCGCACCGGGCGTTACGCGGGCGGCGGTCCTTCGTGATCCCACCGCAGCCGCCGGGATCGGCCAGTTCGGTGCCATCCAGACCGCAGCGCCGTCACTCGGTGTGGAGGTGAACCCGGTCAACGTGCGCGACGCGGAAGAGATCGAACGTGCCATTGCGGCCTTCGCGCGCGCCTCGAATGGTGGCCTCATCGTGCCGGGGAGTGCGTTGGCGAACGTTCATCGCGATCTGATCATCGCTCTTGCGGCGCGCCACCAACTGCCCGCGGCCTACGCCAACCGTGTGTATGTCACCGGAGGCGGCTTGATCTCCTATGGGGTCGACACGCTCGACCAATACCGTCGTGCGGCCGGCTACGTTGATCGCATCCTCAAGGGCGAGAAACCGGCCGATTTGCCAGTCCAGTTGCCGACCAAATTCGAGCTGGTCATCAACCTCAAGACTGCAAAGGCCCTCGGTCTCACCGTGCCGCAGACGCTGCTCGCCATTGCCGACGAGGTGATTGAATGAAGCGGCGGGAGTTCATCACGCTGCTGAGGAGGTCCCGAGCATCTACGGTGGTTTTGGGCGTTGCACTTCCCAAGCAAGCCGGAGAGCCTTCGCACAGATAACCGCGTAGCCACGCTGGAGACGGCAAAGGCCGAGTTCGAGGTGAGCTGGCGGCAATGGCTGGCATGGGCAAAGTTAGGGGAAGTGGAGTAGAGAGGCCGCCCCGCGCCGCGCATACTCCGGCGCCATTCCGGCCCCATGCCATGCCGTTCGAGCACGGCCAGGATCATCAATTTCAGTTCGGTGATGTCGACGTCGGAGAGGTCCGGCAGTTTGGCGGGTCGCGGCATAGCTGGGAATTTATCCCAGCCGAGCCTTGGTGAGCAGAGCGAATTAGGATGCACTGGCGGCAGCGTGCGGATCATTCCCGGATGACGAAGTTCACCAACCGTCCCGGAATGGCGATTTCCCTCACGATCTCCTTGCCGGCCAGCAGCTCCTTCACCCGCCGATCCGCATTCGTCAGCACCAGCAGCGTGTCGGCGGCGATATTGGCGTCGGCGACGATCTTGTGTCGGATCCGCCCGTTCAGCTGAACGACATATTCTCGCTGATCGTCACCGGCGAACCCCGAATATTTTGAGCCAAGCACCAAGGGCTGCGTGAGCTAGGTCACAACGGCCCTCCGACAGGTTGGCTTAAAATATTAGCCCGATGTCACGCGACGGGCTGGACCTCGCGGCTACAGCTCCGGCGCTCCGATCAAACGGCGAACGCCGCGATTGGAGGATGCAGCGATGACGATTCTCAGCCACGCGTACGCGCTATCCGACGCGAATACTTTGGTGTCGTTCAATCCGGCAGCTCCAGCGGTCGGGACTTCGATCCCCGTGACTGGTCTCACGGCTGGGCAAACATTAGTCGGCATCGATGTCCGGCCGGCGAATGGTCTCTTGTATGGGCTTGGCGTCAATGCCGCGACGGACACGGCGACGCTCTACACCATTTCGGTGCTAACTGGCGTTGCCACTATTGTGGGAATAATCGATTTCGCGCCTCTCCTAGTAGACCTTCCTGGTTCAGGCTATGGCTTCGACTTCAATCCGATAATCGACCGCATCCGCGTCACGACCGATGGCGTCGAGACCGGTATCGGCCTGAATTTCCGCATCAATCCGAACAGTGGCTTGCTTGCCGGCCTCGATACGTCGATCGTCGGAGCCGAGATCTCCGGTGTGGCTTATACCAATGACGAAACGAACGTCACCACGCTGTACACCTTGGATTCAAACAGCGACCAGTTGATGACTCAAGGAGGAGTCGGCGGTACTCCGAGTCCGAATACGGGCACCCAGTTCCCCGTGGGGCTCGTCGGGGTGGACTTCTCAACCGCTACGAGCTTCGACATAACTCCGGGCGCCGACTCCGGGCTTGCCTTGTTGACCGTCGGCGGCGCGACTCAGTTGTACAGTATCAATCTAGTAAATGGCCACGGCACGCTGATCGGTGATTTTCTGGACGGGATCACCCCGGCCAGCGGTCTTGCGATCCAGAACGCGCCCGACGATGACTTGGACGGCAACGGCGTTTCCGACATTGTGTGGCAGAGCGACGATGGCACGGCCGCGGCGTGGCTGATGAACGGCCCCAACGCCACGTTTGTCGGTGCGGTCGGCCCGTTCAACCCAGGGCCGAGCTGGGAGATCAAGGGAACGGGCGATTTCAACGGCGATGGTAAGTCCGACATCATCTGGCAGGGCGAAAACGGCACTGCCGCGATGTGGCTGATGGACGGCACCAACACCACGTTTGTCGGCACCGTCGGTCCGTTCAACCCAGGCACGAGCTGGGAGATCAAGGGCACGGGCGATTTCAACGGCGATGGTAAGTCCGACATCATCTGGCAAGGCGATGACGGCACTGCCGCGATGTGGCTGATGGACGGCACCAACGCCACGTTTGTCGGGGCCGTCGGCCTAGTTGGATTCAACCCGGGGCCGAACTGGGACATCGTCATCTAGCGTACGTGAGCGCGGGTGATGGCATTGGTCAGGTCGTGCATGTCGATGAGGAGGACCTTGAGCGCCGTGAGGACGACCACCGCGGCGGAGTCGAGCCGCACCGCCTGCGAGCGCGCACACCGGGCACGAGGTGGATGGAATCGTGTCCACGGGACATCACCCGGCCGCCGGAACCCCTGCACTGTCCCGTGGACATCTGTCCCGTGGACATATTCGCACAGCGTCAACACATCTAGATCGCGCGTCCTACGCTTAAGGCGATCGACCAGGAGGAGGCTGTCGCCAGAGCCAACATGCGGTTTGTGCCCACCAAGACGCCTGAGCAGCAGAGCTGCCTGATGCTTCACCGCACACGGCATCTGTTTATTCGCCAGCAGACCGCGGTGATTAATTCGATCCGGGCTCACCTTGCCGAGTTCGGCATTGTCGCCCCGGTCGGGCGCAAAGGTGTCACCGAACTGCTCCACATTGTTGCCGACCCGAGTGACAAACGGGTGCCTGAGGTTCGGCAATCAACTGCTCAGCCTCAAGGAGCAGATCGTGGAGTTCGATCGGATGATCATGGTCTGGCACCGCTCCAACGAAACGAGCAAGCGCCTTCATTACATTCCCGGAGTCGGTCCGATGCTGGCAACCGCTCTGGTCGCCAGTGTTGCTGACCCCAGGACCTTCCGATCAGGACGCAACTTCTCGGCCTGGATCGGGCTCGTTCC
>DATLQP010000361.1:0-5236 GCA_035535155.1 Propionibacteriaceae bacterium
GAGGCTGGGTTTGAGCGCCAGCATTTGGGTTCTGACTAGCAGTCTTAGCCTGCGGTTGCTGCTGGGTCGGCTGTCCCTGCGGAGTCGGCGCCTGCTTCGGTGCCTGCTTCGGCTGCTGCGAACCGCTACTCGTGGGCGCAGCAGGGCGCGGTCCACCAGACGGCGGCGGCTGTGGGCGAGGGGCACCACCAGGGGCTTGCGGCCTGCCGCTACCCCGATCAACCGCTGCGGCGCTCGTACGCGTGGTCGTGAGCTGCTCCTCGCGGGAACTCCGGCCGTTGGAACTCTTGTGCTCCTCCTCCGGAGGCTTTCCCGTGGGACCAGTACCGGGCCCTGCCGTGGGTTTCCGGTCCGGCGGGCCGGTTGCAGAATTCTGAGGGTTGCGGTTGTTCACCTCGGGTGTCCGCTGTCCGTTTGGTTGCTGTGGCGGCTCTGGAGGACCGGCAGTCTGTGAACGGTTTTGCACACCGGTCTCTGGACGGCCTTGCAACGCAGTCTCGACACGATTTGGGGAGCCAGGATCTTTCGGCGTCTGGGCGGATGGCTGCTCCGCGTTGCCTCTACTCACGTCTCATCCTCCTGGACCCCCGGATCTTCGGTCGCCCGCGCGGGGTCACGAGTAACCGTTACTGCTTCCGACCCGAGCGAGGAATTCTCCGCAGCCATGCCCGGGGTCGAGTTCGAATCATCACCTGCAGCAGTCTCGCCTGCAAGTGCCGCCGCTTCTACAGTTGTCTCAGGATTCAGGGCAATCACCACGACCGAGTCGCTGTCTCCTACCCCAACAAACCTGACACCCATCGTGTCACGCCCTTTGACCGGAACCTCGGCAACAGCGCTGCGCGTGATCTGACCGCTTGCCTTGATGGCGATGACCTCATCATTGTCGGTCACGACCAGCCCGCCGACCAAAGAACCGCGATCTTCATTCACCTTCATCGCCTTGATCCCCAGACCGCCACGACCCTGCTGGCGGTACTCCTGAACGTGCGTCCGCTTGGCGAAGCCACCGTCGGTGACGGTGAACACAAAGCGTCCATCGTCAGCCGAGCCCGCTCGAATCACCGACATCGACAGCAGCTCATCGCCCGGCCGGAACTTCATGCCCGTCACCCCAGAGGTGGCCCGGCCCATCGGCCGCAACTCGGAATCGTTGGCCGGGAACCGAATCGAGAGACCCTTCCGGGAGATCAGCAGAACTTCATCGTCCGGCCCGCAGAGTTCGGCGCCGATCAGCTCGTCGTCCTCCTCTCGGAAATTGACCGCGATGATTCCAGCCTGCCTGGGTGAGTCGTACGCGGGCAACACCGACTTCTTGACCAGGCCGCGCTTGGTGGCCAGCAGCAGGTACGGCGCCGCGGAATAGTCCCTGATGGCCAGAACTTGTGCGATCTTCTCGTCCGGCAGGAAGGACAGCAACCCGGCGACATGGCCGCCCTTTGCATCCCGACCGGCCTCGGGCAGCTGCCAGACCTTGGCCCGATAGACCCGTCCCTTGTTGGTGAAGAACAAGATCCAGTGATGGTTCGTGGTAGCGAACAGGTGGCCGACCTCATCATCGGTGCGTAGCGTGGCACCGCGTACGCCCTTGCCGCCGCGCTTCTGCACCCGGTACAGATCGGTGTTGGTGCGCTTCGCATAACCGCCGCGGGTGATCGTGACGACGACCTCCGAGTCAGGAATCAGATCCTCGTTGGAAAGATCACCATCGGCGCCGATGATCTCGGTACGCCGCTCGTCGCCGTACTTCTCCACGATCTCCGCCAGCTCATCGCTGACGATCTTCCGCTGCCGCTCCGGCCTGGCCAGGATGTCGGCCAGGTCGGCGATGATCCGCTCGTACTCAGCAAGTTGATCAACGATTCGCTGCCGCTCCAGCGCGGCAAGCCGACGGAGCTGCATGTCCAAGATCGCATTGGCCTGCAGGTCGTCGATCATCAGCAGCGTCTTGAGACCCTCCCGGGCATCATCGGTGGCCGGGCTCCGCCGAATCAGCGCGATCACCTCGTCCAACGCGTCGAGGGCGAGCACCAAGCCGCGGTACACATGGGCGCGAGCCTGTGCATCATCGAGACGATGTTGGGTACGGCGCTGGATGACCTCGACCTGGTGGGCGATCCAGTAGGAGATGAACTGATCCAGCCGCAACGTACGCGGCACGTCGTCGACCAGCGCCAGCATGTTGCAGCCGAACGTGTCCTGCAGCTGGGTGTGCTTGTACAGGTTGTTCAGCACCACCCGCGGTTGCGCGTCGCGTTTGAGCACGATCACCAGCCGCTGCCCGGTACGCGCGGAGGAGTCGTCCCGGATGTCGGCGATGCCGTTGATCTTTCCCGTGGTCACCAGCTCGGCGACCTTGAGCGCCAGATTGTCCGGATTGACCTGGTGCGGCAATTCGGTGATCACCAGCTGGGTGCGGCCGGCTCGATCCTCCTCGATGTCGACCACCGCGCGCATGATCACCGAGCCGCGGCCGGTCCGGTATGCGTCCTCGATGCCGCGGCGACCGACGATCAATGCGCCATTGGGGAAATCGGGACCGGTAATGCGAGCGAGCGCGGCCTCGAGCAGCTCCTCTGCGGAAGCGTCTGGACGCTCCAGCGACCATTGCACCGCCGATGCAACTTCACGGAGATTATGCGTCGGGATGTTGGTCGCCATGCCGACGGCGATGCCGGTGGAGCCGTTGACGAGCAGATTGGGGAAGCGGCTGGGCAGGACGACGGGTTCTTGTTCCTTGCCGTCATAGTTGGGCTTGAAATCAACCGCGTTCTCGGTGATGTCGCGGACCATTTCCATGGCCAGCGGCGCCATCCGGCACTCGGTGTAGCGCATGGCGGCGGCCTTGTCATTACCCGGCGAGCCGAAGTTTCCCTGTCCGGCCACCAGCGGATACCGCATCACCCACGGCTGCGCGAGCCGCACCAACGTGTCGTAGATCGCGGAGTCGCCGTGCGGGTGATATTGACCCATGACCTCCCCGACGACACGGGCGCACTTGTTCCAGCCCCGATCAGGCCGGTAACCGCCGTCATACATCCCGTAGAGGATGCGGCGGTGCACCGGCTTGAGGCCGTCGCGGACATCCGGCAACGCCCGACCCACGATCACGCTCATGGCGTAATCGAGGTAGGACTTCTGGATCTCGTCCTGGAGGTCCACCGGCTCCAGCCGGTCAGTGATTTGCTCCCGTGGGATGTCAGTCATGAATGAGCGGTTCTCCCTCTTGTCCTATTCGCTCGCGTTCGCTCGATCCTCCAGACAGCAGCGAGGGCACGACCAACCCGCGCTCGCGAACGAAGCTTCACCATTTTCGCTGCACAGTTCTGAGAAGTCGCTGAGCTAGATATCCAGAAAGCGGACGTCTTTGGCATTGCGTTGGATAAACGCGCGGCGCTGCTCAACGTCTTCACCCATCAAAATCGAGAACATCTCGTCGGCTTGCGCCGCGTCGTCGAGCGTCACCTGCAGCAGAATCCGATTGGTGGGATCCATGGTGGTGTCCCAGAGCTGGTCGGGGTTCATCTCACCGAGACCCTTGTAGCGCTGGATCGCGTTCTCCTTCGGTAGCCGCCTGCCCTCCTCGCCGCCGGCCCGCAGCAGCGCGTCCCGCTCGGCGTCGCTGTAGGCAAGCTCAGCGGTGGCGTTGCTCCAGTTGATCTTGAACAGCGGCGGCTGGGCGAGGAAGACGTGCCCGGCCTCGATCAAGGGCCGCATGAAGCGGAACATCAGCGTGAGCAGCAGCGTACGGATGTGCGCGCCGTCCACATCGGCGTCGGCCATCAGAACGATCTTGTGGTAGCGCAGCTTGGCGATGTCGAAGTCCTCATGAACGCCCGTGCCGAGTGCGGAGATGATGGCCTGCACCTCGGTGTTCTGCAGAATACGGTCGATGCGGGCCTTCTCGACGTTCAGGATCTTGCCGCGAATGGGCAGGATCGCCTGAATCCGTGGATCGCGACCGCCCATCGCCGAGCCTCCCGCCGAGTCACCCTCGACAACGAAGACCTCACACTCCTCCGGATTGGTGGACTGGCAGTCCCGCAGCTTGCCGGGCAAGCCACCCCCGCCGAGCAGGCCCTTGCGGTTGCGAGCCGCCTCGCGCGCCTTGCGCGCCGCGAGACGTGCGATGGCCGCGGCCTGTCCCTTGCGAATGATCAACTTCCCCTCGCTCGGGTTCTGCTCGAACCAATCACCGAGTCGGGAATTGACGACCTGCTGCACGAAGGACTTGGCTTCGGTGTTGCCCAGCTTGGTCTTTGTCTGCCCCTCGAACTGCGGCTCGGCAAGCTTGATCGAGATGATCGCCGTCAAGCCTTCCCGCACATCATCTCCAGACAGCCGGTCTTCTGGCTTCCTGATCAAGCCCCAGGTCTCGCCCCACTTGTTAGCGGTGTTGGTGAGTGCTGAACGGAAGCCCTCCTCGTGTGTGCCGCCTTCGTGGGTGTTGATCGTGTTCGCGAAGGTGTGCACCGACTCGGTGTAGGACACGTTCCACTGCATGGCCACCTCGAGGCTGATGCCCCGATCCGGCCGATCGGCCTCGAACGCGATCACTGAGGAGTGCACCGGTTCCTTGCTGCCGGTTAGGTAGCGGACGTAGTCGATCAATCCTTCGTCGTAGCGGAAGGTGTCGGCGTAGGCGTTACCCTCCTCATCCTTACGGTCCGGGCGCTCGTCCACGATCGTGATCGTCAGGCCCTTGTTGAGGAAGGCCATTTCCCGGAGCCGCGCGGCCAGGGTGTCGTAGGTGTAGCTCGTGGTCTCGAAAATCTCCGGGCTGGCGAAGAAGGTGACCGTGGTGCCGGTGTCCTCACTGGGCTCCAAGCGCTCGAGCGGACCGTCGGGTTCGCCCAAGCTGAAGCTCTGCGTCCAGCGATAGCCGTCCCGCTTCACCTCCACGACGAGATGTGCCGACAGTGCATTGACCACCGAGACGCCGACGCCGTGCAAGCCACCCGAAACCTTGTAGCCGCCATTCCCGAACTTGGCGCCAGCATGGAGCACGGTGAGGGCCAAGGTGACCGCCGGGATCTTCTCCTTCGGATGCTCCTTGACCGGGATGCCGCGCCCGTTATCGATCACTTGGATGCCGCCCTCGGGCAGGATGCGGACCAGGATCGCGTCGCAGTATCCGGCCAGTGCTTCATCGACCGCGTTGTCGACCACCTCATACACCAGGTGGTGCAGGCCGCGCTCCCCGGTGGAGCCGATGTACATGCCGGGCCGCTTGCGA
>DATLQP010000362.1:0-8188 GCA_035535155.1 Propionibacteriaceae bacterium
GCCGGAGCACCCGATGCTGCCGCTCGGGGATCCGACTGCAACAGCAAGACCATTCCGGCAACTGCGCCAACAGTCAGACAGAGCAACACCACGATCAGGATGATCACGGGACCGCGAGCGGCCGATTGCGGAGGCGGCGCTGTGGGCATCGGCAGCAAGAGGGTCTGAGGCTCACTACCGGCCACCACCTGCGACTCAGATGTGTCCTGGCGATAGAGCCACCCGAGATCGGCTCCATGACTGGCGGGCTGGCTGCCTGGCACGTGAGACATAGATGTTCACCGTAATGCCGAGCCAGGCAGCTCGAGCCATTCCTGCGAAGGTGATGAGGCCTTCGCAGGGTGAGACTTAGAGCGCTTCGACGTCGACGTCGATCTCAGCGACGCTGCCGCGGGCAGCCACCACGGCACGGTCGAGGCTGGCGCCCGGCACGAGCGTGCGCAGCGTCCACTTACCGTCGACAGCGAAGAACCGGAAGTGGCCCGTCGCCGACGTCGGGACTTCAGCGGTGAATTCGCCGCCCGAATCGAGCAGCCGTACGTACGCCCCGGCGACTGGATTTCCGCCGCGCAGCACGCGGCCCTGAATCACAGCCTCTTTGGTGACGTCGACGTCGGCCAGACTGAGGCCGCCCTTGGTTGCTGCGCACATGATGTTCTCCTTAGAGAGCCGCGAAATCGCGGGGATGGTCAGGCCCAAATCGTGTTGAGCCCTGAAGTTTTGTCAGGCACTGCCAGGTTCATCGCCAACGGCCACCGGCACGCCCACCAAAGAGCCGTACTCGGTCCACGAACCGTCGTAGTTCTTGACGTTCTGCTGTCCAAGAATCTGATTCAGCACGAACCAGGTGTGCGCGCTGCGTTCCCCGATGCGGCAGTACGCGATGATGTCGGTGTCCCAGTTCAGGCCCGCATCGCCGTACAGCTCCTTCAGCTCGTCATCGGAGCGGAATGTGCCGTCGTCGTTGGCCGCCTTACTCCAGGGCACATTGACTGCGGTCGGAATGTGACCGCCACGCTGTGCCTGCTCCTGCGGCAAGTGGGCCGGCGCAAGCAGCCGGCCTGCATACTCGTCAGGGCTTCGAACATCGACCAGGCTCTTGGTGCCAATTGCGGCTACTACCTCGTCGCGGAAGGCTCGAATGTTGAGGTCGGGCTCGGCCGCGGTGTAGCTGGTGGCCGGCCGAGTGACGGTTTCACTGCTCAGCTCGCGCGCATCGAGCTCCCATTTCTTGCGACCGCCATCAAGCAGTAGGGCCTTGTCGTGCCCGTAGAGCTTGAAGTACCAGTACGCGTACGCGGCGAACCAGTTGTTGTTGCCGCCGTAGAGCACAATCGTGTCGTCATTGCTGATGCCGCGCTCGGACAAGAGCTTCTCGAACTGCTCCTTGTTGATGAAGTCGCGACGGACGGGATCCTGCAGGTCCTGCTTCCAATCCAGCTTGATCGCACCCGCGATATGACCACCCTCGTACGCGGTGGTGTCCTCGTCGACCTCGACAAGAACGATGTGTTCATCGCCTGCATGCTCGGTGACCCAGTCGGCATCGACCAGTACTTCTTGCCTGCTCATGTTGTGTCTTCTCCTGAGTGGTGTGCGGCTCGACAGCCGAAGGTGAAGGGTACGGATGACCGTACGAGGGAGTCGGAAAGAGGCGTCGGGACCAAGAGCCTGGACAGATGAGGCTCGAGACGACGAGAAGGCGCCTCTACATTCGCCGAAGCTGACACAACGACGAGCGCATCCGGCCGTGGTCAACAGCACGCCGGCGGGTGAGCGCAAGCGCCCACGCGTTCGTCGAAGTCACGAGGAGAACATTAGGGGTGTAGTCCTTCTCATCCCAACAGTGTGTCTCAAATATCGATACTGCGTATCACATTTTGGATGCATCGTGAGTTCGAGCGTCGTCAAAGTCGCTTCGTCACTCATTCGTTATGCCGACTTTGGTCAATTGTCGAGCAGTCGATGGGTCAGCTGCGGGGTCCGCGGCCAGATCAGCAAGCGGGCTGGCATTAAGTGCCACCGGCAAAAGGCGGTAGCACCTCAACTTGTACGGATTCAGTCAACGGTCGTTCGAGATCTTCCCGGTGCGCCGTGCGTCCATCGATCAGTACCGAGCTCGCCTTGATCACCCTGTCGAAGCGCGGATCGGAGCGCTCTTGGCAGGCAATTCGAAGGGCTTCAGCAACCGATCGGGCATCGAATTGTTCCTTATGGACGCCTGCAGCGGCCCTGGCCCCTGCCCAGTAATGAAGGGACACGGACACCATTGCGTTACTCTCAAGCATGCACTCAGGCCATTTCTAGGTGGGCTGAAGGCTAGCACCGGCACGAATTCCTTGTGAGGAGACCGGCATGGCCACCTTGCTGCTGCTAACCAACGATATGCATGCATCCACGGAAATCCTTCCGGCACTGGAGCTCCTCACCCACCAGGTCAAAGTCGCCCAAGCAGAAGCTACGGCGCTGCTCGACGCCCCAACCGCGGACGTGATCTTGCTCGACGCTCGGCGCGACCTGGTGGGCGCACGCTCGCTCTGCAGACTCATCGAGACCACGGGAAAAGAGGCGCCGCTACTCGTCATCGCGAGTGAGGGCGGCCTGGCTGCGCTATCCGCGGAATGGGGTTTTGACGACTTGCTACTCACCACCGCCGGCCCGGCCGAGGTGGATGTCCGGCTTCGGCTCGCAATGACGCCGTCGGTGTCGAGCAACGCCGACCCGGTGATCCAATCCGGCAACATCATGATCGACGAGGCAGGCTACAGCGCCAAGCTCAACGGTGTTCAGCTCGATCTCACCTACACCGAGTTCGAGCTGCTGAAGTACCTGGCACAACACCCTGGACGAGTCTTCAGCCGTCAGCAGCTGCTCAGTGACGTCTGGGGGTACGACTACTACGGCGGCACGCGTACGGTGGACGTTCACGTGCGACGGCTCCGCGCCAAGCTCGGGCCCGAATATGAGTCGGTCATTGGGACCGTTCGCAACGTCGGATACCGGTTTGTCACACCAGTCGAGGAGTCGGCGCGGCTCAGCGGCTGAGGCACGGCACCGCCAGCGGGCTCGGGCCATGTTGTCTCAATCGTTGCGATACCGGGACAGCTCCTTAAGACGCCGGATATGTGCCGGAATTGTGCCTGGAGGGCCGCTTGATCGTAGAAACTGCACGCCGGCAAGGACCTGAGCGGCGAGCAGCAGTACCAAGGTGACGGCCAGCAGACCGGCCGAAATCGATGACCAGCCGGCTGCCGCGCTGCCCTCCATGGTGGTGAAGAGGGCCGCCAAACCCACGACATACGACGCGAGGTGGGCGATCCACGAGAGCTGCTTCTCACGGTGGAGATCTTGTACGCGCTCCCCCCGCCAGGAGGCCATCGCACGCCGCCAGACGACAACCTGGATCACGCAGATGGCCAGCATGAGCACGGCTGAGACCAGCGCTCCGTCCGCCCAGCCGAGTCCTGGCTCGGCTCCGGCGAACGACGGAAACTTCACAACCGCCACTGCTGCCGCAACAACCGCAACCCCAGCGCACACGGCCCCGACCTGGGTCAGCCGCAGGTGAGGCGCCATGCGAGCGGCGATGGCGGGCTGGGCGGTCGCTCCGTACGCCGCGATCTGCCTCGCCGGATCCAACTCCTCGCTCATGCAGGCAGCTTAAGCGCCTCGCACGACTGCTACAGCGGTCGCTATCGCTCGACGCGTTAACGTGGGGATGTGTCCACGCTGTTGACCATTGCGGTGACAACCCAGCTCACCGAAACAGAGATCAACAGTGTGCTGCGCTTGCTGGCCGACGTCGAGGCGGTGGACCAGGTACAAGCCTTCAACGAGGCGGCGTTGCTCCAGCTACGGCGTAGACGTCCCACCACCGAGCACCTCCTGGTGAGCGAGGACGAGGAGCTGGTGGGCTACGCGCAGCTGGAGTCGGGGCCCGTGTGGAGCGCGGGACAACTAGCGGTCTCCCCGGATCATCGCTGGGAGGGCGTCGGCAGTCAGCTGCTGCAGCGGCTGATCAAGGAATCGAGCACCCCGTTGCGAGTCTGGGCGATGGGCGACACTCCGGCCGCGCAGGCGCTTGCCAGAGGAGCCGGAATGATCCGTCAGCGTGAGTTGCTGATCATGAAACGGCGGCTGGATGGCGAACTGCCAAAGCCGGTGGTCCCGGCCGGCATACAGATCCGGACCTTTGCGCCCGGCCAGGACGAGCCCGAGTGGTTGCGAGTCAATGCTGCGGCGTTCGCGCAACATCCCGAGCAGGCGCTGATCGACCTGGACGACCTCGAGGATCGGATGGCTGAGCCCTGGTTCGACCCGAACGGCTTCTTCGTCGCTACCCAAGAAGGCGTCATGATCGGCTTTCATTGGACCAAGCAACATCAAGGTCAGATCGGAGAGGTTTACGTGCTCGGCGTCGCTCCCGGGGCGGCCGGACAAGGCCTTGGCAAGGCTCTGCTGCTCACCGGCTTGCGTTCGCTCCAGCAACGCGGCAGCAGGTTGGTGAAGCTTTATGTGGAAGCAGACCATCGCACGGCCATCGAGCTATATCTCACATATGGATTCGCGACCGCAAGCCGTGATGTGATGTACGCGGAGAGTTGAGTCCTCATCACGTCCGGCGGTACGCGATCGAGATCACGGAGCAAACGCAGGAGAACGAAATGGAAGCAATCGAGGTCTCGACCGTTATGGAGGATCTGCTTCCTCCTCCGACCCAAGCGGAGCTACCGCTCGATCGCTTCCTGGACCGCGAGCTGTCCTGGCTCGCCTTCAACAAGCGGGTTCTGGATCTGGCCAAGGATGCCGACCGGGTACCGCTGCTGGAACGGGCGAAATTCCTCGCAATCTTCGCCTCCAACCTCGACGAGTTCTACATGGTCCGGGTCGCCGGCCTGAAGCGTCGCATCGCCGCTGGTGTCGCGGTGCCCACGGTGAGCGGAATGATGCCTCGTGAGGTGCACTCCGTGATTCTCACTCGAACCCGCGAGCTGGTATCCGATCAAGCGAGTGTGTTCCAAGACGAGGTTCGGCCGGCCTTGGCCAAGGAAGGCATCGAGATACTCAGGTGGGATGAGTTGACCTCGGCCGAACAAGACCGGATGGACGAGCTGTTCGCCGAGCGCATCTTCCCGGTGCTTACCCCACTTGCCGTCGACCCGTCCCATCCGTTCCCCTACATCTCGGGCTTGTCGATCAACCTTGCTGTGCTCGTCCGCAATCCCGCTACGGGCATTCGGCAGTTCGCTCGGGTCAAGGTGCCCAGCATGTTGGCCCGCTTCATCTCGCTCGCTGAGGGTCGCTACGTTCCACTAGAAGATGTGATCGCTCATCATCTCGATCAACTCTTCAGCGGCATGGACGTGGTGCAACACCATATGTTTCGGGTGACCCGCAACGAAGACGTCGAGGTCGAGGAAGACGACGCCGAGAATCTGTTGCTCGCCTTGGAGAAGGAACTGCTGCGTCGCAAGGTCGGTCGTCCGCCGGTCCGGCTCGAGGTTGAGGACGATATAGATCCGAAAATGCTCGAGCTGCTGATCAGCGAGCTGGACATCAGCGAGCGGGAAGTCTTCCGCGTACCGGGTCCACTGGACCTGACAGGCCTGTTCTACCTCGCCGACACCGACCGCGCCGAACTCAAGTACCCGGCCTTCTTACCCTCGACCCATCCGCACCTTGCCGAGGTCGAAACCGCCAAGCCTGCCGACATGTTCGCCGCTCTCAAGCAGCGCGACGTGCTGCTGCACCACCCATATGACTCTTTCGCCACAAGCGTTCAGCGCTTCGTCGAGCAGGCTGCCGATGATCCACACGTCCTGGCGATCAAGCAAACGCTGTACCGCACCTCCGGTGACTCGCCGATCATCGACGCGCTGATCGAGGCAGCTGAGGCCGGCAAGCAGGTGCTCGCCCTGGTCGAGATCAAGGCACGCTTCGACGAGCAGGCCAATATCGCCTGGGCACGACGACTGGAACAACACGGATGCCACGTGGTGTACGGACTGCTCGGGCTGAAGACCCACTGCAAGCTCTCAATGGTGGTCCGCGACGAACCGGACGGGCTGCGCCGCTATGCCCACATCGGAACCGGGAATTACAACCCCAAGACTGCCCGGCTGTATGAGGACATTGGACTGCTCACCGCCAACCCGATCGTCACCGAGGACATCGGCCGGTTGTTCAACCACTTGTCCGGCATGTCGCAGGAGACCCAGTACAAGAGGCTGCTCGTTGCGCCGCACGGTATTCGCAATGGCCTGATCGACCGGATCAATCACGAGATCGCCAACCACGAAGACGGCAAACCGGCAGGCATCAAGATCAAGGTCAACTCGATCGTCGATGAGGCGATGTCCGATGCGCTGTACCGCGCCTCGCAGGCAGGCGTGCCGGTGAGCTTGTGGGTACGCGGCATCTGCACCATCAGGCCAGGTGTGCTAGGGCTCAGCGAGAACATCCGAGTCCGCAGCATCCTCGGCCGTTTCCTGGAGCACAGTCGTCTTTTCTGGTTCGCCAACGACGGGTCTCCCTCTGTCGGGATCGGCTCGGCGGACCTCATGCACCGCAACCTCGACCGCCGGGTCGAGGTGCTTGCCTCCATCACCAATCCGGCACACATCAGCGAGATCGGAGAGCTGTTCGACATCGCCTTTGACGAAGGCACGGCGTCGTGTCACCTGCAGCCGGACGGAACCTGGATTCGGCACACCATCGATGCGGACGGTAATCCGCTGCTGGACATGCAGGAGTATTTGATCAACGCCACGAGTCGACGACGCGCTGCGATGAAGTAGCGATCCGGTGACTTCGCCCAGCGTCACCCGCACCCCCAAGAAGGGGGTGCGGTCTCCCGGCCGACCTGTCCTCGCCGGCGGCGCCGTCGTGACGCGGGCACATCCGCTGCGTGGCACTGAGGTGGTGATCATTCATCGCAAGCGGTATGACGATTGGACGCTGCCGAAAGGGAAGCTCGAGGCAGGCGAGAGCCTGCCGGCGTGTGCCGTACGCGAGGTGTATGAGGAGACGGGCGTCACGATCCGGCTCGGCGCGCCGTTGGATTCGATCAGTTACGAAGCCGGCAACGCCGGCCTGAAGAAGGTCGACTACTGGGGTGGTGTCGTCTTGGACTCGGTACGCCGGGCACCGGACGCCGAGGTCGACGTGGTCTCCTGGCTGCCGGTGCGTGCGGCGCTCAGCCGCCTCACCTACTCTCATGATCATTTCCTGGTGCAGCAGTATCTCGATCAACCGCCCACGACGCCGTTGATCATCTTGCGACACGCCAAGGCAATGGATCGCAAGGACTGGTCGCGCAAGGATGCCGCACGACCGATCAACACGCGGGGCCGACGGCAGGCCAAGATCCTGAGTCCGATGTTGGACGCGTACGGAGTGATCAAACTGGTCAGCTCCACCTCGACGCGCTGCATCGCGACCCTGATGCCGTACGCGCACGACCACGAGCTGAGCCTTGAGACGTACGGCCTGCTGAGCGAGGAGGAGGGCGAGAACGATCCGAAGGGCGTCGCCAAGCTGACGCGTAAGATTCGAGCCGCAACGCTCAAGTCCGGTCAGCCGACCGTGGTGTGCGTACACCGGCCGGTGCTGCCGCACATTCTCGACGCCCTCGACCTTGCGCCGACCAGTTTGGTGACCGGCGAATTCCTGGCCGCCCATCTCACAGACGATGGCGCCGTTCACGCCGTGGAGCGGCATCGGCCCCAGGACTGAGCTCTGCTCATTCGTACAGCGGCTATCCGAGCGCGCCCATCACCCAACTGACACAGCTGGAAGAGGCTGCGCGGGCCCAAGGGGTCCGGCTTGCCGTCGCAGATGGACAAGAAACTGGCCGAGGCTTGGTTCGAACGAGGTGGCGTCGATTCCGGCGACGGGTGCGCCGGCTTCGAGGGCTGGTTGGCCGTTGGTTAGTGGGCACTTCCCAACCTCCGTCGGATCCCGACACCTCCCCTGCGTCCGTATCTTGAAGCCGGCTGCGGCAAGGCGCATGATCAGCTCGCCAAGGTATCCACAAGGCAGACAGAAGACATCCAGGTGTTTCCCCTCGGAGCGCACTTCCGACTCAGTTGATCATTCACCTTTTGTTTACCTTCGCGCGCCCATCAGGACACGTGGCACGCGTACGTTTCGCGCCATCGGAGGGGCCGCGGAACGCGTCCCTTCCGAG
>DATLQP010000363.1:0-4791 GCA_035535155.1 Propionibacteriaceae bacterium
CTGCGTCCGCCAGCACGTTGGCTGCGTCAGCGCGGTCGCCCCAGCCGGACCCGAAAAGATGGGCTTGGACACGGCCGGGCGAAAACACCACATTCGGCAGTTGAGCGGAGATCGTGGTGGCGGGTCGTTCGGCCCCCAAAAAACGGACATAGCCTGCACCGCCGTAGACCGCGCCGTAAACCGACATCACCGCCGCACCCGGGTACTGCTCGGAACCGGTGTCGACGCCGACCACTCCGCGGGCGTACTTGTCGCTGCGTTCGTTCGGATAGGGCCATGCGCGAGCCAGCTCCTCCTCGTCCATGCCTTCCAGGTCAGGAGTTTCCTCGTGATCAGTGCCCAGTCCGATATCGACTACGGTCACCTCGCCGCAGTACGCCAACGCCGGCTGTAGGAGGTGGCATGGCTTGAGCTCACCGAAGGTGACCGTTCGCGTCGCGCGTACCGCCGGGCCCGGTGTTGCGCCAGTGTCACCGGCCACGCCCGACGGCAGGTCGACGGCAACGATGGGTAGGCCCCGGTTCTCGACGGATGCGACAAGCTGCGCGACCTGGTCGGGCAATCCTGGTCGGCCACCAATGCCGAGAATCCCGTCGATGACCAGGTCGCAGGGCAGTTGGGTGATCGAATCATCGAGGCCGACCACGCGGCCGCCGGCAGCGACCAATGCGGCACTACCGGCGGGATGGGGTGTGCCGAGGCATCTCACGGCGGTCACGCGTACACCACGACGGGCCAGCCGAACCCCGGCGAACAATGCGTCGCCGCCGTTGTTGCCCGCACCGACCATGATCATCACGTGGCGCCCGTATCGACCGCCGGTGGTGGTCCGCAGCACGTCGGAGGCACTGGCGGCAACGGCAGCCGCGGCCCGCTGCATCAGAGCGTCCACGCCCTGCGCGGCGATGGCTCGCTCCTCGATACGGCGGATCGCCTCGACGCGGTACGCGCGCATGATCACGCTTCGCAGATTACGACGGCCGAGGCGATGCCTGCATCGTGGGACATGCTGAGGTGAATAGTGCCGATGCCAAGATCGGCGGCCCGAGCGGCAACCGTACCCATGATCTTGAACGAGGGCTTGCCATGATCATCGGTAACAACCTCGGCGTCCAACCACGACAACCCGTCCGGCGCGCCCAGCGCCTTGGCCAGCGCTTCCTTCGCGGCGAAGCGAGCGGCCTTTGACGCAATCGGCCGCTCGGCTTCGGCGGGTGTGAAGATCCGCTGGACGAGACCGGGACGGCGCTCGATCGATTCGGCAAATCGATCGACGTCACAGACGTCAATGCCTACGCCCACGATCATGACGCTGCTCGTGTGGAATCGGACGCTCGCAGCGTGATCACGGCACTTCTCAGTTCGTTCGGGTGGTCACTCAACGGTGACGGATTTAGCCAGATTGCGCGGCTGATCGACGTCGTGCCCTTTCTGCGTGGCAAGTTCACAAGCGAACATCTGCAGCGGCACGGTCGCAACCAATGGCTGCAGCAGGGTCGACACCTTCGGCAAGCTGATCATGACATCCGCGTACGAGATCACCCCGACGTCACCCTCTTCGGCCAGAACGATGGTCTTCGCCCCGCGAGCACGTACCTCCTGCAGGTTGGAAAGCACCTTGTCGTGCAGCACGTCACCGCTTGGCGGAACGACGACGAACACGGGCAGCTGGTTTTCGATCAGTGCTATTGGGCCGTGCTTGAGCTCACCGGCGGCGAAGCCTTCGGCATGGATGTAGGCCAGCTCCTTCAGCTTCAGGGCGCCTTCGAGCGCGACCGGATAACCAACGTGCCGGCCGATGAAGAGCACGGACCGGTTGTTGGCGAACTCGGCCGCCAGCTCGACCACCGGCTCGAGGTCGTCGAGCACGTGCTGGATGGCATCCGGCATGGCCGAGAGCTCGCGCAAGGTCTCCCCGATCTCATCGCAAGACTTGGCAGCACGTACCTGTGCGAGATACAGACCGAGCAGATAGCAGGCGACGAGCTGAGTCAGAAATCCCTTGGTAGAGGCCACGCCGATCTCCGGACCCGCATGGGTGTAGATCACCCCATCTGACTCCCGCGGGATGGTCGAACCGTTGGTGTTACAGATCGCCAGCACCCTGGCCTGCTGCTCCCGGGCATGTCGGATGGCCATCAAGGTGTCGGCGGTTTCTCCGGATTGACTGATCGCCACCACGAGAGTGGCCGGGCCAAGGATCGGGTCACGGTAGCGGAATTCACTCGCGAGCTCGACCTCACAGGGAATCCGGGTCCAGTGTTCGATCGCGTACTTGGCCACAAGTCCGGCGTAGAAGGCCGTGCCGCAGGCAACGATGATGATCTTGTCGACGCGGCGCAGCTCGTCCTCAGAAATCCGGATCTCATCCAACGTGAGTCGCGAACGTGCGTCGTGTCGGCCGAGCAGCGTGTCGGCCACGGCACGCGGCTGCTCGTAGATCTCCTTGCGCATGAACCAGTCGTAGCCACCCTTCTCGGCCGCCGACAGATCCCAGTCGACGTGGTACGGCCGCACTTGTGCCTGCTCGCCATCGAAGGTCGTGACCTCAACACTGTGCGGCGTGATGGTCACAAGCTGATCTTGGCCGAGCTCAATGGCCTCCCGGGTGTGCTCGATGAACGCCGCGACGTCCGACGCGACGAAGTTTTCTCGCTCTCCGACACCGACGACCAGGGGCGAATTGCGACGGGCCGCAACGACCGTGTCCGGCTGCTGGCTATCGATCGCGACGAGGGTGAACGCGCCACGCAGCCGTCGACACACTGTGCGCATAGCCTCCGCCAGGGACGCTCCCGCCGAGACCTGCTGGCCCAGCAGCTGTGCCACGATCTCGGTGTCCGTCTCGGAAACACACCGGATGCCGGCAGCCTCGAGCTCCCCCCGCAGGGTCACATAGTTTTCGATGATTCCGTTGTGTACCAGGGCGATTCGCCCATCGACCGAAGTATGCGGGTGGGAGTTGACATCGTTCGGGCCTCCGTGGGTCGCCCATCGGGTATGACCGATACCCAGCCCGCTCGGCGGCAGCTGCTCCTCGGCCAACAGCTTTTCGAGGTTGCCGAGTTTGCCGGCCTTCTTCGCCACGTGCAGCGTCTCGTCCGCAACAATGGCAACGCCCGCGGAGTCGTAGCCGCGGTACTCCAGACGGCGCAGACCCTCGACGACGACGTCCAGCGCCGCCTTTCGTCCGACGTACCCGACGATTCCACACATAGGCGGAACTGTACCTTTCCAGCCCCTCGCGACTGGGCTGGAAAGCGAGATACCATGCCTGATTGCTCGCTCCGCTCGTGAGGATCGCGCTTTGAAGCCGCTGCCTTCCTCCCTCACACGCAGACGGAAAAGCGTGCCTGCACGTTCGCTCGTCCAGGACAGCGGCGCGGATCCAGGCCTCATTGCTCGCTCCGCTGGTGAGGATCGCGCCCGCGATGTCAGCCGATTCGCGGTCCGACACTAGATTTGGTGCCTATGCCGGACGATCTCCAGCTTCTTGGGGCGTACCTCGAGCGCAGTCGAGCAGATTGGGCCGACCTTGCCGAACAGATGCCAATCCCGCTCGACGAGACGATGCTGGAGAAGGTTCGCGGACTGGGCGATCCGACCAGCATGCTCGACGTACGCGAGGTGTATCTGCCGCTCACCCGGCTGCTCAGTCGCTACTTTTTGCACACCAGCGAACTGCATCAATCGACGAACGAGTTCCTGCAGCTGGCGGTGGAGCGTACGCCGTTCGTGATCGGCATCGCGGGATCGGTTGCCGTCGGCAAGTCCACCACCGCTCGGCTGCTTCGCGAACTGCTGGCCGCATGGCCGCACCATCCGCGAGTCAACTTGGTGACCACTGACGGCTTTCTGCTACCCAACGCCGAACTGGAAAGCCGCGGGTTGCTGCACCGGAAGGGCTTCCCGGAGTCCTACGACCGGCGCGCGCTGCTGCGCTTCGTGATCGACGTCAAGTCCGGCCAAGAAGAGGTGATGGCGCCGGTCTACAGCCATCTGACCTACGACATCGTGCCGGATGCCCAGATCAGGGTGCGGCGACCCGACATCTTGATCATGGAAGGACTGAACGTGCTGCAACCGGCGCGGCCGCGTCCCGATGGCACGACAGGGCTTGCTGTCAGTGACTTCTTCGACTTCTCGGTCTACGTCGACGCCGATGCCGCCGACGTCCGCGATTGGTACGTGAGCCGCTTTCTGTCGCTACGAGACACGGCCTTCCGCGACCCGCGCTCGTACTTCACCCGCTACGCGGAGCTGACGACAACCGAGGCGATCGGCCAGGCCCAATACCTCTGGGACACGATCAACGGCCCGAACCTGTCGGCCAACATCCTGCCTACCACGGGTCGCGCGACAGTGATCCTCCGGAAGGACCGTGATCATTCAGTCCAGTGGGTGCGCATCCGCAAAGTCTGACCGATGTGACCTGAGTGGGTTCCCGGCGGCCCGGCGACAGCGACGGACCTGGCCGCGGCCAGGAACTGTTGCGCCACTTGCATCGGGGCGGAGCGGAGCCGGCAGCAGAGCTAGATCCGGCCCAGTGCCCACCGTCGTGACTTTCCTCCGCAGGGTGCTGTGGAGGAGAGTCGCGGCGTGGCGCACTGGCGAACGGCACGCGATGTGGAAGACGTAGCCGCCGCGAGTGGGCTCGCACACGCCCCGTCATACTGTGCGCGTGCTTGAGTGCCAGGTTCTGCGGTGCCAGAAGGGGGCTACGCGAAACTTTGTCATTGATCAAACCGAGTCGGGCCTCTACGAGGCAATGGTCTGTGACGCGCACGCCGA
>DATLQP010000364.1:0-8554 GCA_035535155.1 Propionibacteriaceae bacterium
GACGGCTGGCGCTACTTCATCTATGGCTGGAGCCAGGTCATCGCCGACGTATTCGACATCGAGATGCCCGCGGACAGGACCGCCCAGCTGAGCACCATCGCCACCCGGTGGCGCTGATGTCGTCGATCCGAACCGTACTAGCCGACAGCTCTCCAGCCGATGTTGGCTGGACCGACTACCACGAGCACCTCTTCCAGGTCACAAGGCCATGATCATCTCCCACGACCTCGGCACCACCGGGAACAAGGCGACCCTGGTGAACAACGAGGGCCAGGTCATCGAGGCGGTCACCGCCTTGTACGGAACCGACTTCGGTCCGCGAGGCAAGGCGGAACAGAACGCAGAGCACTGGTGGCAGGCACTGTGTACGGCGACCAGGATGCTCCTCGAACAGGGGAAGGTGTCCGCGGCCGAGATCGACGTGGTTTCTTTCTCTGGGCAGATGATGGGCGCAGTGCTGCTGGACTCCTCGGGAGCGCCGGTTCGCCCAGCGATCATCTGGGCCGACACGCGTTCGACAGCCCAGTGCTCGCGTCTGGTGGACCGGGTGGGCATGGAGAAGGCCTACGCGATCACTGGCCACCGATTGAATCCGACCTACTCGCTGTCCAAGGTCATGTGGGTGCGTGATCACGAGCCTGAGGTGTTCGACGCGGCGACGGTGGTGGTGCAGGCGAAGGACTTCGTGGTATTCCGGCTCACCGGCACAATCGTGACTGACCCCTCCGACGCCTCCAGCACCAACGCGTACGATCAGGCAGCCGACGCCTGGTCAGCCGAACTCATCGACGCCGCGGGGTTCGGCCGAGAACTATTCCCTGAGATCGTGCCGTCGATCGAGATTGTCGGCGCCGTCACCGCAGATGCGGCGGCTGCCACTGGCCTGCGGGCCGGCACCCCGGTCGTGCTCGGCGGCGGTGACGGGCCGATGGGAGCTCTGGGAGCGGGCATCATCGGTCCGGAATCGGGCGCGTACGCCTATCTCGGGTCCTCTTCTTGGGTGTCGGTCGCCGCCCATCAGCCGTTGCACGACCCGCTTATGCGCAGCATGACCTTCAATCACGTCATTGCCGGCCGATACGTGCCCACCGCCACCATGCAGGCAGGCGGAGCCTCACTGGAGTGGATCATCGACACGCTCGCCCCAGAAGAACCTGAGCGCTACGGCCGACTCCTTGCCGCGGCCGCCACCGCTCCGGCGGCTGAGGATGGGCTCTATTTCCTGCCGCACCTACTGGGCGAACGGTCACCCTATTGGAATCCGGCGGCACGCGCGGTGTTCGCCGGACTCGGCCGACATCACGGTCCCGCGCACCTCACCCGAGCGGTACTGGAGGGCGTGGCATTCAACCTCTACACGGGCTTGCGCGCCTTCATCGAGAACGGCACCGACATCACCGCCGTGGACGCGATCGGTGGTGCTGCGAATTCGTCCCTGCTACTGCAGATCTTCGCCGATGTCTGGGGTGTGCCGCTGACCCGGCTCAATCTCGTCGATGAGGCGACAGCAATGGGGGCGGCGATCGTGGGTGGTGTCGGCGCCGGAATCTTCGACAGCTTCGACATTGCACATGCGCTTTCGCGGGAGGTCGCGACGCACGACCCGGATGAACGCCGGCATACCCGATACCTGGCAGAGTATGAGCTTTTCCTGGAGGCCTACCAACGCCTCGAACCCTGGTTCGACAAGTTGTAACCGCGCCCTTCAGCGAGCAAGGGTCTGGCGTGGTGAGGTAGTTGCCCGTAACCAATTACGGGATGAGGGATACCTTGACCGACTCTGTACCGCTCGCCACCAGATCCAGGCCCTTCTGAAACTCCGTGAGCGGTAGCTGATGGGTGCAGATCTTGTCCATCGGCAAGGACCCGGACTCGATCATCCGGATGGCAGCCGGCCAACAGTGCGGGCCGAGGTGTGCACCCAGGACAGTCAGCTCCTTGTCGTCACTGATGATCGACCAGTCGACGCTCGCATCGCTGCCGAACACTCCGTACTCCACGTACGTGCCAAGCTTCCGAAGCAGGTTGAGCCCTTGGATCACCGCTGAAGGATGACCGGTCCCTTCCAGGTAAACGTCTGCGCCATAGCCGTCGGTGAGGTCGTTGACGATGGCGATGGCGTCCTCGTTCCCAATGTTGATCACCACGTCTGCGCCGCACTCTTTCGCCAGCTCCAACTTCTGCGGAGCGAGGTCCAGGGCGACAACATGCGCCGGACTCTTGGCCCGGGCGCCCGCAACCATCCCCAGCCCAATGGGCCCGCAGCCTGCGACGACGACCGTGTCGTCGAAGGTGATCTCGGCGCGTTCCACTGCATGCAGGGAGCAGGCGAGCGGCTCTGCAAAGGCGGCATGGTGCGGCGGCAAGGACTCCGGAACCTTGTGCACCAAGGCGTCCGCGGAATAGATCATGTAGTCCGCCATCGCCCCAGGTGTACGCCGCTTGAAGCCGTAGATGTCGTGCGGCTGGCACATCCAGTACTGCCCGCGGAGGCAATAGCGACACTTCCAGCACGGCACGATCTGCTCGCTCACGACACTGTCCCCGACTGCGATGCCCCACCGGCTCGCCGCCTCGTCGTCGAGTTGAACCACTGTGCCAGCGAACTCGTGGCCTGGGATCACCTCAGTCTCGGCCCAGGCCGGCCGGGACTCATCGCCCCAGAACTTGGCCGCTCCGTGATAGCACTTGAGGTCGCTGGCGCAGATGCCGACGGCGTCGACCTTGATCAGCGCCTCACCACGTCCAGGTACCGGAACGGACACGGTTTCCAGCTGGTAGTTCTCGGGTCCGTGACAGATCACGGCGCTCATCGTTTCGGGGATTTCGCCGTTCCCTACGGCCGTCGGGGATTCGGACATCGTGCGCCTCCAAGGTGGGCGGTTGTGCATCGGCATCAACAGCTGTGCGCGTTGTGATCCACCTTAACGGGCAATCCGTTGGGGCTGTCCCTAGGCAGAGTGCGCAGCCGGCATGGTGGTCGCCCGCGATAACTTGAACGGACCTAGCTCTCACTCAGTTAAAAAAGGACGGCAAAGGTCCTGCCAATCCGCTGCATACTCCGGATTTGCTGGCCGAATTTCTCGCCCACTTCGCGAGTAATTTGCAGCAAATATCTAATTTGCGAGCAATCGCGGGGTCAGGCGGCTAAATCCTCGAGGGTGGCCCGGGCACCGCGAGTGCGCAGTGAATTTAGCGTCGCCACATACGGCTCGACAAAGCCCGGTTCGTCGATGAGATCGCCGAACAACTCACGATTGGCGATGAACGCGGTTGGCTCAGCTCGTACGGCAGCACGTTCGAGACCACCTGGACACCGACGTCCTCCAGCGGCGGCCGGCCGGCGGAGAAATCATCCTCTAACGCCCACTGGGTGAACGGTTCACCAACGACCGGCCATGCGTCGTCGACACCGAACCGCTTCTTGATCTCAGCGCCATCGTCGTCGGTGGTCACCGGAGTGATTCGGTCCACCATCGAGTTCGGAAACCGGACATTCGTCTCGACCCAGTCGCCCAACTCCGGATCGCGCAGACCGGCGAAGGCGGTGAAGACTTCCTTGGCGACGTAGCAACACATCACGGTGAACGGTTCAATCCCACGTGACCGACGCCGGGCCACTGCCTCTGTGATCAAGCCGAAAGTGGTGGTGGGCACGGCGCCTGGACGAAGGTCTGCTTGCACCGCCGGATTCTCGGCGTCGAACTTGCCCGTGACCGGATGGAAGTTGTAGCCGCCCTCAGTCACGGTGAGCGAAACAATGCGCGTCGCCGGGTCGGCCATCTGCTCGATGACGGCTTCGGGATCGTCAGGCGCGTAGAGGTATTTGACGATCGACCCGATCACCTTGGGCGTCCACTGACCCTGGGGATCCTTCAACACCAACGTGTAGAGACAATCCTGGGAGACCAGGGCTTCGCGCATTTTGAGATCGAACGGCATCACACCCACTCCGCAGATGCCCCAATCGAGCGCCTTGCCCTGGTCCATCAGCGCGTCCACATAAGCCGCTTGGTGAGCACGGTGGAAGCCACCTACGCCGAAGTGAACAATGCCGACTCCCACCTGCGATCGGTCGTAGCTGGGAACGGGGATTGACAGCAAGCTGAGGTTGGCGTTGGTCAGTTGCGTCACCGGTCAGCCTCCTAGTCGCGAAAAGCTCAGGTGTACCCAGGGTCCTGCCACTCGGCGCCCCTTTGCAACCGGCGCACAACGAATAGAAGGGAATGCACATCGCTCCCGAAGCCACCGAGGTGCGGGCCAGCCCTTTCTGAGGGTAGATATCCCGACAATCGATTCGCTACATTGTGATTTACGCGCATAACCGGTCTGTTACGAGGAGGCCGCTCATCGTGGTCACAGCAGCGAGAGAAATCGACCAAGAAGCCCACCAGCTGCCGATAGGTGAACTTGCCTTCAAGGCGGTCGGCGTCAAGAAGCACTATCCCGGAGTCAAGGCGCTCGATGGGGTCGATCTCGAGGGATACGCAGGTGAGGTCCTTGCCATTTGTGGCGCCAATGGAGCGGGAAAGTCGACCTTCGCTAAATTGCTTGCAGGCGTCGAAACACCGACCGAGGGCGAAATCAGAGTAACCGGCCACCCCCGCCCAGTGCATAATGCAGCCGAGGCTGAGCAGGCCGGTGTGCTGATGATGCACCAAGAGCCCCTCATCATCGACGACTTCACCATCGGGGAGAACGTTTGGCTGTACAAGTTGCGCATGGGCAAGGACATTCGGCCGTGGGCGCAGAAGGTCGACAGCAACAGCCAGGAGACCCGCGATGTGCTCCGCCAAGTTGGGCTAGGTGAGCTGCGCACTAGACAGCTCGCTCGGGATCTCGGTCCCGGGCAGCGGCAGATGTTGTCCCTGGCCCGCGCCGAGGTCGCCCCGCACAAGATCATGATCTTGGACGAGACGACCGCGTCGACCAGCGAGGAGCATTTCAACGACATCCTCGAGCTGGTGCGCCGGGAAAAGGAATCTGGCACCTGCATCATCTTCGTCTCGCACCGGCTCAATGAGGTGTTCGAGATGTGCGACCGGATCGCGGTGCTGCGCAACGGCGAGCTGGTCGATGTGGTCAAGACGGCCGACTCGACTCCGGACGAGATCACCACGCTGATGATCGGCCAGGCGCTGAAGGCGTTGGCGCGCCCAGCGCCGGCGCAGACATCAGGCAAGGAGCCCGTTATCTCGGTGCGTGACCTGTACGGCGGCGCAGCGAAGGGCGTGTCATTCGACATCGCGCCTGGGGAGATCGTCGGGCTGTACGGGTTGGTCGGAAGCGGCCGCTCCTCAGTCGCGCGTACGGTCACCGGCCAACGGAGAGCCGCCGGCGGCAGCGTCACCATCCACGGTGAGCAGGTGCACTTGACCTCGCCGGGCCAGGCGCTGTCCAAGGGGGTTGCCTACGTGACCGAGGATCGGCGCCTCGAGGGATTCGTCAAGGACTTCGACAACGGCGAAAACATAAGCCTGGTCGTACTGCCCCGGATGTCAAAGGCGGGCGTCGTCCAGGCCGGTGTGGAGAAGACTCGCGTCCGCGAGTTGATCAAGGAGTACCAGGTCAAGGGCGGGCCGGACACCTACACTCGCACTCTCAGCGGCGGCAACCAGCAGAAGGTCGTGGTGGCCAAGTGGTTGGAAGCCGATCCCGACTTTGTGGTGCTCGACGAGCCCACCAAGGGAATCGACGTCGGGGCCCGCGCCAACATCTACGAAATCATCCACCGCCTCGCGGCCCGCGGCAAGGGCGTGCTCGTCGTCTCCAGCGAAGCCGAGGAGCTGCTTTCGCTGTGTCACCGCATCCTCGTGATGCGCAACGGCCAGATCGCGGGGGAATTCGACCCAGAACACGCCGACACCGATGACTTGATCCGCACGGCTCTCAGTCACCAAGACTGACCAACCATGCCGGGCCTCCATAGCTAAGGAGCTACGCATGACAACAACGGCTACCGCACCCACCGAGCAACAGCAGCCAGAGGAACAGAGCGGCAACGCGTTTGTCAACTGGCTGAAAGGTCAGTACGCCTTGTTCATCCTGATCGTGCTGCTGATCATCGCGGCGTTGTCCAGCCCCGCCTTCCTGACTGGGACCAACATCACCAATCTGCTGCTGCAGATGTCCATCATCGGCGTTGTGGTGATGGCTGAGTTGATCATCGTTCTTACCGGCGGCATCGATATCAGTGTCGGATCCGTGCTCGGGCTTGCCGCGGTGCTCTGCGCCGGTCTGTTCGGCGGCTTCTCCGTCTGGTTTGCCTTGCTCGTCGCGCTCGTCATCGGCGGCATTATCGGCGTAGTCAACGGCTGGTTGGTCTCGTTCCGCGGCCTCGAACCGTTCATCGTGACCCTGGGCATGCTGGCGTTGGCTCGTGGCCTGGTATATGCATATGGTCAGGGCATCCCGATCACCCCGAAGGCGGCGGACACGTTCGCCCAGATCGGTCAGACGACGGTAGTGGGAATTCCTGTCCTGACTCTGATTTGGATCGTGGTGGTTCTGCTGATCGCGTTCCTGCTGAGAAGGACGGTGTGGGGACGCCGGGTGTATGCGATCGGTAGCAACAAGGAAGCGGCCCGCAGCTCCGGTATCCCGGTCCGCGCGACTTTGTGGTCGGTCTACATCCTGGGCGGCCTGCTGGTCGGCCTCGGCGGCTGGATGTTCGTCTGCCGGTTTGGCAGCGCCACCGCATTGGCCGGCAACCTGATGGAGCTGGAGGCGATTGCTGCTGTCGTGATCGGCGGCGCGGCGCTCTCTGGCGGTCGTGGCACGGTGTTCGGTGCCGTAATCGGCACGATCATCTTTCAGGTCATTGCCAATCTGCTCTCGCTGTTGAATGTCTCGACGTTCCTGCAGGACGCCTTCCGCGGTGCGCTGATCCTTGTGGCGGTCACGCTGGCTACGGTGCAGTTCGCGCGGAGACGATCAAGGTCACCGCAGCCCGCAACCAAGTAATCGATCGGAACTCGACCGGAGAAGATTAGTGATGAGACCAACGAGGACCCGGCATAAGCTGCGACTGAGTGCGACGGCCGCTCTGTCAGCAAGCATCCTCGCCCTGGCGGGGTGCGGGCAGATCTATCCGTCGACGGAGCCGGCAAACGGTCCGGCAAACGGCATCAAGAGCAACGTCCACAATGTCGTGGTCGGCTTCGCCCAGCAACAGCTCCAGGCACCCTACTTCGCGGCTATGCAGGTGCAGGCCGAAGAGATCGCAAAGGAGCAGGGGTTCAAGCTGTTGTTCCAGAGCGCGAACAAAGACCCGGTCATCCAGATGAACCAGATGCAGGCGATGATCTCCCAAGGTAGCGACGTACTCGTCGTCAACGCCACGAGCGTCAAGGGTCAGAAGCCGATGATGACCCAAATCGGGTCCGAGATTCCGGTCATCTACATCGACACCAGTGTGCCCGGCACGGGTACGACGAGTGTGCAGTCCGACAACCTCACCATCGGCCGGGAGTCCGGCAAGATCACCGCTAAGCGCTTCCTGGATGCAGGGAAAAAAAGCATCAAAATGGTCATCCTCACCGGTCCGGCGACCGACGAGTTTGTCGGCCCCAACCGGCGCCAGGGCTTCCTGGACGGGCTGAAGGAGGGTGGCCTTCCGTTCGACATCGTGTCAGAGCAAACCGGGGACTACCAGCAGGACAAAGGACAAGTGGCCGCCGAGAACATGCTGGCCGCTCATCCTGACATCGATCTGATCATGGGGCTCAACGACTCCATGGCGCTCGGCGCGTACAACGTGATCAAGGGCAAGCCGGCCTACGACAACGTTTATGTTGCTGCGGCAGCTGACGGACAGAAGGAAGGGTTGGCTTTGATCAAAGAGGGGGGTTGCAAGAGTCGATATATCTCGACCGGGCTCAACTCACCATCCCTTGCGGCTCAGGACGCCCTGAAGATCGCAATCGATATCGCCACTGGGGCGAAGAAGCCTAGCGACTACCCCAAGGAATACTTCACCAAGGCCGTCGGCATCGGTTGTGAGAATATCGATCAGTACTACGATCCGAACAGTGTGTTTTAGCGGAGGCCTCGGCCCTGCCAACGGATACCAAGAAGGCGACTAAGGAGCAGCAGTCCGACTACAGGGACGTTGCTGATTTTGTATATATGCGCACCGCACACGTCCGAGCCGCCTCGTCGGCGCGCTCAAGGTCGCCATCGCCGAGCGGTTGGGCCACGAGAACGCAACCTTAGTGCTCAAGACTTACGGCCACCTCAGCCAGACAGTGAGGACCGGACGCGACGGGCCATCGACACCGCGTGGTCGAGCCGGCCCAAGCCCCTAGGTGTTCCTTCTAGTCAGAGGACAGTTTTTCTTTGTGGCAGGTGTTGGATTCGAACCGATCCGGGGAGTCCAGGACTAGGGGCGATACTGCTCAAACCGCGTCTGACTAGGTAGATCACTGCTCAACGCTCCTCATTGTTACCCGCAAGTTTTCAACGAGTGACGGCCTGTAGACGGCCTAGCAGTTGATCATGAGGCGATGTGAAACCTACAGCTGCTGCTGATCTTGCTGCTGGCGGTGGCGGGTCT
>DATLQP010000365.1:0-9344 GCA_035535155.1 Propionibacteriaceae bacterium
GCGCCCGACCGGTCCGAGACGTGCAGCTTGGTGATGATGTTGGACACGTGGTTGCGTACCGTCTTCGGACTGACCGCCAGGCGCCGCGCGACACCGGCGTTGTCCCGCCCGGCCGCTAACAAACCCAACACCTCGGTCTCGCGCTCAGTGAGCTGAGGAAATGGCGACGAAACCGCCGAGCGGCCGAAGAGTTGCAGCATCCGAGCAGCGATCCCGGCACCGAAGAGCGCCTCGCCGCGAGCGACGGCACGGACGGCGGCGACGAGCTCGTCGGGTCCTGCCCCCTTGAGCGTGTAGCCGTACGCGCCGGCGCGGAGGGCGGCCAGCACGTTCTCGTCGTCGTCGTACATGGTGAGGATGAGGACGCGCACGCCGAGTCCTGCGGCGCGAAGCTGATCACAGACCCAGAGCCCGTCACCATCCGGCATGTTGATGTCGAGCACCGCGACATCAGGCTTGTGGTCGGTAGCTGCACGCACCGCCTCCCGTCCCGTGGCAGCGACCTCCAGCACAGTCACATCCGGTTCGGCGTCGAACACCGCCCGCAGCCCGGAGGCGAAGACCGGGTGATCATCAGCGAGGATCAGTGTGATCAACTGCACCTCTCAGGCTCAACGGCAACCGGGCAGAGACGACGGTCCCCTCCGCAGCCGACGATACCGACAACGTCCCGCCCACCTCGGCCGCGCGCTCCTGCATGGATCGGAGTCCCACACCTGGCTTGCGATCCGCCGCCAGGCCACGGCCGTCATCCCGGACAACAGCCTCAACGGCGTCATCCTCGACCCTGATGAATACCGAACAGTAGGCGCCGCCGCTGTGGCGTACGGCGTTGGTCATCGCCTCGACCACGATCCGGTACGCGGCGGTTTCGATCGCTGCTGGCAGCCCGTCGGCCGACTCGGGCCCCGAGACGTCGATGGTCACGTCGCCGGCCAGCGCGGCCGCGCGGGACTTTACGGCACCCAGCAGGCCGAGCTCATCGAGGGCGGGCGGCCGGAGCGCCTCGACAAGTCGCCGGATGTCGCCGATGCTCTCCTTCACCTCGTTGTCGATCTCACCCAGCAACTCCCGAGCCGCAGAATCCGGCGGCACTTCGCGCGCCGCTAGCCCGGCCTTGAGACCGATGGCTGCCAGAGCTGGACCAAGCCCATCGTGGAGATCACGTCGCAGCCGGCGCCGCTCATCCTCCCGCAGCGCGACGACTTCGGCCCTGGACCGGAGCAGATCCTGGTGCAGTCGGACGGCTTGGACCGCCGGGCCGATCTCGCCGGCCAGCGATCTAAGCAATTCCAAGTCGGCTGGCTCTAACGGCTCGTCTCGGCCGCGCTCGGAAACCCGTAGGCGGCCAACCTCGGCACCGTGGTGGGTAAGCGTCTCGATATGCACGGTGCCGATCGGCGCGCCATGCTCGGCTGCCATTCGGAACGCGCCTTCACCGTCTGCGAGGTCGATCGCGACATATGGCAGCCGTAGCGACTGGGCGACGGTCTCCACAACGGCAGGAGGTACCTCGTCTGGCAGCAGGACTGCTTGCATCCTCGTCCCGAGCCGGGCAAGCACCCCGGCCGGGTCGTCCCGCTCGCCGTACATCAGTCGGTTCACCATGTGCTGCGCCGCATTGCGCAGCGGGGCAAGGGCGAGCGCGGCGGCTGCCGCGGCAAGCGCGGCAGCGACTGTTCCGGATAGGCCGAGCCCGCTTACGAGTACGGCGACCAGAGCCGCGTAGCCAGCAACGAGGATCGCCACCACCGTTACATAGACCAGAGACCGATTCGCCAGCCGCTCGATGTCGAACAGTTGGTGCCGGCGCAGCGCCACCGCTATGCCCAGGACGAATGGCAGCGCGGAGAGGCCGAGCGCACCTGCCGGCAACAACTGGTGCCCAGTCAGGATCTCTGGCAGGTGCCAGAACGCGATGCTGAGCGCAGCAGCCGCAATGCTCCCGCCGGCGACCCAACGCAGCCTGCTCCGAGTCAGCCGGTCGTGACTGCGGCGGTAGGCCACAACGCCTAGCACACCGCCCATTACCAGAGTTCCAGCCACGAGCACTGTGCTGCCGGCGTAGACCAGATCGAACCAGCGCAGGGCGTTGGGCGCGAGGATCGCCGCGACTCCCATCCAAGCCGTCATCAATGCCGGAGGTGCGGCGTAGGCGATCGCGAGCAGGTTGCGCCGGCGCCACCGATCGTCTCCCGGCAATTCCAGGGCGAAGGCGAGGGCGGCCCCCCAAGCGATGGCGTACACCACGATGATGTTCAGGTTGTACAGCCACAACTGCGGTCCGCCGGTGGCGAGAGCGAGAGCCGGCAGGCCGGCCTCGTGCGCCAGGGTGCTACCGAGCAGTCCGGCAGCAGTGATCACGAGCGGCGTGGTCGCCGGCTCCTCAGGCCGCCGAAGGTACAGCGCGCTCGCCAGTGCTGCCAGGGCGACGACGAAGATGAGGTTGCCCCACCCGGCCGCCAGCAGAGGGTACGGATCGACCTGCTGGACCTGAACCTCCACCTGATCGAGGCCGTTCCGGACGACCTCGTAGACGAGCTGATCTCCGGGGGTCGGTCGGGCGACGCCGCCCAGCCCCTCGGCCAGGCGATGTCCTGCTATCCGGGTCACGAGGTCGCCTGACTGCAGTCCAGAGCTCTTCGCCGCGCCGGGCACGTCGACGATCACGCCGTCCACCTGCCAGAACGAGACGGCGGTGCCGTCAGCCGGGGCGTCCAGCCGGACCGCAACCGCGATCAGGCCCAGCAGCACAAGTACGACCGCGATCGCCACCGGTGCCCGGCGAGCAGCACGCTGATGCCAGGCGCGACGCAAGGGATTACTCACCGCCGCTGACGCGCGCACACCCCATTCTGGGGCTCAGCTGGTCCGCGGGGACAACTGAGAAAACAATCCCGGCCGTGATGGGACATCGTCCCGTGACAGTGGGATGTCTCCCCCCGGAGCCTGGCGGCATGCTGACCCAGATCCATCCGCCAGATCAGCGAATCCGGCGTCCAGTGCTATGGGCGTTGACGTCAGGCATCGCCGGGTTGGTCGCCAATGTGCTGCTGGTGCTGTTCTATCTACTGGCGCGTCCATTCAGCGAGGTACAGAACGGCTTTGGCTGGCTCGGTACTGCCAATGACTGGGTGATTCCCGTGCAGTTCCTGGCCATGATTCCAGTTGCGCTGGCCTTGGATCGATGGCTGCCGCGCACCCGCTTGGTGCGGGTGGCCACGGTGATGGCGGTCGGAGCCATGCTTGCAGTTGCTGTGCTGCAGCTGATGCTGGTCGCCGGTGTCGTGGAGTTCGACGTAGAAGTGCTGCTCGTTGTGCCGGCGTTCCTGCTCGTCTACTTGTGGGTGTTCATCGTCAGCTCGACGGGTCATCGACAGGCGACGCTGCCGAGATCGGTGACTCGCTTCGGCCTGTTGCTCGGGGCGAGCTTTCCGGGTGCGCTGTTGATCACGGCCGCGGGCTATCTGATCGGTTCGGGATTCGGGCACCCGCTGGCATTCGCCATACCGGGAATCGTGCTAGGCGCGATGAGCTGGCTGGCCTTTCCGGCCTGGCCTCTGGCGCTGGCGCGCCTGGTCTTCAGCACAGGGGCACCGCTCCCATCTGTAGAGAAAGGAGTTCGATGAGAACCGCGTACAAGGTGCTCGCGTACCTGGTGGCAGCCGAGGTGGCAATCCAGGCAATGGCTGTGGTCTGGGCCATTGCCGGCCTAGGCAAGTGGGTCGATGGTGGCGGCGTACTCGACAAGGCCGTGATGGAAAGCGAGGACAACCCCTTCCCTGAGGTCGTCGGCTTCATCGTGCATGGCATCAATGGGACGTTCGTGATCCCCGGAATCGCGCTGCTGCTCGTGATCACCTCGTTCTTCACCAAGACGCGCGGAGCGATCAAGTGGGCCGTGATCGTCTTCGCGTTGGTGGTCGTCCAAGGCCAGCTCGGCTTCCTCGGCCACGAGATTCCTGCGGTCGGCTTGCTGCACGGGCTCACCGCACTCGTGCTCTTCGGCACCGCTCTCTACGCCGGCCGTCGGATGCGCAATCAGACACACACCGCAGCGTCGTCGGCGCAGGAGCGGGTGACGGCGCCACTCTGACAGGTCAGGACTTTCGAAACGGAGATTTGGCCGATGAAGACGTCGCCGACGTTCGCGTTGCCACTTCCCTGGCCGGTCGCCATTGCCCGGGTGGCGTTGGTGGCCGCCTCGTGGTCCTCTCTTGATCATGCAAACAGGCCACGTACTCCGAGTGACAGACCTCCACAACTCTCGACTCGGGCTGATCGGGCATGAGCTCAACTGGCGCGCGCCGAACACTTCGGGTCGTCCTTCCCGTCTTCGCCACCGTGGCCATCGTGGCTCCGCTGACCTGGATGTGGCTGGCCAGCCGGCTGCCGCCGACGGACTCGGTGATGGACATGGGCTACCCCGACTATGGCGGCGTGCAGCCCGATCTGAAGATGGCTGAGCATGCTCACGGCCAACCGGGCCACCCCTCGATGCCGAGCCGCTCTATCACCGAGCTGATCGCAGACCCCAGCCGGCCGGCGGAGGTACGGGTCGATCTGGTTGCCCGTCAGCAGCAGCCGAACGACGGCCGGTCCCTTGCCCGGTACACGCTGAACGGAACGTCGCCGGGACCTGAAATCCGTGCGATCCAGGGCCAGCTGGTCGAGGTACATCTCCGCAACGAGTCGGTCACCGCCGGTACCACGCTGCATTGGCACGGCCTCGATGTGCCGAACGCGATGGACGGAGTTGCCGGAGTCACCCAAGATGCGGGGCCGGTCGGCGGCGAGTTCACCTACCGTTTCGTTGCTGATCATGCGGGGTCCTTCTGGTACCACTCGCATCAGGTCTCGAATCCCCAGGTGGCTGGCGGATTGTTCGGGTCACTGGTGGTGACGCCCAAGGCGGGCGTCGTCCAGCCGCTGGATGTGTCGGCGGTTGCTCATACCTACGGGGGTGTACGCACCGTCAATGGCAAAGCCGAGGATCTGCAGGTGCCGGCGCGCCCGGGTCAGCGGATCCGGCTCCGCATCACCAACACCGACAACGGGCCGATGGAAGTGTGGGCGAGCGGCTCGTACCGGCTGCTCGCGATTGACGGCACGGATGTGCACCAACCGTCGGAGGTGTCTGGCCGATCGCTAACCCTCACAGCCGGCGCACGGGCCGATCTTGAAGTTCAGGTACCCGATGACGGCTCACCGGCAAGAATCCAACTGTCGAAGGCGATCGCGGCGATCATCGGCCCGAGGGGCAGCAACGCACCGCTGCCGCCGCAGCCAGCCGAGAAGCTGGACCCGCTGACCTACGGAACACCCGCGCCGCTCGGCTTCGACCCAGCGCGCGCATCTCGCCGTTTCGACTACGTGATCGGACGCCGACCCGGATTCGTTCGTGGCCGTCCGGGGATGTGGTGGTCGATCAACGGCGACATCTATCCACACCTCCCGATGTACGTGGTACGCGAGGGCGATGTAGTTGTGACGCACATCGAGAACCGCAGCAGCGAGGTGCATCCGATGCATCTTCACGGCCACCACATGGTCGTGCTCGCTCGCAACGACGTGCGGGCCACCGGGAGCCCGTGGTGGGTCGACTCCCTCAACGTTGCCGCCGGTGAGAGCTACGACGTCGCCTTTCTGGCCAACAACCCCGGCATCTGGATGGACCACTGCCACAATCTGAAGCACTCGGCTGACGGGATGGTCGCGCACCTCATGTATGAAGGACTGGACACTCCCTATCGGATCGCCGGGCCAGAGGACAACCAGCCGGAGTAGCGGCGGTAGCTCCGGCCCATGCCCAAACGGCCGAGAGGACTGGTACGCCGCAATGAATCGACCTTCACCGCCGGCACTTCTGCTGCGCAAGATCGTGCAGAAGCTGGGCCTGCATCCGGATGACCCCGACCCACTCGAGGTGGATCTGACCGGCCGTCGCGCGCTTGTCGTTGCGACCAATTCCGGGATGCTTGACATCGGCAAGCCCACCGGGGTCTTTGCGAGCGAACTGACTTCCGGCTACTACGCCTTCCTCGACGCTGGCATGGAGGTTGACGTGGCCAGCCCGGCCGGCGGGCTGATTCCGGTCGATCCACTGTCGGTGAATTCGATCATTCGCACGGCGGCCGACGATCGTTTCCTTGCTGATCAAGTGCTTCGGACCAAGATCAGCAACTCGCTACCTATCGAGGCCGTGAACGTCGACGCGTACGACATCATCTATCTGGCGGGCGGCTGGGGTGCCGCCTTCGACCTGGGATTCTCCGACGCGTTAGCCGACAAGATCACCGAAGCAAGCGCGGCCGACAAGATCATCGGTGGAGTGTGCCACGGCCCTCTCGGGTTGATCAACGCCACTGACCCGGACGGACGGCCGCTGGTCGAGGGCCGGCATGTAACCGGAGTCAGCAATCGCCAGGTGCGTGACCTTCGGATTACCGGTACGCCGCAGCATCCGGAGACCGAACTTCGCCGGAAGGGCGCACTGTACGAATCCAGTACCCGAATCACCGACATCCTTGCCAATCATTGGGTGATCGACGGCAATCTCGTGACGGGCCAGAACCAGAACGCCGGCCCGATGGTTGCTCGTGAAATGCTCCGCCTCGCCCAGCAGCATGCGAATGAAGGCAAGCCCTAACAGGCTCTGCCACTCTCGCGTTTCTTCGCACGGAGCCGCGAATGTGGCTCAATTCACCCGGGCCTTGGGCCGCGTTGCTCCGCACGAGGCCAGGACTGCGCGGCTGCAGATGTCGCCATGTCAAGCAACTGATGCCAAGTGGCTCAGTCCTTAGTGACCAGCCAACGCTTGTTTGATCGCGGCGATTGCAGTGGCGACGACGAGGACCCCGACGCCGAACAGCACGGCACGGAACCGGCCCTGCTCTGCGCTACGGGCGACCGAATAGCCGACAACACCGATGATGGCGGCGCACGTGTAGCGAGCCCAGTCGAGCTCACTCTCTGTCGGTGTCAGGAGAACCGGGATACTGACGATAGCCGCGACGGCCGCGGCACCCGCCAACTGGACGCCGGAAACGATGCGATCGGCCCTGGGAAGTTTACCGTCGTGTACGAGGCGACCAGCGACGCGGAACGCGAACACGTGCGCGATTGCTAGACCAACCGTCGTGCCCCAGACCAGCCCCAGGATGTGGCCGGGGACAACGTGCACGTCTTCCAGGGCGGTCAGCGCAGCGATCAGGCAAATGGCTACATAGAGAGCCATGGTCCAGCCTTCCTTGCGTAGATCGTCACGATCCACCTGGTCGGCCACAGATGCGGACGTGCCCGCAGGCAGCGCGGAGTCCTCGGTCATAGCCCGATCCTGGCACGCGCAATCTTCACGGCAGCGAGCGTCCGGTTCATCGCCTGCAGGCGGCGAGTTTGCATGAGCAGGCAGCGGGTGTGATGGCGATAGCCTGACTCGCACCATGAGCGCACGTTCGAGCCCGCAGAGTTTCGTTCGGAGCATACGGCGGTCGGTGGGCTGGAACGCCCTGAAGGAGTATGTCGGCGGAGCACTTTGGGTCTTGCCGAGCGCGGCTGGCCTGATCGCGCTTGCCGCTCTCAACAGCACCCGGCGCTCAACGGCTCCCAATCCGGCCACGCTGATGTGGAGCAGGCTGATCAGTTAGGAGGTCGATCATGAAGGTGATCATCGTTGGTGCAGGCGTCAGCGGCTTGACCCTCGCGGCTGCTCTGGCTCAGCTGGCGCCGCAGCACGAGGTGGAGCTGTTCGAGCGCGACGCCTCGGCTACCGATCGGCGCAAGGGTTACGCAATTGGCCACAAGGGAGATACGGGGCTGGCCGTTCTGGAGCGACTCGGCCTGCGAGACGACGTGCTCGCCGATGGCGCCCAGCAGGTGACGAACTTCGTGATCACCGACCGTCAGGGAGATACGCTGCTGGCCCTTCCGTCCGGGACCGACGGCTCGCGGCAGACCTACCGCGTACAACGTGATCATCTTCAGTCGGTGCTGACGGAGGCGCTGCCCGACGACTCGGTGCGGTACGGATTCCAGGCTCTCGGTTGTGAAGAGATGGACGGCCCTAGCCGAGTGATCTTCACCGGCGGTCGCCATGCCGACGGCGATGTGGTGGTGGGTTGCGATGGGGTGGGCTCTGCGCTGCGGCGCCAGCTCATCGACGACGCACCCCATTTCCTCGGACTCTCCGCGATCGCCGGCGATGCCGCTCTGGCATCGGACGACCCGCTCCTCAGCGGTGGTTATTTCATGACCCTCGGTGATCACGGTGACTCCTTCTTCTGCTACGGCCAGCCAGGCGGAGTGCACTTCTCCTATACCTGCCATGTCGAGCCGTCGGTGTTGGAGTCGACGAGTCAGCCCGACCTGCTGCATCGTGTGCGGAAGGCGACGGAGGACTGGCATCCCTTGGTCCGATCGATCACAGCAGCGGCGGATCCGCAATCGATCGAGCCGCGCGGCTACTACGACCGGGATCCCAACAAGCAGGTCCGCGATCGCAACGTCTGGCTGCTCGGCGATGCGGCGCACCCGATGAGCCCGTTTCAGGGCCAAGGGGCCAATACGGCGATAATCGACGCCTTGGCGCTGGCCGAGCTGCTTGGGTCGGGATATCTTCCCGCCGATGCCGAGCGCGTTGCGTCCGGCATCGCGGCACGTGGCCGGAAGGCGGTGCTCGCGTCGCGGCGCGCGGCGACGCAGTTCCACACCACGAGTCGTTTCCAGATTGTCAGTCGAAACCTCGGTTTCCGGATCGGCAACGCAGTGATCAACTCGTCGCTGGCCAGGCGTAAAGCCGCATCGGCGGAGACGTCAGCGACGTCGTGAGCAGATCCGAGCCGGCGCGACAGGCGCGAACGACATCGGTCGTGGTGCGGGCGGGGTTGTGGATCCTCGCCGCCTTGGAGGCGCTTGTCGGCGTGTGGGCGCTGCTGGCACCTATGAGCTTTTACCGTAGCTTCCCGCTACCTCGGCACACATGGGTCTCGCTGCTCCCGCCGTACAACGAGCACCTGACCCGAGATGTTGGCGAGCTGAGCCTCGCGCTTACGGTCGTACTCGTGGCGGCTGCGGTAACCGGTCAGTGGCTGCTGAGCGTCGTCGCGATCATTGCGAGTGCCGTGTACGCGGTGCCGCACGCGGCGTACCACGCCTTGCACCTGGACGGCTTCCCCACCGGGGACGCAGTTGCTCAGATGGTCGGAATCGCACTTCAGCTCGTCGTGGTCGCAGTCGTGGCCTGGCTGCTCTGGCGCGACCGAGGTCGTAGGGCCGAGGAGCCTCAACGCAGTTAAGTCAACCTGTCGGCGTGACGGAGAGGTCGCGAGAAGCGTCGGCTGGCTTAC
>DATLQP010000366.1:0-5863 GCA_035535155.1 Propionibacteriaceae bacterium
TTGGACGCTCCAACGGGCTCAGTTGCCGGACGTGGCGGTACGGCTGGAGTGCGCCGCCGCTTCTGGTAGAGGAAGATCGACAGGGTCGGAATGAAGTACAACAGCCAGGCGGCTGCCTCGAGGACGGTTGTCGTGGGCGAAAAGTTGAACACGCCCTTGAGCAGCGTTCCGTACCACGAGGTGGGCGGGATTGCCCCCGACACGTCGAAGGCCAGGTTATTCAGACCAGGCAGGAATCGAGCCTCCTGCAGGTCGTGCACACCGTACGCGAGAACCCCCGCCGCTATCACGATCAAGAAGGCGCCCGTCCAGGTGAAGAAGCGACTCAAGTTGATCTTCAGGGCGCCACGATAGATCAGGTAGCCGAGCACCACCGCGAGCAGCAGCCCAAGTGCCGCGCCTAGCAGCGGGTTGGTGGTATTGCCGGTGCCGCTAGCGGCGGTCTGGGTGGCGGCCCACAGGAATAGAGCTGTTTCCAAACCCTCCCGCCCCACGGCGAGCATTGCGACGATGATCAGTGACCATCGACTGGCATCGGCGGCCTTGTCGATCTGCGACCGCAGCTCGCCCGAGAGGGTGCGCGCAGCCCTCGCCATCCAGAAGATCATCCAGGTGACGAACCCGACAGCGATGATCGAGAGCAGCCCGCCGATCAGCTCCTGGGCCTCAAAGGTGAGCCCCTTGGGACCGAAGGTCAGGGCGGCGCCAAAGGCCAGTGAAACGGCGACTGCTATCCCCACCCCCATCCAGATTTGGGGCAGGAGATGGCGGCGCCCGGATTTGACCAGGTAGGCAATGAGGATGCTCACGATGAGTGCAGCCTCTAGGCCTTCGCGTAAGCCAATCAGGAAGTTGCCTAGCATGTCTCCTCGATCCCCCGCGGCGCTCCGCGGCCTGCCTCCCTCGAGCGAGTCTTTGCAGTGTAGGTGAGGCTCACCTAACTTAAGTCAGGCTAGCCTTGGTTCGCAAGGCGATCAGGCAAATTCTCACGCGACCGCTCCGCGACGCCGCGGCGGCCGGGAGCGCTCAGTGGCGAGTCTTGCCGAGGGTGATCATGAGCAGCCGCTCGAGGCGCTCGCGTACCACGTGGGCCGTCAAATCTGGCCGGGCATTGATCAACGCGGCCATGATCTCGGCGGGATCGGGCAGGAAGCCCAGCACATCGCTCACTGCCCAGAACAGCTCTGCGTCGTGATCATCGTCGAGCACGCCGCCGTGCCGGCGATAGGCGTTGGAGAAGGCGACGGCGCTGTCAAGGTCATGCAGAATCGCGAAGTTGGCTCGCGAGTGCATGACATCGAGATCGGCTGGTCCCCATGACGTTTCCGCCCAGTCGATCACGCCGGTAATCCGATCGCCTTCCCACAGAATGTTTCCGGGATGAAAGTCGCAATGCACCAGCCCGTGCTTGGTGGCCGGGGGAACTTGATCGAACACCTCGATGGCGCGCTGCCAGAGCCGCGGCTGCGAGGTCCAGCGTGGCACGTGAAGATCATCTGGCACCCAGAACACGTACGGGCGGGGCCGACGGTCATCATCGACCGGCGTGCCGTGGATGATCACTGCGATCTTCGCCAACTCATCGATCGCCCCGTGGCCCAAAGGATCGAGCCGAACGCGCCCCGGCAGCCAGGTCGTGAGGTTCGTGTAGGCGCCAGATTGGCTGCCATCCGGGTCTGACGCGATGAGATGCGGCACCGGAAGATCAGAACCTTCCATCAGACTGCAGCCCAACGCCTCGCAGACCACGTGCTGTCGGCCGACCTCACCCCAGCGTTCGATGGCGGCGCAGCGCAGGATAACTGGCCCACCATGGCGGAGGTAGACCGCTGAAATCGTATCGGTCCGGCCACCGCGTACCGGCTCGATTGCGGTGATCTCGGACTCGAGGTGCTCCTGAGCCCAGGTCCTGACCTGCGCAGGATTCACCCGAGCAGGATAAGAGTTGGGCTAATTGACCAGCGCGCGGCGCCTCGGCAGTTCTCCGCTCGCGTAACGGCCGATCTGATAGGTCGCGATGCCATCCATGATTGCGCTGAGGCCACCACCGGCCAGCGGTAGCCGCTTGATGATCACCAGCGCCAAGTTCTTGCTGCCGATCCGGGCGGCAAGGTCAGCGACGACGTCGTCGGCGACTTGCCTGTCAAGATCGGGATCGAACATGGGAGCGGTTGCCACCGCCAGAGGAGAACTCGGCAGCGTCCCCTCAGCAATGTGCCTGGCCACCTGCTCACCGCCCATCAAACACATCACTAGTGCGGTGCGGACCCGATTGTCATTCAGGTCGTAGCCGCGCAGATGCGCAATCGCGGCGACCATCCTGGCCTGCACGATAGCGACGCCGGTGATATTGGCGGGCACGGCGACTGGCAGCGCCGCCAGCCCACCGATATTGGTCACAAAACCTTGCGCAGAGGCGAGGCGGATGTGGTGGTCGATGATGGAGGTGATTGCCTCGTCGACCGAGCCACTCTGCCGCTGCAGATGGCGGGCGGCGACGGCCTTTGCGCTGGGCATGCGTCCGTAGCCGTCGATGGCGATCTCGATGACCTGGCGCAGCGCGCCGCCGGCCCCTTGGGCCGTGACGAGATTGGCCACCGGAGTCATTACAGTGACGATCCTTCGGCGTACGTCCTGCGCTGACGCCATCAGGCCTCCAAACACTCTGCTTCGGGGTTTCGGCTCCCGATGTGATCAGCCGCCACGAGGGCAGCGTTCGAGACTCCAAGCGTACGTGGCTGATGCTGCTCGTCGATGAGCTCCTGACTCCGGGAGTACCCCGGCCCGGCCCTGAGCCGGCGGCCACTGTTGATTGCTCGCTCCGCTCGCCTTTGGCCCGAGTGGGAGTATGCCGACGTGGGCTCCCCGTTTGGTTCGCCGGAGATGTGGCGACACGACGACCTGATCGGGGTCTCGCGCGTCTTCGACGAAGAGCTCACCCTTGCGGCGTACGAGTGCGGCGCCTTTCCGATGCCTGCACAGCCTGGATTGATGGGCTGGTACTCCCCGCTGGAGCGCGCCATCCTGCCGCTGGACGGGATGCGGATCAGCAGCTCGCTGCGCAAATCCATCCGGCACTACCAAGTCCGGATCGACACGGCGTTCGACGATGTGCTCGATGGGTGCGCCGACCGCCGACGACCGAGCGGATGGATCAACCGCGAGATCCGCCGGGTGTACCGGCGCCTCTACAAGCGCGGTGTGGTGCATTCGGTTGAGGCATGGACCCTTGAGGGTGAACTGGCCGGCGGCTTGTACGGCGTCAGCATCGGCGGGCTATTCGCCGGTGAGTCCATGTTCTATCGACCTGGCATCGGGCGCGACGCATCCAAGGTGGCGCTGGTGGCGTTGATCAGTCTGCTCCGCCGGGCAGGCCCAGAAGATCGGCTGCTCGATGTGCAGTGGCTCACGCCGCATCTGGAATCGCTCGGGGCGCTCGCACTGCCGCGACAGGAGTATCTCGAGCGCCTTCCGTCGGCTCTTCGGCTCCCAGCGCCGGATTGGTCAGGTGCCTCTGGTGTGGCTACGAGCAGCTGAGCTGGCGGTTTACACCAACCCTGTCCGGGGTGTTCTTGCAAGGGCAATGGGCGGTTGTGGATGGCCATCGCCAGTCCGCCCCTACGATTCCCCCGTGACCGTCGCGGCCTTCTTGGCGCACAGCCTGCCGCTGGTGCTGATTGCGGCAGTGAGCCCCGTGTTGTTCCTCAACGCCTCACGGGTCGTCGAGGCTGCCGGCATCGCCGCGGGCCTCTGCTTTGCGGGCGGGGCCGTCCTCTGCCTCGTCGCTTTGGGCATCCCGACCATGGGTCTGATGGGTGCCGCCACGTCGCAGCTGGTCGCCGCCGATCTCGCCTCCCGTGGCGTCGACCTGACGCTCGCGCTGGTGCTGATCGCGTATGGTGCCTGGCAAGTCGCGCGGAGCCGCCCGAATCGGACTGTTACGCGCGCATCGCGTGGCAACAAAGATGAGGCGCTGCCCACGGGCGGCGGTGCGCTGTTCGCCGCCGGGCTGCTGGGAATGCTCACCAACTTCACAAGTCTGCCGCTCTATCTGAGCGTCGCGCAGCGCACCGGAACTGTTGCAGCCCCGTGGTGGGCAAAGGGTCTGGTGCTGGTCTTGGTGGTAGTCATTGTGGCGACGCCTGCCTGGCTTCCCGCCGGGCTTAGAGCTGTCGCCCCAGAGCACGCTGGGATCAGGCCGGAGACCCGACTGAGGATCCAGACGGCCACCCAGCGGATCTCGATCGGCGCCTGCTTCGTGGGCGGAGCGGTGATCATCTGGCACGTCCTCAAAGGCTGAGGGCCTCGTACTGACGGCGGCTGACCCGCCAAGCGAGGCGTTCGCGGCGTCGGCCGCGGTGTCCGGGGCACAACGGTCAGCTGTTCAGCAAGCGACTGACCCTGACGCTGACAAGTCGGCGCCAGGGACATGTTCATAATGGGCCCATGCCCGAGATGCCCGAGGTGGAATCGCTCGCCAGGTTTCTCACCGAGAAGTGTGTCGGGCATGCGATTGATCGGATCGACCTCCGCGCCTTCAGCGCACTCAAGACCTACGATCCACCGCTGTCCGCGCTGAACGGCCTGGAAATCGAGTCGGTGACACGGCGCGGCAAGTTCCTCGACATCTCGGCTCAGGGTCTGCATTTGGTGTTCCACCTAGCGAGGGCGGGTTGGCTGCGCTGGCATGAATCTGTACCCGAAGCACCGCCACGGCCGGGTAAGGGTCCGCTGGCCTTGCGCGTACGGCTGGATGACTCGTCCGGCTTTGATCTGACTGAGGCTGGAACGCAACGCAAGCTTGCCATCTACGTGGTGAGTGATCCCATGTCCATTCCGATGGTCGCGACGTTGGGACCCGATCCACTCACCGACGAGTTCGATGAGGCCGCACTTGCCAGCTTGCTCGCCGCAGCCGGCCGGGCGCAGTTGAAGGGAGTCCTCAAGGATCAGCGGACTATCGCCGGCATCGGTAACGCCTATTCCGACGAAATCTTGCATGCAGCCAAGCTCAGCCCGTTCAAACCGTCGAACTCTCTCACTCAGGCGGAACTCGACACCCTGTTCGCCGCGATCAAGGGCGAACTGTCCGCGGCGATCCAGCGAGCCGATGGGTTGGCCGCCAAGGATCTGAAGGGTGAGAAGAAGTTGGGCTTGAGGGTGCACGGCCGTAGCGGCGAGAAATGCGAGGTGTGTGGCGACACCATCGCCGAGGTGTCCTTCGCCGACTCTTCGCTGCAGTACTGCCCGACGTGCCAGACCGGCGGGAAGAAGCTTGCCGACCGGCGACTGTCGAAGCTGTTGAAATAGATCATGTCCAGCGGCGGAAGTCAGACAGCGTTGTTCGAGTCGCTCTGCGAGGACTACGCCGGGATGAGCGGGGTGACCGTGCCAGCTGGCGGCACCGGCTTCGGGTCCAACGCACTCAAGATCAATAAGTCGATCTTCGCGATGCTGGTCGACGACCAGATCGTGATCAAGCTGCCCGCCGCGCGGGTCACGCAGTTGATCTCGGCGGGCAACGGTGTCCCCTTCGATGCAGGCAAGGGCAAGCCAATGAAGGAGTGGGTTGGGCTGGCTGTGGACGATGAGGCTTCCAGGGAGCTGGTTGCCGAGGCCGTGGCGTTCGTCGGGAAGCTGCATTGACGATTCGACACTAGGGTTGGCGTGTGTTCGGGAACCAGGTGCCGACCGTCCAGCCCCGTGACGTCGCTGCTCGGGTGGCCGAGGGGTGGATGCTCCTTGACGTCCGTACCGACGACGAATGGGCCGCGGGGCGGATCGCGGGCTCAGTGCACATCCCGATGGATCAGCTCATGCAGCGCTTGGACGAGCTAGACGAGCGGGTTGTCTGCGTATGTGC
>DATLQP010000367.1:0-7427 GCA_035535155.1 Propionibacteriaceae bacterium
GATCCGCCCGGCCGCTTCCTCGAGGCGTGACCACGAGTCAGCCCGGAACTGCCACCAGCTGTTGTATGCGGACGCACTGATTCGATCGACCATGATCAACTCCTAGAGCGGATGCTCCGACTCTCATCTAGCGCGACACTAGACCGCGCCTTCAGTGCTGATCAAGACCACGACGCTGTCCGACCGAGTAGCCAATGCGGCGCAGTGGTCCGCCTCGCCTAGCGCCGCTCGTAAGCCGGCCAGTGATGCGGCACCGCTCGGACCGGCCGGAACTCCGAGCTCGTGCAGCCGCTGCATAGCGGCACGAGTCTGTTCATCGGTGACGGTGACGCCGGCAGCTACCTCGTCGCGGATAGCAGGCCAGGCGATCGTGGAGATGGTGCCGCAGTTGAGCCCGGCCATGATGGTGGGTACGGAGGTGTCCACACTGATCGGCCGGCCGGTGGCGAGGCTCGCCGTCACGCATGCGGCCGTCACCGGCTCGACCGCAAGGAGCGCAGGCGATCGTGGCCGAGCCTGCTTGGCTCCTGAGCTTGTCGAAGGGTAGTGCTGTAGTGCGGCGAGCAGCAGCGATCCCACACCGGTCGGCACGGAGATGAGATCGGGCATGCGCTCGCCGAGCTGAGCGTCGATCTCGTCGAACATGGTGCCGTAGCCGTCTACGATCCATTGCGGGATCTCCTCATAACCGGGCCAGGCGGTGTCCTGAATGAGGATCTCGTCCAACTTGTTCGTCGTTGAACTGGCGGCGGCGCGTACCACGTCGTCGTAGCGGAGCTCGGTTTGAATGACTTGCGCGCCCTCGCTGGTGATGGCTTTTACGGTCTTCTCGGCCGTTCCCGCGGGAACGTAGATGCGCGCTCCCAGGCCGAGGAGCGCGGCCATCCGAGCGACGGCACGACCGTGATTGCCATCGGTCGCTGTGACCAGTGTGATTGGCGTCTCGCCGACGCGTTCCCGCAGCTCAGCCAGGTCTTTGGCCGGCGCATCGAAGCCGGCGCGCCTGCTCAGCGCCCAGTTCACCGCCCAGGACGCGCCGAGAATCTTGAACGCTGACAAGCCGAGCCGATCGGACTCGTCCTTGACCAGCACAGCGCCCACGCCGAGCTCGGCCGCAAGTGCTGGAAGCTCGACGAGCCGGGTGGCCCGGTAATCAGGCATCGAAGCGTGATAGCCCATCGCTCTCATTGCACTCGAAATGCGAGTGAGGTAGCTCGTTCAGACTGCAGGTTGGCAACGTGCTCGGCGAAGTTCAGCTGCTCGAACAGTGAGGTGCCATCGAGGATGGCCGCCCTGATCACGGCCTCGCGTTGCTGAATCGCCTCGGCACCGTCCAGTGCAGCGGCCAGTTCCTCATCACTCAGCACGAGGATCCCGTCGTCGTCACCGACCAGAATGTCGTCGGGTCGGACCTCGACGTCGCCTAGCCGTACGGGTTGTTGGGTCACCGGAAGCCGGGTCGCCCCGACCGCGCGCGGGATGGTGCCGACGCTGTAGATCGGCAGTGGCAGCTCGGCCAGGGTCGCCGTGTCGCGGCACAGACCGTAGACAACGATGCCGGCCATGCCACGCCGCACGGCTTCGGTTGCAAAGAGCTCACCTAGTACGGCGTGCTCGGTGGTGCCGGCGTCGACAACCAAGATATCGCCAGCGCCGCACTGCTCCAGGCCGGCGAGCACGGGGACGAGGTCAGCGGTCGCGGCGACCGTAACCGCCCGACCAACCATGCGGAGACCGCGGCGGTACGGGCGAAGTTCGCGCGGCAGGATGCGTAGCGCCTTGTTCGCATCGGAAAGGCTCGCTGCATCGAGCTGCCACACCTGCGGAGGAATCTCAGCTGCGCTCACCGGACTATCACCCTTCCCATGATCATCTTTCCTGCTTGATCGTGCGCCATCCACCGGCGCGGTTGTTGGCGATGATCTGCCGGAACATCTCCCTCAAGGCGCGAGCGTTGATCGTTTCGTTCGCACGAATCGCAACCGTACGGGCGGTCTGATTGTTCTGGCCGCCAGTGATGATGCCCTCCGGGTCGGGGACGATCGCACCGTCGTAAAGGAAGACATTGACATGATCTTTTGCGGCAAGCAGGGCGCAGATATTGCCCTCGAGCACGAAATAGGGCTGCACACGCCGCTTGATCGTCTCGACCACCTCCGGATCTGCGTCATGAACAAGATCACGGATCTGCTGGCAAATCTCTTGTTGCCAGTCCGGCAGTGCGTCGATGTAGTGGTCCACGCGCGCGTCCTTGTCATAGCTCATGGCTGCTCCTTCGTCCACGCCGTCCCTTGCCAGAATGATTTGCCATGTCAAAGCTTCGCATCCACACCTTCAGCGTCTCCCTTGACGGCTATGCCGCGGGACCTGACCAGAATCTCGACAATCCGCTTGGGGTCGGAGGGGAGCAACTCCACAACTGGGCATTCGCTACTAGGACGTTTCGTCAGATGTTCGGTGAAGGAGGCGGTGACCAGGGCGTTGATGATCGTTTTGCCGCCGCCGGCGAGGTGGGCTTAGGCGCGACGATCATGGGTCGCAACATGTTTGGACCGATTCGCGGGGACTGGCCCGACGACGAGTGGAAGGGTTGGTGGGGCGATGACCCGCCGTACCACCACGACACGTTCGTCCTCACCCACCACCCGCGCGAGTCGGTCGCGATGCAAGGTGGCACCGTCTTCCACTTCGTCACCGATGGCATCGAAGCAGCACTGGAGCGGGCGTACGCCGCGGCCGATGGTCAAGACGTCCGGCTGGCAGGCGGCGCCTCCGCGATTCAGCAGTATCTGCGGGCCGGACTGGTCGACGAGATGCATCTGGCGTACGCGCCGGTTCTGCTGGGTCGTGGCGAGCGGCTCTTCGACGATCTTGCTGACGCCCCAAGCGGATATGAGGTTGCCGAGTTCGTCGGTACGCCCGCAGCCCTGCACGTCCGATTCGTGCGGAAGAATTGATCATCACCGACAAACCCCAGAATCACACGCCAGATGTGAGCTGCAACTGTTTCACGCTTGGCGCTGGCTCACCGCAGCCGGCTAGCGTGTGGTTCTGCAGGCGGCGCACACTTCACTTCACGTGGCGTCCGGCATAGGCGCGTCAAGAAATGATGTGATCATCGGGATCAGCAGCTCGGCGCGGTTGACCAATGTGACGTGTGAGGTGCCGGGAAGTACAGCGAGCTGCGAGTTGGGCAGACCGGCCGGGGTGTCGCCGAAGACGCCGCCGCCGAGCAGCCGGAACATCTCGACTGCGTGTTCGGGTCGGACAAGATCGGAATCCCCGATGATCAGCAAGGTCGGCGCCTTGATCGCGCGCACGGCCTCGGCAGGAACGTCTTCGATCTGCTGATCCATCTGCGTCTTCTTGGCGAACAGCGTGGGGAAGTCCTCCGGGCGCGGCGCGATCCGCAAGTATTCCTCGTGCCATGGCGAGCCGTGCATCATCTCCGGCGTCATCTCGCCCAGCCCCTCCATCAAGCCGGGATGGACGCCTTCGAGGGTGTAGGTCACGGAGGCGAGCACGAGTTTGCGCACCGCGTCTGGATTCCTGATCACTAGCTGCAGGGCCACGGCCGCACCGGTGCTGTAGCCGAAGACATCTGCGGGTCCGAGCTCCAGTTGATCTATCGCAGCGGCGACATCGCCCGCCAGCGCCTCGATTGTCAGCGGGCGATCAATGTCCGCGGTATGCCCATGACCCTGTAACTCAAACCCGACGACCTGCCGGTTCACGGCCAGACCCTCGAGCAGTTTGCCGAACGACGTGCCGATGGCAGAAAATGCGCCGTGCAGCAGGACAAGCGGTTGGCCGCTGCCGCGGATCTCGTAATACATCTGGAGGCCGTTCACGTCGACGTAGCCGGTCTCTGCGGTGAGCTCTTCTGTCATGGCGATTCCTCATTCCGAACGCATAGAACGGTTTCTCCAGGGCCGGCTTCGATTCGTGGCTGTCTCCAACTTATTGGATGCCCGCTGGAGAGGACGTTTCGCAGCACAACTGCGAAAACGACCGGCAATCACCGCTCGGTAGGGGTCGTTTCGCAGCACAGCCGCGAAAACGATCCGTTCGAGAGACTGACTCCGTACGAGGAACTCGGGCTAGGGCCGGTCTTGCCCGACGCCAAGCCCGGCGTCCCGAGCCCGCAGGATTGCTTGAGCCCGGTCGGCGACCTGGAGCTTGGCGAAGATCGAGGACAGATGGTTGGCAACGGTCTTCGGCGACAGGCCAAGACGCGTTGCGATCACGGAGTTCGGCATTGCCGCGGCCAGCAGGTCGAGGATCTCCCGTTCCCGCGTCGTCAGCTCGGGAAACGGGTTGGCTGCAGGCGCTGGAGTCGCGAAGAAGCGCAGCACCCGCTGCGCGACGCCCGGTCCGAAGATTGCCTCGCCAGATGCGACCGCTCGGATCGCCCGGCCGATCTCCTCCTGCTCCGCGCCCTTGACGACATAGCCACGAGCGCCGGCGCGCATGGCGGCGAACACCGAGTCGTCATCGTCGAACATTGTCAGCACCAAGACGGCGACATCGGGTGCCGCGCGAGTGATCTGCCGAGTAGCGGCGAAGCCGTCCTGACCGGGCATCTGGAGGTCGAGCATTGCTACGTTCGGGCGGTGTAGCACCACCTCGCGCACGGCCTCGTGACCGTCCGCAGCCACCCCCACTACCTCGATGCCGTGCAAAGATCCGAGCAACGCTGCAAGGCCCGCGCGCACCACGGGATGATCATCGGCGAGTACTACCCGGATATCGCTCATGACGTCGCCAGCGGAAACGAAGCCACCACCTGGCCGCCGTTGGGCGTCGGCCCCGCCTGGAACGAGCCGCCGAGCTCCGCGGTCCGCTCGCGCATGGCGTGCAGCCCCACGCCTGGAGCCCACGCGCCGTTGGGCGGCCCGTCATCAGTGATTGACAAATCAACGCGCTCGCCGCAGCACAGCCGGACCAGGGCGCTCGTGGCTCGGGAGTGGCGTACCACGTTGGTCAGGGCTTCGGTCGCGATTCGGTACGTGGCCACCTCGATTGCTGCGGGCAACGTCGGCACTTGATCCGGAACATCGAGCCGGACCTGCACGGACTCTCCATCGGCGCGCCAGGCAAGCTGATCGGCTCGCTGCTGCAGGGCACCGACCAACCCAAGCTCATCCAGCGCCGGCGGCCGCAGGTTGTCAACCAGGCGGCGTACGTCGGCCAGGGCAACCCGGGTGTCACGGCGCAAAGTGGTGAGCAGTTCCTGCGACTGCTCGGGATCGGTGTCAATGGTGTTCGCCGCAGCGTCAGCGGCGAAGGCGATGCCGGTCAGTGTCGGGCCAAGGCCGTCGTGCAATTCGCGGCGTAACCGCCGGCGCTCCTCCTCTCGCGCAGCGACGATCCGCTCTCGGGATGCCTGAAGTTCCTCAGAAACCACGGTCGAGTGCACGGCAATGGCGACTGGGTCCGCCAGCATGGCCAGCGCGCGGCGATCGGCGGCAGCGAGTTCTCGCTCACCGAGTCGCAGTCCGACCGTCAACTGCGCTTCCGACTTGCCGCCACGAGTGAGCGGCCAGGCGTGGAGCCGCTCCGGTGGATCACCGTCGCTGGCCAGCACCGTGCCATCCCGTTCGATCGCCAGGTAGGGCAACCGCAAGGCGGACCTGACCGTGGTGATCACGCCCTGCAGCCCAGCGTCCGGGGCTTCGAGTTGCTCGCCCAACCGAGACACCACGCGGGCGGGGTCGCCGCGGTCCCCGTAGATCGCACCATCCACGAGGCGTTGCAGCCGCGGCAACAAGGGCACCGCTAGCAATACGAGCAGCACCGTGCTCACGGCCGACCAACCAAGCCGAGGGGCCGTGAAGCGGCCGAGCAGCGCGACCAGGCCCGCGTACGCAACGACGACCGCGAGCAGCAGCATCAGCCAGGCCAGCAATCGGGAGACCACAAGGCGGACATCCAACAGCTGATCGCGCACGATGGCCACTGTCACAGCTATCGGGATGAGTGGGATGGCGAACAGCACCTCGATGGGAGTACCCGCGAACAATCCCCAGGGCAAGATCACGATTAGCGCGACCAGCACCGCCAGCAGCAGCCAGAGGAGCTGGCGACGTTCGATGTCTGATCCGCGGCGATAGCGCACGGCCAGCGCGGCCAGGCCGAGGCACAGCGCAAGGGTGTTGCGCACTTCCGTGGCTGTCCACAGCGGCTGCAGCGCACCATAGCCAGCAAAGGTGAGATAGCCGACCGGCATCCCGGGCTCCATCGGCTCCGGACTGGCGCCCATCTCCGTTGCAAACAGTGGCGCGGTCGCGATCACGGCTACGACCACCCACCACCACCGCCGTGACGGCGGGCGGCCGTCCGGGAACAGCAGCAGCGCCAGCGGCAAGCAGAGCCCGATAGCCCACGGCCACGACCATGCGAACACCGTCAGCATTAGTCGTTGAATCGGCACCGGCGCGTCTGCCTCATGCAGCAGCAGCATCGCGGGCGCGGCCACCGCCGTCGTCGCATAAGCCAAACCACCGGCTACAAAGAGCCAGCCGATCGCGTTGCGCGGGCGGTGCCAGGCCAGGATGCCGCCGCAGCCGGCAAACGCCACGGCGATCACGCTGTTGGTGACGACGAACGCCTCGAGCGCATCCCGCCACGACCAACCGACGATGATCGACAGCACGGCAGCGGTCGCGACATCGGCAATGGCGAGCCCGGCCAAGACGGCCGCAAGCCAACGAGCCGAGCGCTCGCGCGGTGTCATAGACCAAGTCTGCGCCGAACACCCTCCCGGTGTCCCGGGAAGGCTTCCCGATTTGGCCGGGGAACCTCCCAGCTCGGCGCAGATCTCTCACCCATCCAACCGAGACTCCCTGCCGGCACGCTTAAAGCTCACCGATCAGATCGGTCGGTCCAAAACTCTCGTGGAAGGTAAGGAAAATGTCTGCTCTCTATCGCGGCGGAGTAGCGCTGCTAGGTGTGCTCTCGGTGATCGGCTTGAGCACTGCGCTCTTCACCGACGGACAGCACCCGCCAATGTTCATCACGATCATCGGGGCGGTACTGGACCTGATCGGCATCGTGCTGGCCGTGCTGGCCTGGCGCGGTCGCCCGGCGGCAGCTATCGGCCTGAGCGTGGTCCGAGTGTTGTCAGCGCTCCTGGCCGTACCGGCGTTCTACGTGGGCGGCGTGCCTGGACCGATCATGGCGGTTGCCGGCACCTTCATCGTCCTCACAATCGTTGGCGTGGTGCTCATGCTTGCCGGCATGCGGCGGCCAGCTCCGGTGAGTGCATGATGGCCGCCATCCAAGAGGCAGCTTCGGCGCAACGGGTCGCTCAGCCGGAGTCCGGCGAGCGACTACGCCGGGCGGGCGGCGCACTGGCACTCGTTCTTGCGCCTTGGGGCTTCGTGATCACCAATGCCACCTATGCCTGGATGATCCGCAATGGCGGG
>DATLQP010000368.1:0-6576 GCA_035535155.1 Propionibacteriaceae bacterium
CATCGACCAAGAGAACTGGCTGCTGCGGCCCGCCGTCGCAGTCCGATCAAGGCGAGAAGAGATCCCGCTCATCGCGGCGTGCCGCCTCCTTTCGACCAACTCCGGCGAGTACCGGAGGTGGGAATTCTCCTCGGGGTGAACTTCTTGGGCACAGCCTGCCAGAGGCAGGCTGCCGCACGAAACCCCACGGCCAGATGAGCTAGCTTCAGATCGCCTGCCGCGGGGTGCAGTTGATCAAACGGAAGTGACAGGATGGGTGTGGCAACACTGCGACCTGCACCCTCCAGCTCCGCCCCGGTGCTGGATGAGACGTAAGGAGCTTGCAATGGCTACGCCAGGATCTCATCCGGCTATCACTGCCGAAGGCTTGCCCAGCCAACTCCCCGACATCGATCCCGATGAGACTGCCGACTGGCTGGAATCACTCGACGACATGATCGCCGACAAAGGACGCAATCGGGCGCGGTTCATCATGCTGAAGCTGCTGGAGCGAGCACGGGCCCGTCAGATCGGTCTGCCTGCATTGCGGAGCAGCGACTACATCAACACGATTCCTCCTGAATCGGAGCCGTGGTTCCCGGGTGACGAACATGTCGAGCGACGGATTCGCGCCTTTATCCGGTGGAACGCGGCGATCATGGTCAGCAAGGCCAACCGCAAGGGTCTTGAGGTCGGCGGCCACATTGCGACTTATCAGAGCGCAGCCAGCCTGTACGAAGTGGGTTTCAACCACTTCTTCCGCGGCAAGGATCATCCCGGTGGCGGTGATCATGTCTTCATCCAAGGGCATGCGTCACCAGGCATGTACGCCCGGGCGTACCTGGAAGGGCGGCTGACCACCGACAATCTGGACGCCTTCCGGCAAGAGGTGTCGCGTGGCCGGGGCAACGGGCTTTCCTCCTATCCGCATCCGCGGCTGATGCCACACTTCTGGGAGTTCCCGACAGTTTCCATGGGCATCGGTGCCATCAACTCGATCTACCAGGCGAGATTCAACCGCTACCTGCACAACCGCGGCATCAAGGACACCTCCCAGCAGCGCATCTGGAGCTTCCTTGGCGATGGCGAGATGGGTGAGCCGGAGTCCCTGGGCGCCATCGGGCTGGCTGCTCGTGAGGAGCTTGACAACCTCGCCTGGGTGATCAACTGCAACCTGCAACAGTTAGATGGGCCGGTACGCGGCAACGGCAAGATCGTTCAGGAGCTCGAGTCGATCTTCCTCGGCGCCGGCTGGAACGTGATCAAGGTGTTGTGGGGCCGGGACTGGGATCCGCTGCTGGCCGCAGACTCCGATGGCGCGCTGGTGAACAAGATGAACACCACTCCGGACGGGCAGTTCCAGACCTATCTGGTCGAGGACGGCGCCTACATTCGCAACAACTTCTTCTCTGATCCGCGCCTGCAGAAGATGGTTTCCGGCATGACCGACGATCAGATCAAGGTGCTCTCCCGGGGCGGGCACGACTATCGCAAGGTGTATGCGGCTTTCAAGGCCGCCACCGAGCACGTCGGCCAGCCGACGGTGATCTTGGCCCAAACGGTCAAGGGCTGGACCATCGATGCCCTGGAGGGCAAGAACGCCACCCACCAAATGAAGAAGCTGACCACCAAGGACCTCAAGGCATTCCGAGATCGCCTCTACCTGGAGATTCCCGACAGCGCCCTGGAGGACGCCTACAACCCGCCGTACTACCATCCCGGCGAGGACTCAGATGAAATCCAGTACCTCCAGGAGCGGCGCCGCGCGTTGCAGGGCTACCTCCCCGAGCGTCGGGTACGACCAACGATCATCAAGCTGCCTGGCGATGAGGTCTACGCAGCGCTGATGGAGCCTGCCGGAGAGAAAACCAGAGTGGCCACCACCCAGGCATTCGTCCGGCTGCTTCGGGATCTGATGCGAGACAAGGAGATCGGACACCGGATCGTGCCGATTGCACCCGATGAGTTCCGGACATTCGGGATGGATTCGATGTTCCCGACGGCGAAGATCTACAACCCGCACGGCCAGACCTATGAGTCAGTCGACCGCAAGCTTCTGCTGTCCTATAAGGAATCTGAGAAGGGTCAGCTGCTTCACGAGGGCATCTCCGAGGTCGGCGCGATGGGCTCGGTGATTGCTGCCGGGTCGGCGTACGCGATGCACGGCGAACCGATGATTCCGTTCTACATCTTCTACTCGATGTTCGGATTCCAGCGGACCGGAGACTGGATCTGGGCGATGGCCGACCAGTTGGCCCGCGGCTTCCTGCTCGGAGCGACTGCCGGCCGTACCACCCTCACCGGTGAAGGACTGCAACACGCCGACGGCCACTCGCCGTTGCTCGCTAGCACCAACCCGGCTGTAGTCCATTACGACCCGGCATTCGCCTACGAGATCGCGCATATCGTCAAGGACGGCCTCCGCCGGATGTATGGGCACGAGGATCCGGATCACCCTGACGGCGAGGACCTCATCTACTACATCACCGTCTACAACGAGCCGGTTTCCCAACCAGGAGCTCCAGAGAACCTGGATGTGGAAGCGTTGCTGCGGGGGATCTATCACTACGCCTCGTCTCCGCTGGAGGGTGATCATCCGCGGGCTCAGATCCTCGTCTCGGGTGTCACGATGACGGCAGCGCTCAAAGCGCAGCGGATGCTGGCTGACGAGTGGGACGTTGCAGCCGACGTCTGGTCGGTGACCTCGTGGAACGAGCTGCGCCGCGATGCAGTCGATACCGAGAAATGGAACCTCACACATCCGGGCGAGGAACGACGCCAGCCGTATGTCACCAGTGCCCTGGACGGCGCGCCGGGCCCGGTGGTCGCAGCGAGTGACTACATGCGCGGTGTCCAAGATCAGATCGCTCCGTGGGTGCGCCATACCTGGTGTTCGCTGGGAACTGACGGCTTCGGCTTCGCTGATACCCGGGCGGCGGCGCGGCGTTATTTCCAGGTCGATGCCGAGTCGATCGTGGTTGCCACGCTGGAATCGCTGGCCAGGGACGGGCAGTTTGACGCAAGCGCTGCAGCCGAAGCCTTCGATGGTTACCGTCTCGGCGACCCCACCGCGGTCGCCGGAGTGGCACAGGAGGGCGCCGGCGCGTAGCGCGGAGCGGTTGCAGGCGGTGTCCAGTTCAGGCGGTGTCCTCTTCAGACGACGTCCTGCTCAGATGGCGCCCTGTAGGGCGTTCTTCACATCCTCGACAGCTTGTTGGTTGCCGGCGATCTGCCAGAGGTTCCCACCGACAACGAGTTCGTCGGCGAGCCCGCCAGCACCGATCACCAACGCCGCACCTGGGTACCAGTCCCATCCGTTCAGATTGGCCTGAAGGAAGACCCCGAGCCGGCTGCTGGCAACCCCGGCCAAGTCGATCGAGGCGGATCCGAGTATCCGCAGTGTGGCGGCCGAGGCGACCACCGACTGCCATGCGGTCAGCCGTTGCCGGTCCGGAAGGTGTCGCGGGTGGTAGTAAGTGGCGATCGAAATCTTGGAAAGACCTTGGCTGACCAGTCGGGTCACCGGTTCTCCGTTGATGGTGGTGGGGGTGTCCCGCCCACCCACCCATAGCTGGTCGACGTCGGGATAATAGACCGCCCCGAGCACGGGCCCGGCGGCGTCGACCAGACCCACCGCCGAACACCAATACGGGATGCCGGAGAGGAAGTTGTACGTGCCATCGACCGGGTCGACGTACCAGGTGCGACCCTGACCTGTCTTGCGCGCGCCTTCCTCCCCCACCAGTCCGTCATCGGGCCGGCTTTCGGCGAGCCGGGCGCTGATCTGTTCCTCGCTCGCGTGATCCGCTGCCGACACCACGTCTGAAAGCGAGGTCTTGTAGCGAACTTCGAGACCCTGCCGAAGCATCTCGCTGGCCAAGGTTCCCGCCTCACGCACCAGCTCGGCGGCCAGGCTTATGTCATCCACCCGCCGACCCTAACGCGCAGAGTGACGAACGCCATCGCGCTGTCTCGACTCCGCGTCAGCCCTTGGACCGAGAACCTGCCTGCATGCTGCCGAGCCTGATCCAGGTGTCGACGACCGTGTCGGGATTGAGCGAGATGCTGTCGATACCCTGCTCCAGCAACCACTCGGCAAAATCGGGATGATCACTAGGCCCCTGTCCGCATATCCCCACGTACTTTCCCCGAGCCTTGCATGCCTGGATTGCTACGCCGATCATTGACTTCACGGCCGGGTCGCGTTCATCGAATGACGCGGCGACCAGACTGGAGTCGCGGTCCAGCCCGAGGGTGAGCTGCGTCAGGTCGTTCGAGCCGATCGAGAAGCCGTCGAAATGATCAAGAAATGCATCGGCGAGCACGGCGTTGGACGGTAACTCACACATCATGATCACCTCTAGACCGTTCTCGCCGCGCCGCAATCCGTGATCGCCAAGCAGCCGTATCACGCCGTCGGCCTCGGCGAGGGTGCGCACGAAGGGAATCATGACCTTCACGTTCGTCAGGCCCATGGAGTCGCGGACGTATCGCAGCGCCTCGCATTCCATCGCGAAGCAATCGGCGAAGTCTGCAGAGAGATATCGTGCCGCCCCGCGGTAGCCGATCATCGGGTTCTCTTCGTGCGGCTCGTACCGGTCACCACCGAGCAGGCTCGCGTACTCGTTGGACTTGAAGTCCGACGTCCGCACGATGACGGGATGCGGCGCGAAGGCGGCCGCAATGGTCGCGACACCCTCTGCCACCCGGCGTACGAAGAAATCGCGTGGTGTCTGGTACGCCGCAATGGCTTCACTGACCTTGCCGCGTAACGGTTCGTCCAGCTGATCGAATTCCAGCAGCGCCTTGGGATGAATGCCGATCTGGTTGTTGATGATGAACTCCAGCCGCGCCAACCCGACCCCGGCGTTGGGCAGCCGGGAAAACGCGAACGCCTGGTCCGGGGTGCCGACATTCATCATGATCTTGACGTCGACCTTCGGCATGCTCTGCTGCTCGGATTCTTCGATGTCGAAGTCGAGTAGGCCCTCATAGACGTAGCCGGTGTCACCTTCGGCGCACGAGACGGTTAGCGGCCGGCCGTCTTGCAAGATCGTGGTCGCACTGCCCGTGCCCACCACAGCAGGGATTCCCAGCTCACGCGCAATGATCGCCGCATGGCAGGTGCGGCCCCCACGATTGGTGACGATCGCCGAAGCTCGCTTCATGATCGGCTCCCAATCCGGATCAGTCATGTCAGCGACCAGCACCTCACCCGGATTGAACAGATGCATCTCGGCGATTGACTGGAGCACCCGTGCCCCGCCGGCTCCGATCCTCTGCCCAATGGCGCGTCCTTCGACGACGACCGTTCCGCGCTCGCGGATCCGGTACCGCTGCACACGCGCTGTGCTCTGCCGGGACTTCACCGTCTCGGGACGGGCTTGGAGGATGTAGAGCTGTCCGTCCTGTCCGTCCTTGCCCCATTCGATGTCCATGGGTCGCCCGTAATGGTCCTCGATGGCAACTGCCTGGCGCGCGAGCTCCGTCACCTCCGCGTCGCTGAGCGACAAACGTCCTCGATCGGCATGATCGACATCCACGAACTCGGTGGTGTGGTCGCTGCCAGTCCGGGCGGCATAGATCATCTTGGTCGCCTTGCTCCCGACGCCGCGCTTGAGAATCGCGGGTCGGCCGGCGCGCAATGCCGGTTTATAGACGTAGAACTCGTCGGGGTTGACCGCACCCTGAACTATCGCCTCACCCAGCCCATAGGACGAGGTGAGAAACACGGCATCGGCGAAGCCCGACTCGGTGTCCATGGTGAACATCACCCCCGACGCGCCGATGTCAGAACGCACCATCCGCTGCACCCCGGCCGAGAGTGCGACGGCGTCGTGCTCGAAGCCGTGATGGACTCGATAGGCGATCGCGCGGTCGTTGTAGAGGGATGCGAACACCTTCTTGATCGCGTCGAGAATGGCATCGATACCGCGGACATTGAGGAATGTCTCCTGCTGACCCGCGAATGAGGCGTCCGGCAGGTCCTCCGCCGTTGCGCTGGACCGTACGGCGAATGACACGTCGTCAGAGGCGTTGCCTGACTCGTCGGCCAGTCGGGCGTAGGCCCCGCGGATGTCGGCTTCCAGGTTGGCGGGGAGCGGCTGCTGGGTTATCGCGTCGCGGATTCTGCGACCCACCGCTGTGAGCTGCTCGACGTCCTCGGTATCCAGTGCGACGAGGTCGGCGTTGATCATCTCGGCCAAAGCGCCGTCACCGATGAAACGGCGGTATGCGTCGGCGGTCGTGGCGAATCCGTTCGGCACGCGTACGCCCGCATCTGCCAGACCTCGGATCATCTCGCCCAAGGACGAATTCTTGCCGCCAACCTGATCGAGCTCGGCCAGACCGAGGTCGGAGAACCACGCGATAGTCGATGTGGTCGAGGGTGCGGGCATGGTGTTCCTTCTTTGTTGATCTTCTCAGGGCTGGTTATTGAGGGTCTGCAAGATCACGGTGGACATCTCCTCCACTGATTTGGTCGAGGAGTTGACCACGGGAAGGCGATGGTTGCGGTACATGGCCTCGGCGTTGCGCAGCTCGTAGCTGCATTGCTCGAGCGATGCGTAGCGGGAGTTCGGCCTTCTCTCGTTCCGA
>DATLQP010000369.1:0-6428 GCA_035535155.1 Propionibacteriaceae bacterium
ATCGCACTTCAGCTCGTCGTGGTCGCAGTCGTGGCCTGGCTGCTCTGGCGCGACCGAGGTCGTAGGGCCGAGGAGCCTCAACGCAGTTAAGTCAACCTGTCGGCGTGACGGAGAGGTCGCGAGAAGCGTCGGCTGGCTTACTCCCGCCTTTTCGCAGTACGCGTAGTACAACGCCTGGACGTAGCAGTGACTGCGGCGGTGCGACCAGTCCGGCGACCTGGATGAACGCGGCGGCCAGGGCGGCGTCGTCTGCCGCGGCAGCGTGAAGACGGGCGAGGTAAGTGCCCAGCAGCCGAACCTTGAGGGTTCGGCGCCCCGGAACGCCGGGAAAGGCCAGATCGCCGCCCGCCGACATGTCCCACGGCACGTCGACCAGGCGGGCCACGTCACGAAACCAGCGACTGGGCTGCGGCTCGATGCCCCGCCCCAGGTGGCGGCGCAAGGTGAGCGCCTCGAGCGCAGCCACACTCATGCCCTGGCCGTAGATCGGGTTGAAGCTGCACACCGCGTCGCCTATCACCAAGAAGCCGGCCGGGAAGCGTGGTAGTCGTTCGTAGTGGTGTCGAACGCTGGCCGGGAAGCGAAAGCTGATCGGGTCATCCAGCGGTTCAGCATCGCGGAGGGCGTCGTGAATGTCGGGGTGGCCAAGCGACCGGGCGAAGTCAACGAAGCCGTGCGGGTCGATGGGCGGGTGGTCACCGAGAATGCCGGCGAGCGTCAGCATCCAGCGATCGCCCTCGAGTGCTTGGAGGGCACCGGTACGCGGAAGCTGCGGCGTAGCTGCGTCCAGGATTGCCAGGTCGCCATCGAGCGCGTTGGGCGGAAGCCGGTAAATACGGGTCGCATAAGCCAGCCCGATCCGCACCTGCTCGAGTTCCGGCGTGGGGTAGCCGAACTCCTTCAGCCATATTGGGGCGCGCGAGCCGCGGCCGCTGGCGTCCACAACGAGGTCGGCGCTGAGTAGCTCCTCGGCGCTGCTGTCGGCCCGACGCAGTATCCGGGTCCCGGTCACCCGGCGACCGTCCGGGGTGGTGGCCAGCCCGGCGACGTCACAGCGGTCAAGAAAGGTTACGTTCGGGTGTGCCCGTACTCGGGCGCGTACATGGCTCTCCAGGAATGGCCGACTGGCGCACAGGAGGATGAGTCCGGTGTCGGTCTCCCGAAGCCGGTGGCTGCTGAGGTACATGCGTACGTTCGTCAGCAAACTCCGAGCCGGCGCCCCGTCGGCGACCAGTTCCGCGGTGAGTCCAGGAAACAGTTCCTCCAGAGACTTGCTGTCCACGCGCTGCAGCGCATGAAGGTGGCGGCCATGGGGGACACCACGCCGTTGCGTGGATGCTTCTGTCAGCGGATCTCGGTCGATAACGATCACCTGCCCGTAGCTCTCGGCGAGCACGTGGGCTGCCAGCAGCCCTGCGATGCTTGCGCCGAGCACTATCGCCTGGTCTCCGATCTGCTTGTTCATCGCAGCCACCTCCTTGGTCAGATAGAGACTGCGCCCAGACGTTGCTCGTTGTGTAGACCAGAAGCTGCCCAGTTGTGCTCAGTGGTGTTTGCCGTAGACCTCCTGGTCCCACAGCCACGCCACGACTCGGTTGACACCCTGGGTGAGATGGCGGCGGTAGGTGCTGAACGGGAGCCCGAGTGCCGCAGCGGCTCGCTCTTGAGTGGCCGCCGGATGCACATAGGTCCGCTCGACAGCCCGCCGCAGCTTGTCATCGCGAGGGTGCTCTCTCAGCGTCTCCACTGCCGCAGCCAGCAGCGTCGCCAGTGTCGCTCCGCTTGGCTCCTCCTCTCCGGCGCGGTCATGAACCAAACGGGTCCGCAGCAGCGGGTTTCGGGCGAGCAGGTCTGGTCGGCGGAGGTCACGCAACGCCTGTCGTGTGGAGTCGTCAAACTCCTTCTGGGAGAGCACCAGCAGCGCCGGCTTGATCGTCGATGGGGACGGCGTGGTCTCCTGGGCGAGCGCGCGCTCGGTTATCCGCTCCAGCAGGGCGCCCATTGGGACCTGTCGAAAGTCGTGGGCGAACACCCCGTAACGGCGGCCGTCCACCCAAAAGTCGGCGCCGTCCGCGCGCGGCTGGTCGGCTGCCGCGAAGTAGGCGTCCCACCGCTCCGGGTCGGCCAGCGTCAGGAAATCCCACGCCAAGTTCGGGGTTCCCAGATAACGCTGCATCGCCAGAGTCGCCACGGCGTTGAGGGCGGGGGACGGGCCCTGGTAGGCATCCCGGTCGACGATGAACCGGGATTGGGTGATCGTCTCAGTGGGTCGAGGCGCACCGTGTCGCTCCGCGTAGTCCCAGGCTGAGCGGGCGCCGGGGTCGGCTGCGATGTCCTCGGCGGATGCTCGGGTCAGGTCCAGGACGACGACGAAGCCAGCGATTCCGCTGTCTCGGCCTCGGACCACGAAGAAGCCCTCGGGCTGCCGCTCCCACCAGCGCGCCGTGATCGTCGACGACGCCTCCCCCTCCCATGCGAGGACCAAGTCCAGGATCGGCTCGCGGTCCGCTGGTCGTGCTGGCTCCGGATACTGGTGCCCCCAGGCGGCCCAGTCAACCGGCGACGGAACGCCAGGAAGGCGGCGGAATAGGTATTTGGCGTCGGCGATGGCGCGCTGCTGTTCCTGGCCCCCGGACGTTTGCATGCGACGGTTGATATGGCCGCGGACCCCGCGAATCAGCTGGCGGTAACCGTCGGGATCACGCCAGCGAAGATCGGCCTCCAAGGCGTCGCGAGCCAGGTCGTGCGGATACACACCCTCCGACTCCGACTCGACGAAGGACAGCTCTCGCAACCAGCCGAACGCTTGGTGTGCGTCCTCCAATCCGAGCACTTCTCGCAACAGCGCCTCGGTGGTCACCCTGGCGAGGGCGCACATTTCGAGGGCACGGCGATGGTCCCCACTGGGGACGGTCTCGACGAACCGTCGGAGAAGGGTGCCCACAAGATCCGGTGTCAGTGGATCGGCCGCCGCCTCGCCGCCGCGAACGACGACATCGGCCAGCAGCGACAGCGCCAGCGGATGGCCATGGGCCAGTTGAACCAGCTGGTCATGGCGGCCGGGGTCCACGCCACATGCGTGCAGGTACGTGCGGCTGTCATCCGGGCTCAGATTGCGCAGCGACACTACTCGCAGCAACTCTCGCCAGGCTGGGTCCGAGCGCCAGGCCGAATCCGGTGCTGCCCGACCAGCGATCACCGTCAGGGCGGTAGCCGGCAGGCGCGGCAGCAGCCAGGTGCGTACCCAGTCATCCAGCGGCGCCAGCCGCTCGTAGGTGTCGAACATGATCACTAACCGGCCGTCGTGGGAAGGCCCAGCGATGGTGCCGTCCAACTCGGACACCTCAAGTGCCCCCAGTGCCTGAAGCACCGCGGGCGGCGACGGCACGAGGTCTCGCCCGTCCAGACGAGCCACGCTCGCCCCTGCCTCGGTCGCGAGCTCGGCGTAGACATCCAGCAACCTCGTCTTGCCGATGCCTGGCGGTCCGTGGATGTCGAGCAACAGAAACGGCGGTTCGGGCGACTCGAGAGCGACGCGAAACAGCTCGACTTCGGACGTACGGCCGACGAACCGGCGCCGCCGGCGTGACGCCAACAGCTCGCCGAGCGTACCGACAGACCCGATCTCGGTCATAGCCGCAGGATAGGTGTCAGCCGCTGGCTTTCTCGCCGACCATCTCCATCGCCTTCGATGTGTAGACGCGATATCCGAGCGCTGGCTGGTAACCGTGGATCTCGGGAGTGTCGAGGCTGCCCATGAAGGACAAGATCTCCTTGCTGAACACCTGCCCGGGTACCAGCACAGGAAAACCTGGCGGGTACGGCGTCACGAAGGTCGCGGACACGACGAGCTCACCGTTATCCATCTTTTCCGCGACCTCGTCGGCCGGCAGGTACTCGCACCTGGTGTGGTCGTAGGACAAGAAAAAGGCCTTTCGGACATCACCCTCCGGAGTCGGTGGCTCACTTTGGCTGAGAAAGGCCGGGTGGAAGCCGCTGAAGTTGGGCAACGGAGCGGTTGGATTCGTCATATGCATGACAGCGCGCTCAAACGCTGCCCGCTCGGCAAGGTTCATCTCCGTGGCCCGGGTATCGATATCCCTCGCGATGCTCACCAGAACCTCAATGAGGTAGGCGACCGAGCTGCGCGTGGTCCCGATATTGGTCATAAAGAGAACCGTGTTGCGCGAGGTCTTGTTGATCTGAATACCGAACTTGTCCATCAGCTGTTCGCGCTTGAACGTTGCTCCGTCGATACCGGTGAGGCCGACGTAGACAGTCACCCGCGACGGATCGAGCACAAACTCGTCCTGCTCCCACGCCCTGACCATGTTGCTCAGTCCGGTACGTAGCGGCTGGGCGATGCCGGAAGCGCGGTACCGCTCGGGGATGAGCTCTGCCGTACTCAGGCAGTGCATGTACTTGCTCAGCAGCGGATGATGATCAATCGCATCGCGCAGCTTCATCGCGTACTCGATCTGGCGTTGTACCAGCTCGAAGCCTTCCAGCGCGGCCTGCCTACGACCAAGATCAAGAGAGGCCAAGATCTGGTAATTGGGGGAGGTGGAGGTATGCGCCATATAGGCCTCATGGAAGCCTTCCGCCACCTTCAGGGCAAAGTCTTGATCATAAACGTGGATCATGGAGCCCTGACGCAGCGCCGTCATGGTCTTGTGCGTCGAATGCGTTGAGTAGACCCGCACCCGAGCCCGCGCCGGGTCAGGAATGAGGCGTTGCCTGAGCATCGCGTCGGGGCTCTCATCGCGAGGCAGGCTCGCCTCGTACTTCGCCCGGTACTCAGCCGAACGCAGCTTTTCGGCAAGTGCCCGGGCTGCCTCCATTCCGGTACGCGGCCGGTACACCGGATGGAAGCGGGCGAACGCGAACCACGCCTCGTCCCACAGGAACACCAGATCGGGCTTGATGGCGAGGCATTCCTCCATCACCCGGCTGACGTCGTACACGATGCCGTCGAAAGTGCAGTTGGTCAGCATCAGCAGCTTGACGCGATCCAGTTTGCCTGCGGCACGCAGCGCGAGGAGGTTGGATTTGATCTCGTCCAGCGGTACTGCTCCGTACATCGAGAATTCGTTGAGCGGGTACGCGTCCAGGTAGCTCACTTCCGCACCGGCGAGCACCAGCCCGTAGTGGTGTGACTGGTGACAGTTCCGGTCGACCAGGACGATGTCGCCCGGCGCCACCAACGCCTGTGCGACGATCTTGTTCGCCGTGGAGGTTCCGTTGGTGACGAAGTAGGTCTGCCGCGAGCCGAAGGTCTCGGCCGCGAGTTGTTGAGCCTCGCGCAGTGGACCGGTTGGCTCGAGCAGCGAGTCCAACCCGCCGGTGGTTGCCGAGGTCTCGGCCAAGAAGATTTCGAGGCCGTAGAAGCCAACCATGTCGCTGATCCAGTGCGAGTTCACGATCGACTTTCCTTGCGAGATCGGCAGTGCGTGGAACACTCCGGTCGGCCGCTGGCTATAGGCGCGGAGGGCCTCGAAAAACGGCGTACGGTACCGCTCGACAACCCCAGCAAGTACGGTCAAGTGGAGCTCGAGTGCCCCTTCCCGGGCGTGGAATACCCGTCGGAAGTGATGGCTCACCATGCCGGCGACTTCTTCGACAGCGATCTCGGTCATCAGGTAGAGATCGACCTCGGGACGGATCTTCGCCAGCCGCGGCGCCAGAATCTCGGCGCGTTCATCAGGGGAGTGGTCGGCAAGATCATCTGCCAGCGTGGTGTCGGCGAAGTTCGCCAGGCTGCTGAGATCACGCAGCGCGGCGTGGGCGAAGCGTCTCCTGATTACGCACGCCTGGATGTTTGCGTTCAGTTGCATGGCGACTGCCGCCTCGACACCGCTGCCGACCACAACTAGCTCGTAGATGAATGGATCTGTCGGTCGGCGCCAGGTATGCACCTCCTCGCGGAGTTGCTCTTCCTGGGCCGGCGACATGGTCTCGACAACGAGCACCTCGAAGTACGGTTTGCGAGAATGATCATGGATCCCGGTAATGATCAGGTTCTCGCTGTCGTCGCGATGCTCTCCGTAGGAGATGTCGTCGAATGACCCGGACCGGTAGGATTCGGTGACGAGCGCGCGATTGATCCGAGCCATCATCCGTGCCAGCCGTTCCCAGGCTCCGGCCGCCGCCAACTCCTGGACCACACCGAAGGCAGCGTGGCCTGGAAAAGCCCAAAACTGCTCTAGCGGCGCCAGCGCCGCGCATTGTGCATGCACAGCTTCGGTCATGTCGTGGTCGATGGGTTTCCCGCGCCGCAACGAGGTGACGATCCGCCCGGCCGCTTCCTCGAGGCGTGACCACGAGTCAGCCCGGAACTGCCACCAGCTGTTGTATGCGGACGCACTGATTCGATCGACCATGATCAACTCCTAGAGCGGATGCTCCGACTCTCATCTAGCGCGACACTA
>DATLQP010000370.1:0-6705 GCA_035535155.1 Propionibacteriaceae bacterium
CGTCGAAGCGCCGGTGCAGGTCGGCCAGGAAGTCCAGCGCCTCCGGCGTGAGGATCTCGTCGAACCGGTCGCGGATGGGGCCGGTGACCTCGATGCTCATGAGGAAAACCTATGCTTCCGCGGCCGGCGGCGAAACCGGGAGCATCTGGATCGTCTCGGTACCCCCGCGCAGCGTGCGGCCGACCGTGCACTACTTCTCGTGCACCCGGTGCGCCACCGCGGCGAACACCCTCGGCCGACTCGTCGTCGCGGCCGCACGAACGCCGCGAAGCCCTTGGCTGTGCGCCAGGCGAGCCGTATGTCAGCCGGGCTCGTTGTTCGGGAACTTGATTCCGCTGGCCAATTTCACCGATATGGGCAGTTCGAACCAGTCCCCGCGCCGGTAGTCGAGGATTAGCCGGTCGAAAGCGGCCCGGATGTTGTGACGGGTCTGCTCCGGTTGGCCCAGGTAGAACGCCGAGGTCCGCACCGTTCCACCAAGCATTCCCTGCCACAGATCCTCCGCGGACTGAATCTGATGGTCGAAGGAGACTGTGATGATCCGAACATCACTCAGCCCGCTGTCCACCAGTAGGTTTGCGAAGACCTCCTCATCGGCGAAGCTGAAGAAGCGCGGTCCGGCTGGAACGTCGTGCGGCGGCAGGGCGCCCGCCTCTTCGAACGAGGCGGGAAATACGCCAAGGAGGCGCATCTTGGCCGGCCAATCCCACGTAGTGAGCGCCACTCTTCCGCCGTCACGCACCACCCGCACCAGCTCGGAGACGGCTCGCTCGGGTTGAGCTAAGTGGGGCACGAGGAAGTTGCTGACAGCGGCATCGAACACGCCGGCCTCGAACGGCAAAGCTTCGGCTTTGGCGAGGCGGAACTCGATCGTCGGATGCAGCCGGCGGGCCAGCCCGACCATTGCCGGGGCGACATCCACGCCAACCACCGAGGCGCCCCGATCCGCAGCTTCTGCAGCCGCGTACCCCGGGCCCGTCGCAACATCGAGGACCCGGGAGCCGCGCTGCACCCTCGCGGCATCTAGCAGAGGGGGTACGAGTCGACTGGTCACTTGGCCGATGACATCGTCATACGTCGGCGCTTGGTGTTCCCAGCCGGCAGCCTCGAACGCGCTGAACGCGTCCGCGTCGATGCTGGAATCTGACTGGTCCGGTACCGGCCGATTGGACGTCATGAATTCCTGCCTTCCGTGCAGCGTCGCCACAACCCAGAATCGGCGCTCGGCGGGTGCTGCCGCCGGCAGGCCGTTCCATAATGGGAATTCAGAGCAGTTGCCGATTCCTCATCAGCTGCGCTGATGCCTTGAGGCGTGATTGCGACGCCGACTGAATTCGACAGTGTGGTCAATGATGCTCCCAGCCGACAGTCATGTGCACACCGAGTGGTCCTGGGACACCGGCGCTACGCCTGGCTTGATGGAGCGAATGTGCGCGCAGGCGACCGAATTGGGCCTTCCCGCCGTGGCTTTCACTGATCATCTGGACTTGATGGCCTGGGAGGTCGATCCCAGCGACCTTGCTGGTCTTGACCATCTCAAGGCGTTTCTCACGCCAGAGGGAGCGCTGGCTCTGCCCCCTGTGGACATCGGCCAATACCTGGAGTGCGTGGACCGCTGCCGTGACAAGTTTCCGGACCTCCGAATCATCACCGGAATGGAACTCGGCCAACCGCATCGCACCGGAAAAGCCGCTGCGGAATTGCCCGGCTTTGGACAACTTGAGCGCGTGCTCGGTTCCTTGCACGTGCTACAGGTTGGTAACAAGTTCTTTGAGCCGCCGGGCCTATATCGGCTGTGGCCGGCCGCGGACGTCATGGGACAGTATCTGGCCGAGGTGCCCCGCATGATCGACGGGTCCGATGCCTTCGCGGTATTGACGCACATCGACTACGCGGTCCGCTACTGGCCGACAAAAGACGCCGGCCCCTTTGATCCGACCAAGTTCGAGGACGATTTCCGTGAGGCGCTACGCGCGGTGGCGCGCAGTGGTCGGGCACTAGAGATGAATGTCGGCGGAAAGATTCGACCCTGGGTCGTGCAGTGGTGGAGCCAAGAAGGTGGAGAAGCCATCACCTTCGGAAGTGACGCCCATCAGCCGGAGTGGGTTGGGCGCAACTTCGGTGAGGCTGTCGCCATGGTTGAGGCCTGCGGTTTTCGTCCAGGCCGTAATCCCGTTGACTTCTGGACGCGCCACTCGGGGCACTGACTTGACCTGGCATGGTCGGCACATGAACGCAGCCGAAGAGCTCATCAGTATGCCAACGCTCATCGTGGTCAGCGGGCCCGCCGGATCGGGCAAGACCACCTTGGCGCACCGGTTAGCATCGGCGGTCGGTTGCCCGGCACTTTGTCGCGACGAGATCAAGGAGGGCATGGTCGCGGCCACTCCGGGCTTCGTTCCCGCTACCTTCGATCCGCTCACCCGGCGTACGTACAGCCTCTTCTTCGTCGCCATCCGACTCTTCCTCGAGCACGGTGTGACTCATGTCGCCGAGGCCGCGTTCCAGCACGCGGCCTGGGCTCGCGGACTCGAGCCGCTGGGGCCGCTGGGCAAGCTCCGAGTTGTGCGCTGCCACGTCGATCCGGTGGTCGCCCGATCCCGAGCCACACAGCGCATGCGGGAGCATCCCGCCCGTGCTGCGCATGACGACGCGGGCCACTTCTCGATCGAGCGGTCGTTCGAGCCAATAACTATCGACGCACCGACGCTCGACGTAGACGCCACTGACGGCTACGTCCCTGAACTGGACACGGTTGCGAACTTCGCCCGGTCCGACTCCTACACTCGCTGAGGTGGGAGTACGTCCGTGACGGCGCCCGTCAGGTCCACGCCCGAACTGCTGGCTCTCCACGCCGTACGCCTCAAGGGCATGGCGGACGACAACGAGGTCACCGCGCGATTCAATCTCGACTCCGCCGTCGCGCGTGAGTGCTTGCTCGACTTTCAGGCGGTCGGCTGGATCACCCGGGTCGAGGTCGCCGGTATAGCTGGTTGGACCCTGACCGAAGCAGGTCGGGCGGAGAACGAACGTCAGCTGGCGGAGGAGCTCGCAACGACCCACTTCGTAGCGAGCGTCCGCGACGCGTACGAGGCGTTCTTGCCTGACAACGCCTTACTCCTGCGTGCCTGCACAGACTGGCAACTCCGACCCAGCGGAGCAGATCCGCTCGCCATCAATGACCACAAGGACCGGGCGTGGGATCAGCGCGTGCTCGTCACGTTGGCGGCTCTGGCCGGCAAGCTCCCCAGGCTATGCGTGGAACTCGCCGGACGACTCGCCCGGTTCGGGGGGTACGACGGACGCTTCTTGGCTGCCCTCGAACGTGCTGAGCGGGGCGAGCACTCCTGGATCAATCGCCCAAAGGTGGATTCCTGTCACACGGTGTGGATGGAACTGCACGAGGACCTCATAGCAACTCTGGGCATCCAGCGCGGCGCCGAGGACGCCCAATGAGAGCCCTGACAATGAGTCCCCGTCCTCGACTCATGGCAGCAGAAGCTCGTCCGTCGTCGGCCGCCGGGCAGGTAGGACCCCTCCGTCCAGCGCCTCGGCGGCGGGGTCCAGTGAGGTCGATCAACCGGTCCATCCTTACCGCGCAGGTGCGGCGCCTGGATCCGATTCGGCCAGGGTCGCCAGGATCGCCCGTTTGACTCGCAGCATGTAGACGCCGTACGCGGCAGTGCCGCAGGCAGTGGCGACTCCGACGAGCGATGCCACCAGTGGCGCATCAATGGTCTGGGAGGCAATCAGCCAGATCCCGACAAGGGCCCAAACCACGACCCAACCGGCGATGTAGAAATCGATGGTACGGCCGAAGATGAACCCGAACGGAATGAAGTGCAAGCCGACCACCAGGGCGATCGCCGGTGCGAAGTAGGCGTAGCCGCCGTTTATCGCCAGCAGGACGCAGACAATGGCGATGACTACGCCCTCGCTGGCGAAGGTGATGCCGAACCCCAACTGCAAGGCGCGGCCTCGGCGTTGCGACTCGTCTCCGGCGGGCGAGGGTAGCCGGGAGGCTGACCGGATCAGCTGGACACTGTTGACCACAAAGACCACCGCGAATGCTCCAAAGATCACGACGACCCCGGCGCCGAAGACTACGGGCAGGTCGTAGAACGACCACGTCGCCCACAGCACGGTGAAGAACGCCATGAGAAAGAGCCCAATGGCGACGAACCGTGCCCCCGGACGGCTGAGGGCGCCGTTCATGACGGTCGTTTCAGCCATCCTCCCTCCTCTGCTGCGGCCGCCCGATTCATCCTCCACGATGTGCCGACCGCCGGCGATCGTGGATTTGCGGCGTCACCCAATAGCAGCACTCATGATCATGGCTCGCTCACTCGGTGGAAAATGATCTTGTCGACAGGCTCGCCACTTTGGCTCGTCACGGTCCCGCGAACGATGTTCTTGTCGATGACGTCGTAGCGGACCTTGAGCTTTACTGTCGAGTTGTTGGTGGTGCAGGTGATGACGAGGTTGTCGCTGACCCACGCCGAGCCGGTTTGTACACAAGAGCAGGCATCCGTGCGGGCGCTTAGGAGAATGCACTCATGACGCCACGAGGACAGCGTTTGCGTAGCGCTTTGCGAGCGTCGTCAGATGGCTGACGAGCTCGGGTGGTTCAGTTGCAGTGAAGTCGAGTCCGAGCATGCCGATGTAGACCGCGACCGTCTCGACGCTGTCGGCTCCGGTCACCAAGACGCAGGTGTTGTCGTCGATCGCTTCGACGACGCCGACGGCTGGGTTGATCCGACTGAGAACCTCGACGGCGGGTGCGTGCACTGTGATTCGGGCATGCACATGCCAGCCTGCGAATGCAGTGGTACGAAGCACGAAGGCTGGGTAGTCGCCGCCTGGCAGCTCAACTGGTGTGTATCGCCGGCCGCCAGGGACTCGTAACTGCATCCAGTCGAGCCGGAAGCTCGACCAATCCGCTGTCGAGGCGTCGCGGGCCACCAGATACCAGCGTCGTTGCCAGCTGATGAGCCGGTACGGCTCGACCTGGAACCGCTCGTCATCGCGATAGCCGAAACGGATTTCCTCATGATCACGGATTGCGGCTGCGACGGCCAACAGGACTCCCGCGTCGACCTCGGGATCGGGCACGTTGGTGCCTGTGTTCTCGGGCCCGGCCTGCACGGCATCGCGTACCGCACTGACCCGCAGCTTGAGCCGGTGCGGCAGGACGGCCTCCAGCTTGACCAGGGTGCGGGTGCTGGTCTCCTCGATGCCGCTCACACCGGTGACCGCGCGTAGGCCGACGGCTACGGCAACGGCCTCGTCATCGTCGAGAAGCAACGGAGGCAGCTTCGCGCCGACTCCTAGCCGGTAATGCCCACCTGGTCCGCGTACGGCCTCGACCGGGTAGTCGAGTTGGCGGAGCCGTTCGATGTCGTGCCGCAGGGTGCGGCCGCTGACCTCGAGGCGCGACGCGAGCTCGCTGCCGCTCCACATCGCACGGGACTGTATTAGCCCAAGCAGAGCTAGCAGTCGGCCGGAGGTCTGGTACATCGAGGGTGATTCCTTCCTGAAAAGCGGAACGAAACTGTCCTAAAAGGACCCTAGCGTCTGAGGCATGACCACAACAGTCGCCGGCGAGACCGGCACCATCCGTCCCTTCACCATCTCCATATCCCAGGAGGCGGTCGACGATCTGCATCGCCGCCTCGCCAACACGCGCTATCCCATCGGAGCGCCGAACGACAGCTGGGACTACGGGACGCCCGTTGCGTACCTGCAGAAGATGGTTGCTGAGTGGCGGCAGTTCGACTGGCGGGCGCAGGAGGCCCGGATGAACGCGGTACCGAACTTCGTGACCGAGATCGACGATCAGACTGTGCATTTCGTCCACCTGCGATCCAAGGAGGCCGGTGCCACTGCGTTGCTGCTTGCGCACACCTATCCGGGGTCGTTCGCGGAGTTTCTCGACATGATCGGTCCGCTGACCGATCCGGTCGCTCATGGCGGACGGGCCGAAGATGCCTTTGATGTAGTGATTCCGTCGATGCCGGGCTTCGGCTTCAGTACGCCATTGGTCGGTGAGGGCTGGACGATGGCTCGCGTCGCCCAAACCTACGACACCCTCATGCGCCGGCTCGGCTATCACTCCTACGGCGCGCATGGCAGCGATGGAGGCGCGCTGATCTCCCGCGAGCTAGCGGTGTTGGATCCGCCTGGGTTCCTGGGCGCGCACGTGCTGCAGCTGTTCTCGTTTCCCTCCGGCGACCCGGGCGAGTTCGAGAAGTTCGGTCCAAAGGAGTACGCCGCTCTGGAGTTCCTTGGTTGGTTCCAGTCGGTCGGCGGCTACAACCAGATGAACGGCACGCGACCACAGACCATCGCGGCTGCGCTGTCGGACTCGCCGGTCGGCCAGTTGGCGTACAACGAGCTGTTCGAGAACTTCGGCAACGGAACCAGCCTGGTGACGGAGGAGCAGGTCCTGACTCAGGTTTCGCTCTACTGGCTAACCAATACCTCCGCCAACGCGGTGCGCTACCACTACAGCGAAAGCCACTCCGGAGCCAAGCCGGCGGTGAGTCAAGGACGCATTGGCGTGGCAGTGTTTGCACACGACTTCCAGACCATTCGACCGCTGGCCGAGCGCGACAACGCCAACATCGTGCATTGGTCGGAGTTCGACAAGGGCGGCCATTACGCCGCCCTCGAGGTCCCCGAGCTCGTCACGGCCGACCTGCGCAC